>JAOZVV010000159.1 GCA_025869365.1 Pseudonocardia sp.
ATCACCTGTCCGACGAACGCCTCCAGCTTGTCCTCGTCGACTGCGCGCACGAGCCACCACCTCCAGGAGTCGGGCGTCGAGCACACTCCTCGAGGCGCTCCGGGGGAATACGCACTTCGCGCCGTGTCCCCCGGCTACAGCCGTCCCGGCTCTACCGCGGCACCACTGTCAGCGCCACTGGTCAGAACCACTCGTCGCGCATGTCCAGCGTCGTCCGGTCCAGCGTCGCGAGCAGGTCCAGCTGCGGTCCGGTCCGCGGCAGCTCGTAGCGGAAGAAGAAGCGGGCGGCTGCGCGCTTGCCGTCGTAGAACTCCCCCGGCGTGCCGCCCGCGGCCAGCAGCTGCTCCAGCCACAGCCACGCCACCACGACATGCCCGACTGCCTCGAGGTAGACCGAGGCGTTGGCCAGCGCCACCTCCGCGTCTCCCCCGGCCCACAGCGCGGCGGTGACCTCGCCGATCCGGCCCACCGCGGCGTCGAGGGCGCCGGCGAGCTCCGCGGCCTCGCCCCCGGCCGCGCGGGCGGTCCCCACGGTCTCTCCGATCGTCTCGGTGAGCACCCGCAGGCCCGCCCCGGCGGACATGACGACCTTGCGGCCCAGCAGGTCCTGCCCGTGGATCCCGTGGGTGCCCTCGTGGATCGCGTTGAGCCGGTTGTCCCGGTAGAGCTGCTCGACGTCGTACTCCCGGGTGTAGCCGTAGCCGCCGTGGACCTGGATGGCCAGGTCGTTGGCCGCCAGGCACCACTGCGAGGGCCAGCTCTTCGCGATCGGGGTGAGGACCTCGAGCAGCAGGTGGGCCCGCGCCCGCTCCTCCTCCGTCGCCGCCGTCAGCTCCTCGTCCAGGAGCCGGGCGCAGTAGAGGATCAGCGCGAGGCCGCCCCCGGTGTAGCTCTTGGCCGCGAGCAGCATCCGGCGCACGTCCGCGTGCTCCACGATCGGGACCTGCGGCTGCGCCGGGTCCTTCGCCGCGACCGGGCGGCCCTGCGGCCGGGAACGGGCGTAGTCCAGGGCGTGCAGGTAGCCGGAGTAGCCGAGCGCGACGGCGCCCGCCCCCACGCCGACCCGCGCCTCGTTCATCATGTGGAACATGTAGGCGAGCCCGCGGTGCTCCTCGCCCACGAGGTACCCGACGGCACCCGGCTCACCGCCCGGGGTCCACTTCCCCTCACCGAAGTTCAGCAGCGTGTTGACGGTGCCGCGGTTGCCCATCTTGTGGTTGAGCCCGACGAGTGCGATGTCGTTGCGCTCCCCGTCGTCGAGGAGCCTGGGCACGATGAACAGCGAGATGCCCTTCACCCCGGGCGGACCGCCGGGGATCTTGGCCAGCACCAGGTGGACGATGTTCTCGCTCAGCTCGTGCTCTCCGCCGGAGATCCACATCTTGGTGCCGGTGATCCGGTAGGTGCCGTCCGGCTGCGGCACCGCCCTCGTCGTGACGTCCGTGAGCGACGAGCCCGCCTGCGGCTCGGACAGGCACATCGTGCCGAAGTAACGGCCCTCGACCATGGGCCGCACCCAGGTCTCGACCTGCTCCGGCGTCCCGTGGGCGAGGAGCAGGTTCGCGTTCGCCACGGTGAGGAACGGATAGGCCGCGGTGCCGATGTTGGCGGCCTGGAACCACAGGAAGCAGGCCTGCGTGACCGTCGCCGGCAGCTGCATCCCGCCGACCGAGGCGTCCATCCCGGCGCCGATGATCCCGGTCTCCGCGAGGACGTCCAGGGCCGTCCTCACCTCGGCCGGCATCTCGACGCGCTCGCCGTCGAACGTGGGTTCCCGCTGGTCCGAGAGCTTGCGGTGCGGGAGGAAGTGCTCCGTGGCGACCTGCGAGGCGAGATCGAGTGCCGCGGCGAAGGTGTCCGCGTCGTGCTCGGCGTAGCGCTCCCGCTTCGTCAGGGACTCGACGTCGAGCCACTCGTACAGGAGGAAGTCGAGGTCCCGGCGCGACATCAGCAGCGAGCGCATGCCGATCAGCCTGCCACGGGGCCTACTCGGCGGCGAGAGCCGTGCCGCATCGCTCACACGTCGTCGGGCGGGCCTCGAGGAGGAACCCGCCGCATTCGGGACAGACCCGGTCGAGCCAGCAGGCCGGGTCACCACCCATGTCGGTGTCCTGTTCGGTGGGCGAGGGGGGGACCGGCTCCACGCCGACATCCTCCCGCCGCGGCGCGCTCGGGCGCCATTAACGCGGGCCCACCACCCGGGCCGCGGGCCGCCGGCGCCGGGCCCGGTTCCGGGCCCGGCGCCGTCGTGGGCGGGCCGTGGTGAGTAGCGCTACAGGATGCCGGTGGCCACCGGCGGCGAGGGCAGCCGGCCGATCTGGGAGTCCAGCACGGAGGCCGCGATCCGGCCGCGGTGCACCTCGGCGCTGCCCAGCAGGGCCGCGTCGGTGATGGCCCGCTTGTAGTACAGGTGGGCCTGGTACTCCCAGGTGAAGCCGATGCCGCCGTGCACCTGGACGGTCCCGGACGCGATGTCGGTGAACGCCTCCGAGCAGGTCGCCTGGGCGATGCTCGCGGCGAGCGCCGGGTCGTCCGTGCCGTCCTGCAGCGCCCACGCGGCGTGGTAGGCGGCCGAGCGCGCGTGCTCGGCGTGCACGAGCATGTTCGCGAGGCGGTGCTTGACCGCCTGGAACGAGCCGATCGGGCGGCCGAACTGTAGCCGCTCCTTCGCGTAGCCGACGCTCAGGTCCAGCAGGTGCTGCGAGGCACCGACCTGCTCGGCGGCCAGCAGGGTGGCGCCCACCGCGAGGGCGTGGCCGATCACCCGCTCGGCCTCCTCCGGTCCGGCCAGCAGCCGCGCCGGGGCGTCGGTGAGCCGGATAGTCGCCTGCCGGCGGGTCTGGTCCAGCGTCGAGAGGGCCTGCCGCTCGACCCCGCTCGCGTCGCCCTCGGCGACGAACAGCGCGACCCCGTCCGGTCCGCTCGCCGCGACGAGCAGCACGTCCGCGGCGGCCGCGTCGACCACGCGCTCGACGACGCCGGTCAGCGCCCAGCCGTCACCGTCGCGCGTCGCGCCGACCGTCAGGGCCGTCGGGTCGAAGCTGCCACCGCGGTCCGCCACGGCGAACGCCGCGGTCCGCGCGCCCTCGACGAGGGACTCCAGGGTCGCCGACCGCACCGGGCCCTCGGACGACGCGACGAGCGCCGGGATCGCGAGCCCGACCGTGCCGAGCACGGGGCCGCAGAACAGCACCGCCCCGAGCTCCTCGACGGCGATCGCCTGGTCCACGAGCGTGCCGCCCGCGCCGCCGAGCTCCTCGGGCACCGCGAGGCCCAGCACACCCAGCTCGGCGCCGAGGCGGGCCCAGGTCTTGGCGTCGTACCCGGTGGGCGACTCCATCAGGGTGCGGACCGTCGCCTCGTCGGAGAACTCGGCGGCGAACTTGCGCACCGCGCGGCGCAGCTCCTGCTGCTCGTCGGTGAAGGCGAACTCGGCCGCGGCCGGCTCGGTGTCGTTCTGCTCAGCCACTGTGTTGTCAGCCACGGGGCACCTCGCGCCAGGGTCGGTCGGAGTCGGCGCGCATGTCCCCGGGCAGGCCCAGGATGCGTTCGCCGAGGATGTTGCGCAGCACCTCGGAGGTGCCGCCCTCGATGGTGTTGGCCCGCGAGCGCAGGAAGCGCTGCTGGATCGGGCCGCGGTAGTCCTCGTTGCGGGTGATGTCCCGGAGCGTGTAGTCCCCGTAGACCGTGCCCTCGGTCCCCAGCAGGTCCATGCAGAACTCGTAGATCGCCTGGTTGAGCTCCGCGCCGACGAGCTTGCCGACCGAGCCCTCCGGGCCGGGGCCCTTGGCCGTCGCCGTCGCCCGGGAGCGCTCACTCGTGAGGCGCTGGGCCTCCGCGGTGGTCCACAGCTTCGCCAGCCGGTCCCGCAGGACCGGGGTGTGCAGGTCCGGGCGGGCCGCCCAGAGCTCGACGGCGTCGGAGATCGTCCCGACACCGCGCCGGCTGGCGGACCCGCCGATCGCCGATCGCTCGTTCATCAGCGTGGTCATCGCGACCCGCCAGCCCGCGCCGACGGCACCGAGGCGGTGCGCGTCGGGGATCCGGGCGTCGTTCATGTAGACCTCGTTGAACTCCGCCTGGCCGGTCATCTGGCGCAGCGGCCGGGTCTCGACGCCCGGGGCGTGCATGTCCAGGACGAAGTAGGTCAGGCCCTTGTGCTTCGGCACGTCCGGGTCCGTGCGCGCCAGCAGCAGCGCCCAGTTGGCCCGGTGGGCGAGGCTCGTCCACACCTTCTGGCCGTTGATCACCCAGTCGTCGCCGTCGCGCACCGCGGACGTCGCGAGCCCGGCGAGGTCGGATCCCGCGCCCGGCTCGGAGAACAGCTGGCACCAGATGTCCTCGGTGGTCGCCAGCGGGCGGAGCCAGGCCGCGGCCCGCTCGGGCGTCTGGGTGTGCTCGCTCAGCGTCGGCGCGGCCATGCCGTAGCCGATCGGGTTCAGCGCGAACGGGGTCGGCCCGCCCGCGTCCTGCAGGATGGAGTCCGCGTTCGCCTGCAGGCCCCGGGAGAGGCCGAGGCCACCCTGGCCGACCGGGAAGTGCACCCACGCCAGACCGGCGTCGAACACGGCTCCGAGGAACTCCTGCGTCGGGACGGAGCGGGGGTCGTGCTCGCGCACCACCTGCCGCGCGGCCTCCTCCACCCGGGCAGCGTCACCCACCGGCCCGGACCCGGGCCCTGCCCCGGAATTGACGTCTGTGTCAGTACCCACGCTCATGGGTGCGGACGTTATCCGGCCATGCGCCTGAACGCGAGAGGCAATTGCATTAACGGCCTGGTGGCACCGGTGGGGGCAGGGTGAACCGGGCGAGTGGCGAGCGTGGGTGTGGTACAGATGACCCTCCTGCGCATCGTCCGTCCGGGGGCAGAGGGCCCGCCGAGGTGTGAGACCTGCCGGGAATCGGGTACCAACGAGGTGTGACCCCTCCCGAGTCCCGACCCCCACGTCTCACCGAGGCGGAGCAGCGCCAGCTCGACGAGCTGGAGCGGCGCCTCGAGACCCAGTTCCCGGACCTCGCCGGAGACTTCTCCGGTGGCACCCGGCTGCCCCGCCTCGTCCTGCGCAACGTCGCGATCCTGCTCGCCGTCGCCGGTGTGGCGTTGATCGCGCTCGCCGCGGTGATCGGCGGCGTCGGCGGCGCGGTGTCGGTCCTGTGCAGCCTCGCCGCGACGGCCGGCGTCGTCCTCCTGCTGCGCCGGCGCGCCCGGCGTCCCGGCCCGCAGGCCGGGCCCGGCGCGAAGCGCGCGGACTCCGGCGCCACGGGGGGCTGACCCGCCCGCTGACCGCACGGCGCCGCGGCGACGAACCGCCGCTGATCACCGACGCGGAGCCCTCCGGAGAGGAGCGGCTGCGTCGCCGTAAGCGCACGTATGTCGTGATCATGATCATCCACATCCTGGGGTTCGGGGTGGGTGGCGCGTTGTACGAGGCGGCCTGGGGGGTCGGGCTCGCTCTGCTGATCATCACCATCCCGCTGCCGTGGATCGCGGTGGTGCTGGCGAACGACGAGGGGCCGTTGTCGCCGCGCCGCCGCCGCGCCCGCCGGGTCGTCCGCCCCCGGACCGGCCCCGGAACGGAACTGCCGGGACCACCGCGGTAGGCACCGGGCACACTCGGCCCGTGCCCTCCCCGCTCCTCGCCGTTCCCGACCTGCCGGACCTGCCGGTCCGCGGCGCTCTCGAGGAGATCACCCGCACCCTGACGGCGAGTGGTGCCGCCGTGCTCGTCGCCCCGCCCGGCACGGGCAAGACCACCCTCGTCCCGCTGGCCCTGGCCGCCGCGATCGAGGGCCGGATCGTCGTGGCCGAGCCGAGGCGGGTCGCGACCCGCGCCGCCGCGGCCCGGATGGCGTCGTTGCTGGGCGAGCCGCTCGGGCGGAGCGTCGGCTACTCCGTGCGCGGGGACTCCCGGACCTCGGACCGCACCAGGATCGAGGTCGTCACCTCCGGGCTGCTGCTGCGCCGCCTGGCCCGGGACCCGGAGCTCGCCGGGGTCGGCGCGGTCGTGCTCGACGAGTGCCACGAACGGCACCTCGACGCGGACCTGCTGCTGTCCCTGCTGCTCGACGCCCGCGACGGCCTGCGCCCGGACCTGCACCTGCTCGCCGCGTCCGCGACCGTCGCGGCCGGGCGGCTCGGCGAGCTGCTGGGCGGGCCGACGGGCGGGGCGCCGCTGGTGTCCGTCGAGGCGCGCACCCATCCCGTCGAGGTCCGACACCTGCCGCCGCGCCGGGACGAACGCATCGAGGCCTGCGTCGCCCGCGGGGTCCGGGCCGCGCTCACGCACGGGGACGTGCTCGCCTTCCTGCCCGGGGTGCCGGAGATCCGCCGGACGGCGTCCGCGCTCGCCGGGATCGACGCGGACGTGCTGCCGCTGCACGGCCGGCTCTCCGCCGCCGAGCAGGACGCGGCCCTGGCCCCCGTCTCCGCCGGCAGGCGGCGCCGGGTCGTCCTCGCGACCTCGATCGCGGAGTCCAGCCTGACCGTCCCCGGGGTGCGCGCGGTCGTCGACGCCGGGCTGGCGCGGGTGCCGCGGGTGGACCACCGACGGGGGCTGGCCGGGCTGGTCACCCTGCGGGAGTCCGCCGCCGTCGCCGAGCAGCGGGCCGGCCGCGCGGGCCGCGAGGCGCCCGGACACGTGATCCGCTGCTGGCCGGAGGGCGAGCTGCTCAACCGGTTCCCCGAACCGGAGATCGCCACGGCCGACCTCACCCGCCTCGCCCTGGACCTGGCCGCCTGGGGGACCCCGGACGGATCGGGGCTGCGCTGGTGGGACGCCCCGCCCGAGGGGCCGCTGCGCGCCGGACAGGCCGTGCTGAGGGCGCTCGGCGCGGTGGACCGGGACGGCGCGATCACCGACCGCGGGACGCGGATGGCCGGGCTCGGGCTCCATCCCCGCCTCGCCCGCGCGCTGCTCGACGGCGCCGCCGAGGTGGGCGCGCGGGCCGCCGCGGAGGTGGTCGCGGTGCTCGACGACGACACCCTCGTCGCCGGGGTGGAGCTGGACCGGGAGCTGGCGCGTCTGCGGAGCGGGGAGGCGCCGGGGAGCGGGCGCTGGAAGGGCGAGGTGCGGCGGCTCGCCGCGTTGGTGAAGGACACCGGGCTGGTGAAGGACACCGGGCGGGTCGACGGCCACGGTGCGGCGCTCGTGGCGGGGCTCGCCCATCCGGAGCGGCTGGCCCGCCGGCGCGCCCCCGGGTCCCCGGTCTACCTCATGACCGGCGGCACCGCCGTCGAGCTGCCCGCAGGGAGCCCACTGGCCGCCGTCGGGTGGATCGCGGTCGCGGTCGCGGACCGCAGGCCCGGTGAGGTGCACGGGCGCGTCCGGCTCGCGGCCGCCGCGGACCAGGAGCTGGCCGAACGGGTGGCCGCCACCCTGCTCGTCGACGCCGACGAGGTCCTGTGGCGGGACGGGGACCTGGTCGCCCGCCGGGTCCGCCGGCTCGGGGCCGTGGTGCTCGAGGAGCGGCCGCTGCGGAGACCGGCGCCGGCGCTGGTCCGGGCCGCCCTGGTCGACGGCCTGCGCACGGACGGCCTCGGGCTGCTGGGATGGAGCCGGGCGGCGAGCTCGCTGCGGGCCCGCCTGGCGCTGCTGCACGAGGTCCTGGGCGGAGGCTGGCCCGCCGTCGACGACGAGGCGCTCCTCGCCGGGATCGAGCGCCCGGACGGCTGGCTGGCCGGGCCGCTGTCGAACGCCCGCCGCCGCTCGGACCTGGCCGCGATCGACCTCGTCCCCGCGCTGCGCAACCTGGTCGGCTGGCCGCTCGCCGCCCGCATCGACGAGCTGGCGCCGGAACGGGTCACGGTGCCGTCCGGGTCGCACGTCGCGCTGGACTACACCTCGGGACGGCCGGTGCTCCCGGTCAAGGTCCAGGAGGCGTTCGGCTGGCGCGCGACGCCGCGGATCGCCGACGGCCGGGTCCCCGTGCTGCTGCACCTGCTCTCCCCCGCGGGCCGCCCGACCGCCGTCACCGACGACCTGGAGTCCTTCTGGGACAACGGCTATCCGCAGGTCCGGGCGGAGCTGCGGGGCCGGTACCCGAAGCACCCGTGGCCGGAGGACCCGCGCACGGCGGAGCCGACCCGCCGGACCACCCGTCGTCACTGAGGACCGGCCCCCCTTGCTCTGCGCACACCCACGCACCCGGCGGCCCCTGATCACCGGTTGCGGTACAGGACGGCCCCATGTGGCCGCGTCGTACCGCAACCGGTGATCAAGCCCGGTCGGACGGACGGCGGCTCGCCGGAGCGGCCCAGGTGGTGCGTCGGTGTGCGCAGAGCAGAGGTGCCCGGGGAGGGCTGCTGACCCGGCGGGCGGCTCAGGGCACCACGGTGACGGGCCAGCGGCCGACCTTCACCACGCGCATCGCGACCGAGCCGAACAGCTTGTGGCCCGCCTGCACGCTCGCGCCCACCACGATCGCGTCCGCCTGCTCCCGCTCCGCCACCGCGGTCAGGGCCAGGACCGGATCCCCGACGACGGTCTCGAACCGCGCCGTGATCCCGTACTCCGCGCCGAGCGCCACGACCTCCCGGCGGAGTTCGTCGACCATCTCGTCGCGGGCCGGATCGACGACCGCGGTGGCGGCCAGCGGCATCGCCGTGGCGAACGCGACACCCGGCAGCCGGTCCGCGTAGACGGCCACGACCCTCGAATCCTGCCGCCGGGCCTGCCCGACGGCGTAGTGCAGGGCCCGCCATGCGGTGTCCGAGCCGTCGATCCCGACGATGATCGCGCGGGGTCCGTCGCGGCCGATCTCGAATCCGCCCGGCCCCGCCGAGGGCCCGGTCATCGCCGGTCCCCCCGCAGCGCGTCCCCGGCGAGGATCGCTCCTTCCGCGACCGCCGGGACCTGCCGGACGGCCGCCTCGGCGTCCGCCCGTTCCCGCGAGGGCCCGGGCCGCTCCGCCTCGGCGTCCGCGTCCTCCAGCGCCCGGTGCACCGTGCTCAGCAGCCAGGCACCGACGAGCACGACGACGGCCGCGATCAGGAACGGCACCGTGACCCCGACGCTCTCGGCCAGCAGGCCGGCGGCGAACGGGGCCAGGCCGCCGCCGATGAACCGGACGAAGCCGTAGGTGGCGGAGGCGACGTTGCGCAGCACCGGCGAGATGCTCATGACGGCGGTGGTGACGAGGGTGTTGTTCAGCCCGACGAACGCCCCCGACGCGACGACCGCGGCGATCACGACCCACACCGTCCCGGAGAACGCGGCGATGACCGCCAGGATCACCGCGACGCAGATCAGGCTCGCGTAGAGGGTGCGGGCGGTGCCGAAGCGGTCCTTGAGCCGGACGGCGCCGAACACCGCGAACAGCGCCACGAGGATCCCCCAGGCGAAGAACACCGCGCCGAGCCGCAGCGCCGAGAGGTTCATCAGGAACGGCGCGTAGCCGAGCAGGGTGAAGAAGCCCCAGTTGTAGAGCAGCCCGACGAGGCTGGTGGTCCGCAGGTTGCGGTGCTTCAGCGCGGCCAGCGGTTCGGACAGCCTCGACGGCGTGTCCGGCGTGGGCGTCCTGTCCACGAACACGACGGTCGCGACGAGCGCGACCAGCATGAGGACCGAGACCCCGAAGAACGGTCCGCGCCAGCTGATCGTGCCCAGCAGCCCGCCGAGCAGCGGGCCGGTGGCGATGCCGACGCCCAGCGCGGTCTCGTACAGCACGATCGCGCCGCCGAAGCCGCCGCTGGCGGACCCGACGATCACCGCGAGCGAGGTGGCGATGAACAGCGCGTTCCCGAGCCCCCATCCCGCGCGGAAGCCGACGATGCCGCCGATCCCGCCGGCGGCCCCGGCGAGCGCGGCGAACACGACGATGATCACGAGGCCGGCGACGAGGGTGCGCTTGGCCCCGATCCGGCTGGACACCCACCCGGTGATCAGCATCGCGACGGCGGTGACGACCAGGTAGCTGGTGAACAGCAGCTCGACCTGGGTGTGGCCGGCGTCGAGCTGGGTCGCGAGCGCGGGCAGGATCGGGTCGACGAGGCCGATTCCCATGAACGAGATCACGCAGGCGAACGCCACCGCCCAGACGGCGCGGGGCTGGCGGAACGGGCTGGGCGAGTGATGCGCGGCGGGGGTGTGACCGGGGTGGGCGTGAGAGGTGCTCACGACAACGCTTCTTCCTCTTCGGGAGCGGCGAGGGCGGCCAGGGCGCGCGTCGCGCCGAGCAGCGCGCGCCGGTCGTCGTCGGGCAGGGATCCGATCCGGTCGGCCAGGAAGCGGGCACGCTCGGCGTGCCGTGCGGCGATGTGCTCCCGACCGGCCGGGGTGACGGTGATCAGCGTGGCCCGGCCGTCCGAGGGGTCCGGGTCGCGCCGGACCAGCCCGGCGGCGGCGAGGCGGGCGAGGATGCCCGTCATCCCGGGCTGGCTGGTCCGCTCCAGCACCGCGAGCTCGGTGACGCGGCGGGGGCCGCCGCGGTCCAGCTCGTCGAGCGTCGAGAGCGCGACGGCGTTCCACTCGGGGTTGCGCAGGGCCCGCCGCAGCCAGCTCGCCGCGCGTTCCAGCGCCGCGGACAGGTCAGCGACGTCCGGGCCATCCGGGCCATCCGGGACGCCCGGGCCATCCGGGACGCCTGCGGGTTCCGGTTCGTCCGGCCGCGGGCCGGCTGACGTGGTCACCCCTCGATTCCATCACTGCTTTATATAAGTTGTCTATGTGAAGTGTGCGCCCGCACGCCGGATCCGGGCGTGTCGAACGCATGTTCTACGGTCACCCTGGACGTGCACGCCATTCCGACGAGATCGCCGCCAGAGAGGGAGCCCGTGGACACCGTGACCACCGCCGACACCGTGAGCAGCACAGACGGCCCCGCCACGACGTCGTCCGCCGCCACGGCCGCGCACCCCGACTCCGCGACCCCGGGCGCCGGGACCGCCGTGCCCGAGACCTCCGCCGTGCCCGGGACGCCCGTCGCGCCCGCGGCCGAGAAGCCGAAGCGGGGCCGGCCGAAGGGCACCTCGACCGCGCGGACCACCCGGGTCGTCGAGCTCACCCTCACCG
Source organism: Pseudonocardia sp. (assembly GCA_025869365.1). Lineage (GTDB taxonomy): Bacteria > Actinomycetota > Actinomycetes > Mycobacteriales > Pseudonocardiaceae > Pseudonocardia. Next base: position 11,010 of record JAOZVV010000159.1, read on the forward strand.
TCGCCGGATCGGCGGACGGCGAGTGGCAGGCCGAGCTCAAGCGCGGCACCACCTGGATCGCCCGCGCCCTGCCCGTGACCGCGGCGGCGGTGCAGAAGGCCGTCGCCGAGCTGCACCAGGATCTCGCCGCGCCCATCGAGGAGGTCATCGTCGAGGCGCGCGCGGCCCGCGAGGCCAAGGTCGTCGAGCTGGAGGCGCAGCTGGAGCAGGCCCGCAAGGCGCTCGCCGAGCTGGACCCGGCCGCTCCGTGACGATGACCGAACGCCCCGAGGCGGACCTCCCGACGCTCGACCCCGGGCCCTTCGCCGGGTCCGCCATCCCGCCCGAGGACATGGCGGCGTTCCTGCGGGTCCTCGCGCACGTGGACACGCTGCCCACGGAGCACCCGGACGCCGTCCGGGTCCGGCACGCGACGTCGGGGATCTGGAAGTCCGTCAAGCAGCGGCGCAAGGCGGACCGCCGCCGCGCGGTCACCGAGGCGGACGACGCGGTCACCGCCGCGACGGCCACCGGCGCCCCCGGCCGCATCGACGACGAGACGGCCGGGATCCCGCTGGTCTCGGCCACCGCCGGGGCCTCGGCCGGGACCCTGCTGCGGGCGCGCGGCTGCTACGTGTGCAAGCAGCGCTACACCGTCGTCGACGCGTTCTACCACCAGCTGTGCCCGAGCTGCGCCGCGCTGAACCGGGCCCACCGCGACACCCGGACCGATCTCACCGGCAAGCGCGCGCTGCTCACCGGCGGCCGGGCGAAGATCGGCATGTACATCGCGCTGCGGCTGCTCCGCGACGGTGCGCACACCACCATCACCACCCGGTTCCCGAACGACGCCGTCCGCCGCTTCGCCGCGATGGAGGACAGCGCGGACTGGCTGCACCGGCTGCGGATCATCGGCGTGGACCTGCGCGACCCCGCCCAGGTCGTCGCGCTGGCGGACACCGTCGGCGCGCAGGGCCCGCTGGACGTCCTGATCAACAACGCGGCACAGACCGTGCGCCGCTCCCCCGGCTCGTACTCCGCGCTGATCGAGGCGGAGCACGCACCGCTGCCTGCCGGGCCGCTGCCGGACGTCGTCACGTTCTCCCACGTCAGCGAGGCGCACCCGGCCGCGCTGACCGGCGCTCTCGACGTCGGCGGAGCCCAGACCCTCACGGACCTCGCGCTCACCGCGCGCAGCGCCTCCCCGGAGCGGATCGCGGACGGCACGGCCGTCGACGCGGGCGGCCTGCTGCCGGACACCGCGGCGGACAACAGCTGGACGAACACGGTGTCCGACGTCGACGCGCTCGAGCTGCTCGAGGTCCAGCTCTGCAACCAGACGGCGCCGTTCATCCTGGTCAGCCGGCTGCGGCCGATGCTGGCGGCGGGCGCGGCCGCGGCGGCGTCCGGGCGCGCCTACGTGGTCAACGTCAGCGCGATGGAAGGGGTGTTCTCCCGTGGCTACAAGGGCCCGGGCCACCCGCACACCAACATGTCCAAGGCCGCGCTCAACATGATGACGCGCACCTCGTCGCAGGAGATGTTCGAGACGGACAGGATCCTGATGACGGCCGTGGACACCGGCTGGATCACCGACGAGCGGCCGCACCCGATGAAGCTGCGGCTGGCGGACATCGGGTTCCACGCCCCGCTGGACCTCGTCGACGGCGCCGCCCGGGTCTACCACCCGGTCGTCGCGGGCGAGGCGGGCGAGGACCTGCAGGGCTGCTTCCTCAAGGACTACGCCCCGTCCAACTGGTAGGGCACCCGCCGCGGTCACTGCTGGTGGGGGGCCCGCACGTGGGGCGGCTCCGGGAACTGTCGGTGGTCGTCGCTAGGTTCGGCCCCGTGTTGCACGTGCACCGGGCCGAGCGGGCCGACCGGCTGGCCGAGGGGCTCGCCGAGGTCCTCGCGGCGCCCCCGGCCGATCCGTTCACCCCCGAGATCGTCGCGGTGCCCGAGAAGGGCGTCGAGCGCTGGCTCGGGCAGCGGCTCGCCCTGCGTCTGGGCGTGGGCGGCGGCGCGGCCGACGGGGTCTGCGCGAACGTGCGGTTCCCCTCCCCCGGCGCCGTCCTCTCCGCCGCGGTGGACGCCGCGACGGGCGTGGACCCGGACGTCGATCCGTGGCACCCCGCCCGTGCCGTGTGGCCGCTGCTCGAGGTGATCGACTCGTCGGTCGTCGATCCCGGGTTCGCCGCGCTGGCCGCCCACCTGGGCGCCCGCGGCGAGGGCCGCCGGTACGCGGTCGCGCGGAAGCTCTCGGACCTGTTCGCGGGCTACGCGACACACCGCCCGGACATGCTCGGCGGCTGGCTCGCCGGGCGGGACACGGACGGGGACGCGCCGCTGCCCGCGGACCTCGCCTGGCAGGCCGAGCTCTGGCGACGGCTCCGGGCCCGGATCGGCGGGCCCGGTCCCGCCGAGCGGCTGCTCGACGCGGTCGGCGCCCTGGACCGGGACCCGGGGCTGGCCGAGCTGCCCGAACGCCTGTCCGTGTTCGGTCCCACCCGGCTGGCCGCGGAGCACCTCGCCGTCCTGGAGGCGCTCGCCGCGCACCGGGAGGTCCATCTCTGGCTGCCGCACCCGTCCCCGGCGCTGTGGGCGGCGGTGGCGGACCGTCCGGCCGGTCCCCCGCCCCGGCGCTCGGCGGACGGGACCGCGGCCAGGGTCACCCATCCGCTGCTGCGCTCGCTCGGCCGAGACGTCCGGGAGCTGCAGCTCAGGCTCCCGGCCGGGGCCGAGCAGCACCACCTGGACGTCGCGCCGGAGGAACCCCGGACGCTGCTGCAGCACCTCCAGGCGGACCTGCGGCGAGACGCCCTGCCCGCGGAGCCCCCGCTGCTGGACCCGGCGGACCACAGCATCCGCCTGCACGCGTGTCACGGGCCGGACCGGCAGGTCGAGGTGCTCCGCGAGGTGGTCCTCGGCCTGCTGGAGAGCGATCCCACGCTCGAGCCGCGGGACGTCATCGTCATGTGCCCGGACATCGAGGCGTTCGCCCCGCTGATCTCCGCCTCGTTCGGTCTCGCCGGGGACGGGGAGCTCGGGGAGGTCCACCCGGGGCACGCGCTGCGCGTGCGGCTCGCGGACCGGGCGCTGCGGCAGGCGAACCCGCTGCTCGGCACCGTGTCCGCGCTGCTCGAGCTGGCGGACGCGCGGATCTCCGCGACGCAGGTGCTGGACCTGGTCGGCTCCGCGCCCGTCCGCCGTCGCTTCCGCCTGGACGACGACGCGCTGGACCGGATCGGCGAGCTCGTCGTCCGGGCCGGGGTGCGGTGGGGTCTCGACGGCGAGCACCGCCGCCCCTACCGGCTGGACGGGTTCCCGCAGAACACCTGGTCCGCGGGGCTGGACCGGATGCTGCTCGGGGTCGCGATGGCCGAGACGCCGGGCGAGCAGGGCTGGCTCGGGACGGCGCTCCCGCTGGACGACGTGGACTCCTCGGACGTGGACCTCGTCGGCGGCCTGGCCGAGATCCTGGACCGGCTCCGCACCGCACTCGAGTCCCTCACCGGGCCCCAGCCCCTCACCGCCTGGGTGGACGCGCTGCTCGACGGGCTGTCCGCCCTCACCGCCACCACCGCGTCGGACGCCTGGCAGGACGCCCAGGCCCGGGCCGAGCTGGCGGACGTCGTGCGCTCCGCCGGACCACAGGCCGGGACCGTCCCGCTCGCCCTGTCGGACGTGCGCGGGCTGCTCGCGGACCGGCTCCGCGGCCGGCCGAGCCGCGCGAACTTCCGCACCGGCACGCTGACCGTCGCCACCCTGGTCCCGATGCGCTCCGTGCCCCACCGGGTCGTCTGCCTGCTCGGGGTGGACGACGGCGTGTTCCCCCGCACCGGCACCCCGGACGGGGACGACGTGCTGGCCCGGGACCCCCGCGTCGGGGAGCGGGACCCGCGCAGCGAGGATCGCCAGCTCCTGCTCGACGCGCTCGGCGCGGCCACCGAGCACCTGGTGATCGTCGCGTCCGGGGCGGACGAACGCTCCGGGGCACGGCGCCCGCCGTCCGTGCCGCTGGGCGAGCTGCTGGACACCGTGGACGCGTCGGTGCGCACCACGGACGGCAGCCCGGCCCGGGACGCGATCACCGTGCGGCACCCCTTGCAGCCCTTCGACCCGCGGAACTTCGCCGGCGCCCAGCCGTTCAGCTTCGACCGGGCCTCGCTCGCCGGGGCCCGTGCGTCACTCGCCGCGCGGCGCCCCGCGCCGCCGTTCCTCGCCGCGCCGCTGCCGGACGTCCCGGAGGACCCCACCGGGCCCGGCGTCGTCGAGCTGGACGACCTGATCCGGTTCGTCGAGCACCCGGTGAAGGCGTTCCTGCGGCAGCGGGTGGGGATGGTGCTGCGCAGCGAGGACGACACGGCCGCCGATTCCCTCCCGGTGGACCTGGACGGGCTCGGGAAGTGGGCCGTCGGGGACCGGCTGCTGCGGGACCGCCTCGCCGGGGCCGAGCTGGAACGCTGCACCCAGGCGGAGTGGCGGCGCGGCGAGCTGCCGCCCGGCGCGCTCGGCCGCGCGGTGCTGGAGAAGGTGACCTCGGACGTCGAGCCGCTGGTGGCGGCCTCGGCGGAGCTGCGTGGATCGGCGGAGCCGGTGTCCCGGGACGTCGCCGCCCTCGTCCCGGGCGGCCTGCGCGTGGCCGGGACGGTCGCGGGCGTGCACGGGCGCACGATCGTCCGGGTCGAGTACTCCCGGCTCGGCCCCAAGCACCGGCTCCGCGCGTGGGCGCAGCTGCTCGCGCTCACCGTGACCCACCCGGACGTCGAGTGGCGCGCGGTCACGCTGGGCCGCGGCCGCGGTGGCGGCGCCCAGCGCTCCACGATCGGCCCGGTGGCGCCGCAGGCCGCCGCGGCCGCGCTCGCCGGGCTCGTCGCGCTGCACCGCGAGGGCCTGCGGGAACCCCTGCCGCTGCCCACACCGTGCGCGGCGGCCTACGCGAGCGCCCGGATCCGGGGCGCCTCGCCGCGGGACGCCGCCGCGTCCGCGGAACGGGACTGGAGCCCCTTCGAGCAGGAGGACGAGGCCCACGTGACGGTGCTCGGCGCGAAGGCGCCCTTCGCGGCGGTCCTCGCCGCCCCCGGGGCGGCCGAGCCCACCCGGTTCGGCGAGCTCGCCCTGCGCCTGTGGGGTCCGTTGATCGACGCCGAGACCCTGGACGTCCCGTGAGCACGACCGTGAACCAGACGCTGCTCGCCCCCCGGGACTTCCGGGTCGACGGCGATCTCCCCGAGGGCACCACCGTGCTGGAGGCGAGCGCCGGTACCGGCAAGACCTTCACCATCGCCGCACTCGCCACCCGGTACGTGGCCGAGGGGCTCGCCGAGCTGCCCGAGCTGATGCTCGTCACGTTCGGCCGCGAGGCCACCCAGGAACTGCGGGAACGCGTCCGGGAGCGGCTGCTCGCCACCGAGCGCGGGCTCGCGTCCGCCGAGCCCTCGGACGACCCGGTGATCCGGCTGCTGGCGGACGCGGACGCCGAGGAGGTCGCCCGGCGCCGCACCCGGCTGCGGCTCGCCCTCGCCCAGTTCGACGCGGCCACCATCGCCACCACCCACCAGTTCTGCCAGCAGATGCTCGCCGGGCTGGGGGTCGCCGGGGACGGGGACCCGGATGCGGAGTTCGTCGAGCACACGGACGACCTGGTCACCGAGGTGGTGGACGACTTCTACGTGCGCAAGTACGCCGCGCCCTCCGCGGGCAGACCGGACCTGACCCGGGACGAGGCGCTCACCCTCGCCCGGCGCGCGGTCGGGGACCCCCAGGCCCGGCTGGAACCCCTGGCCACGACGGAGGGTGGCCCGGCGTCGCCCGGGTCCGTCGCGGCGGTGCGGCGCAGCTTCGCCCAGGCGATCCGGGACGAGGTGGACCGGCGCAAGCGCCGTCGCCGCCTCTACAGCTACGACGACATGCTCACCCGGCTCGCGGACGCGCTGCGGGACCCGGTGCGCGGCGGGGCCGCCCGGCAGCGGCTGCGGGACCGGTACCGGGTGGTGCTGGTGGACGAGTTCCAGGACACGGACCCCGTCCAGTGGGAGATCCTGCAGCGGGCGTTCCACGGGCACGTCACGCTCGTCCTGATCGGGGACCCCAAGCAGGCGATCTACGCGTTCCGGGGGGCGGACGTCGTCTCCTACCTGGAGGCGGCGGGCGAGGCCGGGGCGATGGCGACGCTCGGGCGGAACTTCCGCAGCGACGAGGCGCTGCTGCGCGCCCTGGAGGGCGTGCTCGGGCAGGCCGCCCTCGGGAGCGACAAGATCGTCGTCCGGCCCGTCGAGGCGCAGCACACCGGGCGCAGGCTCGCCCGGGCGCCGTCGGACGCGCCGTTCCGGCTCCGGGTCGTGGACCGGGACCGGCTCGAACCACTCACCGGGCGGAACCTCGGCCGCGCGGCGAAGGCGCGGGAGGTCGTGGCCGCGGACGTCGCGGCGGACGTGGCGGCGCTGCTCGCGTCGCCCGCCACGGTGTCCGGGGCACCGGTCCGCGCCGGGGACGTCGCGGTGCTGGTGCGGACCAACGCCCAGGGCGTGCTGGTGCGGGAGGCCTGCGCCGCCGCGGGCGTGCCCGCCGTGCTGGCCGGCACCACGAGCGTGTTCACCACCGCGGCCGCGGACGAGTGGCTCACCCTGCTGGAGGCGGTCGAACAGCCGCAGCGCACGACGCGGCTGCGGGCGGCGGCGCTCACCTGTTTCGTCGGGCACTCGGTCGCGGAGCTGTGCGGGCCGGAGGCGGACGCCCTCGTGGACGAGCTGGGCACGGACCTGCGCGGCTGGCACACCGTGCTGCTCGAGCGCGGGGTCGCGGCCCTGCTGGAGGCCGTGACCACCCGCACCGGCCTGCCGGCCCGGCTGCTCGGGCTCGCCGACGGCGAGCGGCGGCTCACGGACGTCCGGCACATCGGGCAGGTCCTGCACCGCGCGGCGCTGGAGCGCCATCTCGGCCCGTCCGCGCTGGTGGAGTGGCTGCGGCAGCGCATCACCGAGGCGGCACGGGACACCGCGGGCGAGCGGAGCCGGCGGCTGGAGTCGGACGCGGACGCCGTCCAGGTCGTCACCGTGCACCGCAGCAAGGGGCTCGAGTTCCCGGTCGTCCACGTGCCGTTCGGCTGGGACCGCTGGGTGCCCGACCCCGATCTCCTGCTCTTCCACGACGCGGACGGCACCCGGGTCCTGGACGTCGGCGGACCGCGCGGGCCCGAGCGCGGACCGCGGATCGAGGCGCACCTGGCCGAGGAGTCCGGCGAGGACCTGCGCCTGCTCTACGTCGCGCTGACCCGGGCGAAGTGCCAGGTCGTCGCCTGGTGGGCCCCGACCACCACCACCCAGGCCTCCGCCCTGCACCGCCTGCTGGTCGGGCGGCCGGCACCGGGTGAGATCCCCGCGGCCACGTACAAGGTGCCGCAGGACGCGTCGGCGCTGGCGCTGTTCCGGTCGCTGGAGCCGTTCGGCGTCGCCGTGGAGACGCTGTCGGACCGGGAGCCCGCGCCGCCCACGGCGGGTGACGGCCCGGCCCCCGAGCTGGCCGCGGCCCGGTTCCGGCGCTCGCTGGACACGGCCTGGCGCCGGACCTCCTACAGCGCGCTGACAGCGGACGCCCACGCCGCGCACACGGGCCCCGCGAGCGCGGACGCCGAACCCGAGCCTGCCGCCCCCGGGGTCGGCACCGAACCCGAGCTCACCGGCACGGACGACGAGGCGGAGGTCCCGGCACCGGAGGTGCGCAGCACCTTCGGCGCGGACGTGCCCTCCCCGATGGCCGAGCTCCCGCTCGGGACGGGCTTCGGCACGCTGGTGCACGCCGTGTTCGAGACCGCGGACACCGCCGCGGTGGACCTGGCGGCCGAGCTGGCCCTGCGCAGCCGCGAGGAGCTCGCCCGCCAGCCCGCGGACGTGGACCCGGATGCCCTCGCCGCCGCGCTCGTCCCCGTGGTGCAGACGCCGCTGGGGCCGCTCACCGGCGGCCGGGCCCTGCGCGCGATCCCACCTTCGGACCGGCTCGCGGAGCTGGACTTCGAGATGCCGCTCGCCGGTGGGGACCTCCCGACCGGCCGGGTCGTGCTCGGAGACCTCGCGCCGGTGCTGCGCCGCCACCTCACGGCGGCGGACCCGCTCGCCCGCTACCCGGACCTGCTGGGCTCCCCCGGGCTCGCCGGGCAGCCGCTGCGCGGGTACCTGACGGGCAGCATCGATGCCGTGCTGCGGGTGGACGGGCGGTTCCTCGTCGTGGACTACAAGACGAACTGGCTCGGCCCGTCCGGCCCCGCGGGCCGGGAACCGCTGACGGCCGCGCACTACGCGCCGCCGGTGCTGGCCGAGGCGATGATGGCCGCGCACTACCCGTTGCAGGCGCTGCTCTACGGGGTCGCGCTGCACCGGTTCCTGCGCTGGCGGCTGCGCGGGTACGCACCCGACGAGCACCTCGGCGGGATGCTCTACCTGTTCCTGCGCGGCATGTGCGGGCCGGACACCCCGCAGGTCGACGGGACGCCGTGCGGGGTGTTCGCCTGGAGGCCGCCGGGGGCGTTGATCGTGGAGCTCTCGGACCTGCTCGACGGCACCCGACCCGCACCCGCCGAACCGGCCCTCTTCCACCTGGACTCCCCGTGACGGCCCCCGCATCCACCGCCCCCGAGCGCGATCCCTTCGACCTGCGCGCCGCCCGCTCCGCCACCGGCCTGCTCGCGGCGTTCAACGCCGCGGGCGTCCTGACGGCCGCGGACGTGCACGTCGCCACCCGGCTCGGCCGCCTCGGCGGGGACCCGGCGGGCGAGCCCGAGGAGGTGCTGCTCGCCGTCGCCCTCACCGTCCGGGCCATCCGGCACGGCTCGGTCTGCGTCGAGCTCGCCGGGATCGGGCACACGGTCCTGGGCGAGGGCGAGGAGCTCGTCGACGTCTCCGCGCTGCCCTGGCCCGAGCCGGAGGCGTGGATCGCCGCGGTGCGGGACTCCCCGCTCGTCGGCCTCGGCACCGAGGCGGGGACGGGTCGCCCGCTGCGCTGGGTGAGCGGGCTGCTGTACCTGGACCGGTACTGGGCCGAGGAGGAGCTCGTGCGCCGCGAGCTGCGGGCACGGTCCGGCGCCGAGCAGCCGGACGTCGATCTCGCGACGCTGCGGGCGGGCCTGGAGCGCCTGTTCGGCACCGAACCGGAGGACCTGCAGCGCCTGGCCGCGGCGGTGGCGTCACTGCGCCGGGTCACCGTCCTCGCCGGTGGGCCCGGCACCGGCAAGACCACCACCGTCGCCCGGCTGCTCGCCCTGCTCCACGAGCTGCACGATGCCGCCGCGCCGGGCCGGGTGGCCACCCCGCTGCGCGTGGCCCTCGCGGCCCCCACCGGCAAGGCCGCGGCCCGGCTCGGCGAGGCCGTCGCCGAGCACACCGCGGAGCTCCCGGAGGCGGACCGGGCCCGGGTCGGGAGGCTCACCGCGTCGACCATCCACCGGTTGCTCGGCCGTCGGCCGGGATCGTCGAGCAGGTTCCGGCACGACCGGTCCAACCGCCTCCCGCACGACGTGGTGGTGGTCGACGAGACCTCGATGGTGTCGTTGACCCTGATGGCGCGGCTGCTGGAGGCGGTCCGGCCGGACGCGCGGCTGGTGCTCGTCGGCGATCCGGACCAGCTCGCGTCCGTCGAGGCGGGCGCGGTCCTGGGTGACCTCGCCCGCGCCGCGGGCGCCCCGGAGCCCGCGCTCGAGGCGCGGCTGCGCGAGGTCGGGGCGCTCGGCGCCGGGGCGCCGCCGGTGGTGCACGGCGTCGTCACGCTCTCCCGCACCTGGCGGTTCGACGGCGTCATCGCCGCGTTCGCCCGCGCCGTCCAGGCCGGGGACGCGGACGCCGCCGTCGGGCACCTGCGCTGCGGGGACCCGGACCTGCTCTTCGTCGAGACGGACCTGGAGCAGCGGGAGCCCGCCGGCCTCGAGGGGCTGCGCGCGGACGTCGTCACCGCCGCCGGCGGGCTGATCGAGGCGGCCCGGGCCGGGCGGGCCGGGCAGGCCCTCGAACGGCTCGAGGAGCACCGGCTGCTCTGCGCCCACCGGCGCGGCCCGTACGGGGTGAACCGGTGGGGCGCCGAGGTCGAGCGGTGGCTCGAGATCGCGGAACCCGGGTTCGACGAGCTGCCGGGAGCCGGCCGGAGCCCGTGGTACCCCGGGCGGCCCCTGCTGGTCACCACGAACGACTACGAGCTCGGCCTCTACAACGGGGACACCGGCGTCGTCGTGCGGGACGCGGGATCCGGCGGGGTGCGGGCCGTCTTCGGCCGGCCCACGACGCCCCAGTCCTACGCCCCGGCCCGGTTGGCCGGCGTCCAGACCGTGCACGCGATGACCGTGCACCGCAGCCAGGGCAGCCAGTTCACCCGGGTCAGCGTCGTGCTGCCGCCGCCGGAGTCCCCGCTGCTCACCCGCGAGCTGCTGTACACGGGCGTGACACGGGCCCGCCGGACCGTCCGGGTGGTCGGGTCCGAGGAGGCGGTGCGGGCGGCGATCGCGCGCCCGGTCAGCCGGGCGAGCGGACTGCGGGACCGCATGGCCGAGTGACCCGGCCGGGTGCCGCGGCGCGCACCGGGCACCCGTTCGTGCCACCGTGGACACCGTGATCGCGCAGGGCCACTCCCCCGGGCTCCGGTGTACCCCGGGGCGCGCGCTGCCGTGCTGACGGGGCTGCTGTTCGCCGTCGGCGCGATGGTGCTGAACAGCCTCGGCGGACTTCTCCAGTCCGACGCGACCACCCGTACCCGACCCGGCCGGCCGCTGGTCCTGCAGCCCCGCTACCTCTCCGGCCTGATCGTCGACGGCCTCGGCTGGGCCTGCACCGTCGTCGCCCTGCGGAACCTGCCCGTCTTCGCGGTCCAGGCCATCCTGGCGGGCGCCATCGCCGTGACCGCGCTCGCGACGAGGGTGCTGCACGACACCCGGCTCGGGCTCCCGGAGAAGGTCGCGATCGGGGCCTGCCTGTGCGGGCTGATCCTGGTGGCGGGCAGCGCGGGCGGGGACCGGCCGGAGAACACGTCGGTCGCGGTGGACGTGATCCTGGGGATCGCGGTGGTGGTCCTCGCCGTCGCCGGGCGGCTGGTCTGGAACGGCGACCGCGCGTGGCCCCTCGCGCTGATCGGCGGTCTCGGCTTCGGCGGGACGGCCCTGGCCGTGCGGTCCCTGCACCTGAACCCCGGCGAGGGCCCCGACCCGCTGGTGCTGGTCTCCCAGCCCGCGACCTACCTGTTGCTGGCGTTCTGGATCGTCGGCATCACGACGTACTCCAAGGCCCTGGGCCTCGGCTCGCTCGCATCCGTCACCGCGGTCTTCGCCGTCACCGAGGTGATCGTCCCCGGGCTCGTCGCGATCGTGCTGCTCGGGGACCCGGTGCGCGCCGGGTGGGGCGTCCCGCTGGCCGTGGGGCTGCTGGTCGCGGTCACGGGCGTCGTCGTCCTGGCCCGTGCGCCCGCCCGGCCGAACCGCGCCCGGCGGGTCCGCTGAGCCGTTCGGCCCAGCGTCGAGGGAAGCAGGTCGATCCTGTCGGTGCGGAGGTGCAGACTGGGCACATGCCGGATGCCCCCGCGTCCCCCGTCTCGTCCCTGTCCCCCCTCACCTCTGCACGGCCCGCGATCGTCACCGTCGACGACGACCCCAGCGTCTCCCGTGCCGTCGCCCGCGATCTGCGACGACGCTACGGCGAGCGCTACCGCATCGTGCGCGCCGAGTCGGGCGCGCAGGCCCTCGAGGCGCTGCGCGAGATGACCCTGCGCGGGGACGACGTCGCCGTCCTCCTCGCGGACTACCGCATGCCCGGGATGAACGGGCTGGAGTTCCTCGAGCAGGCGATGGACCTCTACCCCGCCGCCCGGCGCGTCCTGCTCACCGCCTACGCGGACACGGACGCCGCCATCACCGCGATCAACGTCGTGGACCTGGACCACTACCTGCTCAAGCCCTGGGACCCGCCCGAGGAGAAGCTCTACCCCGTCGTCGACGCGATGATCGAGGCCTGGCGGCAGGCGGACCGACGCGAGGTGTGCGAGACCCGGGTGATCGGACACCGCTGGTCCGCCCGCTCGCACGACGTCCGGGACTTCCTGGCCCGCAACCAGGTCCCCTACCGCTGGTACCCGGTCGACGAGCCCGAGGCCGCACGTCTGCTGCAGGCCGCCGGCGTCGACGGGCAGACCCTGCCGGTCGTGATCACCCCCGCGGGCGAGGCGATGGTCGCCCCCGAGGACGGTGAGCTGGCCGAGCGGGTCGGGCTCTCGACCGTCCCGGCCGAGGACTTCTACGACCTCGTGGTGATCGGCGGCGGCCCGGCCGGGCTCGGCTCGGCCGTCTACGGCGCCTCCGAGGGGCTGCGCACCGTGATGGTGGAGCGGCTGGCGACGGGCGGGCAGGCCGGGCAGAGCTCCCGGATCGAGAACTACCTCGGCTTCCCGGACGGCGTCTCCGGCGCCCAGCTCACGGACCGGGCGCGCAGGCAGGCCGTCCGGCTCGGCGCCGAACTGCTCACCGCCCGGGACGTCATCGGCCTGCAGGCCCACGGATCCTCGCGCAGCGTGCACTTCGCGGACGGCAGCGCCATCCACGCCCACGCGGTGGTCCTGGCCACCGGCGTGGCCTACCGCGAGCTGGACGCGCCCGGCGTCACGGAGCTCACCGGCCGCGGCGTCTTCTACGGGTCCGCGCTCACGGAGGCATCGGGCTGCCGCGGGCAGGACGTCTACATCGTCGGCGGCGCGAACTCGGCCGGCCAGGCCGCGGTCTACTTCGCCCGGCACGCCCGCTCGGTCACGATGCTGGTCCGCGGGCCGGACCTGGTCGCGTCGATGTCGCACTACCTGATCGAGCAGATCGCCGGGATCCCCGAGATCACGGTGCGGACCTGCTCCGAGGTCGCGGGCGCCGAGGGCGGCGAGCACCTGGAGAAGCTCACCATCCGGGACCGCACCACCGGCGAGACCGAGACCGTCGACGCGTCCTACCTGTTCGTCTTCATCGGCGCCACGCCGCGCACGGACTGGCTGGAGGGCCAGGTGGTCCGGGACCGGGCCGGGTTCGTCGTGGCCGGGCCGGACCTGCTGGTGGACGGGAAGCGTCCGCCGGGATGGCCGCTGGACCGCGATCCGTTGCACCTGGAGACGAGCCTGCCGGGCGTCTTCGTCGCGGGAGACGCCCGCGCGGAGTCGGTCAAGCGGGTCGCGTCCGCGGTCGGGGACGGAGCGATGGCCGTCTCGCTCGTGCATCGGTACCTGGAGAAGTCGTGACGGAGGTGGGCAGTGTGATCTGCGATCCCGAGGAGCTCCGGACTCTGTTCCTGTTCGAGAAGCTCGACGAGGCACAGCTCGCCGAGCTGTGCGAGCAGGGTCGCATGGAGCACTTCGAGCCCGGCCCGGTCTACGCCGAGGGCGCCCAGGCCACGTGCTTCTACGTGCTGGTCGACGGGTCCGTCGTGCTGTCGCGGCGCTCCGGCGAGGACGACATCGTCGTCGAGCGGACGTCGCAGCCCGGCGTCTACGCCGGTGCCTGGCACGCCTACCTGGGCGACCGGATGCCGCAGACGTACAACAACTCGCTGCGCGTCATCACCCCGTCGCGGTTCTACGTGCTCGACGCCGAGAAGCTCGCCGCGCTGATGCGGGAGTGGTTCCCGATGGCCCTGCACCTGCTCGAGGGCCTGTTCTTCGGCATCCAGAACACCCAGCAGGCCGTCAGCCAGCGGGAACGTCTCCTCGCCCTCGGCTCGCTCTCCGCCGGGCTCACCCACGAGCTGAACAACCCCGCCGCGGCGGCCGTGCGGGCCACCTCCAGCCTGCGCGAGCGGGTGGCGGGGATGCGCAGCAAGCTGGGCATGATCGCCGCAGGCTCGTACGAGAAGGCGGACCTGCAGACGTTGATGGCGCTGCAGACCGACGCCGCGGACCGGGTCGCGAAGGCCCCCGAGCTCAGCCCGCTGGAGGCCGGGGACGCCGAGGACGAGATCGGTGACTGGCTGGAGGACAAGGGCATCGCCGACGGCTGGGACATCGCCCCGACCTTCGTCCAGGCGGGCCTGGACGTCGACTGGCTGGAACGGGTCTCCGCCGCCGTGCCGCCGGAGATCCTCGAGGGCGCCGTCCGCTGGCTGAACTACACCGTCGAGACCGAACTCCTGATGAACGAGATCGCCGAGTCCACCACCCGGATCTCCACCCTCGTCGGCGCGGCGAAGCAGTACTCGCAGATGGACCGGGCGCCCTACCAGACCGTGGACGTGCACGAGCTGCTCAAGTCCACGCTGGTCATGCTGGCCCGCAAGATCGGGGACGGGGTGCAGGTCGTCAAGGAGTTCGACCGCACGTTGCCGAGGATCCCCGTCTACGCGGCGGAGATGAATCAGGTCTGGACCAACCTGATCGACAACGCCGTGCAGGCGATGGACGGGCACGGCACGCTGACCGTGCGCACCGCGCGGGAGGACGACCAGCTGCTCGTGGAGATCGCGGACACCGGGCCGGGCGTGCCGGAGGAGATCCGGACCCGGATCTTCGAGCCGTTCTTCACCACCAAGCCCGTCGGTGACGGCACCGGGCTCGGCCTGGACATCTCCTGGCGGATCGTGGTGAACCGCCATCACGGGGACCTCCGCGTCGTGTCCGAGCCGGGGAACACGCGGTTCCAGGTCCGGCTGCCGCTGGTCCCGAGCACGAACGAGGAGAGCTAGATGACCACGCCGATCGACGTCTCGGTCCCGCCGTCCGGGAGCGGCTGCGTGGAGTGCGACGCGGCCGGCGGCTGGTGGGTACACCTGCGGCGCTGTGCCGCCTGCGGGCACATCGGCTGCTGCGACTCCTCCCCCCGGCAGCACGCGAGCGCGCACTACCGGGAGACCGGGCACCCGGTGATCCAGAGCTTCGAGCCGGGCGAGGACTGGTTCTGGGACTTCGAGCGTCAGGTCGGCCTGGACGGACCGCAGCTCGCCGCGCCCACGCACCGACCCGTCGAGCAGACGGTCCCCGGGCCCGCGGACCGGGTTCCGGAGGACTGGCAGGCGCACGTCCACTGAGTGAGCGGGTGCGGGAGGATCCCGGCGTGATCACGAGTGCGGGGATCCTGCTCCACCGGGAGCGGGACGGGCGGGTCGAGGTGCTGCTCGGCCACATGGGCGGGCCGTTCTGGGCGCGCAAGGACGCCGCGGGCTGGTCCATGCCCAAGGGGGAGCACGACGCCACGGAGGATCCCCGGGACGCCGCCCGCCGGGAGTTCGCCGAGGAGCTGGGCGTCCCCGCCCCGGCGGGCGAGCTCCGCGAGCTCGGCACCGTCGTGCAGTCCGGGCGGCGCAAGAGCGTCACCGCGTTCGCGCTCGCCGGGGACCTCCCGGACGAGCTCGTCGCCGCCGTCGCCGAACGCCCGGACGACGGCACCTGGGTCGAGGTCGAGTGGCCACGCGGTTCGGGCCGGCGGCTGCGCTTCCCGGAGATCGACCGGGCCGCGTGGTTCGACCTGGAGACCGCACGGGAGAAGCTGGTGAAGGGCCAGGTCCCGTTCCTGGACCGCCTCTTCTGAATCGATCGTGAGCACCCTCACCTGCGGATGACTGGCGGTCACCGGGGGCGGTGGGGCTACCGTGGTCCTTGGCGCACGCGGTCGTGCGTCAGTACTCCGACCGCACCCGTTCCCCGTTCGGCCCCGATCCGGAGGCCGAGCCCCGTCACGGCAGGACCCCCGCAGCAGGCAACAGAGGCTGCCGCGGACGTCTCCCCCCGGTGCTCCCGCACCGGCACGGCGTGGTCCCGCCGGAGGAAACCCCGATGCCCGTCCGCACCGCCGGGTCGCGTCTGCGCGCGCCCGCCCGGCTGTTCCCCGACCTCCGTACCTCCCCCACCTTCCTCAGGCTCCGCCTCGCGGTCACCGCGCTCTTCGCGTTCGACGGGGCCGTCTTCGGCAGCTGGGCCGCCCGCATCCCGGACGTCACCGCCCAGGTCGGCGCCACCCACGCGACCCTCGGCGTGGCACTGCTGTGCGTGTCCCTCGGCGCGCTGGCCACCATGCAGCTCACCGGCGTCCTGGCCGCCCGCTTCGGCTCCGGCCTGGTCGCCGCGGTCGGGGTGGCCGGCACCTGCCTGGTCCTCCCGCTCCCCGGTCTAGTGACGTCGCTGCCCCAGCTCTGCGGCGCGCTGCTGCTGTTCGGGGCGCTGACCGGGCTGGTGAACGTGGCGGTGAACAGCGTCGGCGTCGCCGTCGAGGCGATGCGTCCGGAGAAGCCGCTCCTCACGTCCCTGCACGCGGCCTTCAGCTTCGGCGGCCTCGCCGGGGCCGCGGCCGGCGGCCTCGCGTCCTCCCTCGGCCCGGTCGAGCCGCACCTGCTCGCCGTCTCCGCCGTCGGGCTGGCCGTGACCGCCCTCGCGGGTCCGGCGCTGGCCTCCGTCGGGCGGCGCGCCCCGGCATCGGAGGCGGCAGCGGAGCCGGTCGACGAGCCGGACACCCGGGGCCGGAAGGACGGCCGGCGCCTCGTCGTCCTCCTCGGCCTGATCGCCGGCTGCACCGCGTTCGGCGAGGGCGCCCTGACGGACTGGGGAACCCTGCACCTGCGCGAGACCCTGCACGCCGCCCCCGGCCTGGCCGCCGCCGGCTACTCCGGGTTCTCCCTCGCGATGGCGTGCGGACGGCTCTCCGGGGGCTGGCTGCTCCGCAGGCTGGGCGAGACCCGGCTGCTGACCGGCGGCGCCGTGCTGGCCGCCGCCGGCATGACCGGTGCCCTGCTGACGAGCTCGCCGATCACCGCACTCGCCGGGTTCCTGCTGGTCGGGCTCGGCCTGGCCAACCTGTTCCCGATCGCGATCGCCCGCGCCGGGGCCCGCTCGGGCTCCCGCGGGGTCGCCCTCGCGTCGACCGTGGGCTACACCGGGCTGCTCGGCGGGCCGCCGGCGATCGGGTTCCTCGCCGAGCACGCGGGCCTGCCCGTCGCGCTCGCGAGCGTCCCCGTCCTGGCGCTGGTCGCGGCCGGGCTCGCGCTCGCCGTCGCGGAGCAGCCGGCCCGGATCACCCTGCCGGCCACCCTGGAGATGCCGGCCCGGCTCGTCCGACCGATGCGGGCCCCCCTCGCGCGGTTCGCGACCGCCGCCGCCCGCGACGTCGAGCGGGCCCCCGGTCCGGGTGTCCTGGCCACGGCGGCGCGGGCCGCCGTGGCGGTCGGGAGCACCGGCGTCGGATCGGTCCGCAGGCTACCCCGGACGGCTCCGCTGCGCGTCGTGCGGTCCGCGCACGCCCGCTTCGCCGCGACCGCACGCCCCGCGATCCTGCGCGGGGCCGCGGCCGTCCAGCGGGCAGCTGCCACCGAGCTCCCGGCGCTGACGGACGACACCACCACGCCGCGGCCGTCGAGGGCACCGGGAGCACACATCCGTCCCTATCCGGGACTGGAGTTCCTCGCCGCCTGATCCCGGCGGCGAGGAACCCGCTCGATGCCCCGCGGGTCAGAGCGTCCCGGCGAAGCGGAGGAAGTCCGAGATCGTCACGATCGGCTCCCCCGACGGCAGCCGGACCCCGGCCCCCGGGTCCCAGCCGCCCGGCTGGCGCAGGTAGGACTCGTCGTCCGCCCGGAGCTGCCCGATGATGGTCTCGCAGACGATCCGGCTGCCGACCTCGCCGAGCGTGGTGCCGTTCTCCCGCACCTCGGACTCCTTGAGCACGTAGAACCAGAGCGGGGTGTGCGTGAGGAAGTCTCCGGCGGCGAGGGCGTCGTTCAGCGGCTGGGTGTTGTTCTGCTGGAGCTCCTCGGCGCTCAGCGGCGTGACGCCGAGCCGCTCGGCGACGGCCTGCCCGGACGGCAGCGCGAGCAGGTGACCACGCAGCAGGTTGCGGGCCGCCAGCATCTTGAGGAGCTCCTTGATCCCCGGGTCCGGCTCGTCGTTGCCCATGTTGAGCATCGTGGTCAGCGGCAGCGCGAGCCGGGTGTCGATCTTGCGGGCGAAGCGGTCCGGGATCGACGAGCCCTTGTCCACGAGCCGGGACCAGTCCGCGGGCCACGTGCGGGGCAGCGTCTCCGTACGGCCGAGGAACTGCGGCGAGGCGTTGCCCGTGAAGGCGAACAGCAGCCGGAACGGCGTGGCCGGGAGGATCTCCGCGCCGCGGCCGAAGTTGGCGTTCCAGTCGTAGACCCCGCGCACCATGCTGTGCCCGAAGCGGTAGGCGGCGACCGAGAACTCCAGCGGCATGTACACCGCGTCCGGGTCCGGGGTGAAGAAGACGTTCCCGCCGGTCAGGACCTTGTCCACGGTGCCGGCGCGGGTGACGGTGCGCAGGTAGTCGTGGACCACGAGCCACTGGTAGTGCCACCGGACGAGCTGGCGGGCGCGGGCGAAGGTCTCCGCGTCCCCCACGAGGCCCTCGTTGTCCGGCAGCCACTCCACGACGGCGTTGTGGAAGCGCAGGAACCCGACGTGGAACTGCGCGACGACGAGGTTCTCGTCGTTGCGGTCGTCGCCGATGATCGCCTTGCCCTTGTCGTCGCCGGACCCGACGCGGGGCAGGTCCCGCTCCAGGTCCTCCGGGTCCGGCGGGATGCGCAGCCCGCCGACGTCGTTGCCGTCGACGTCGGTCTCGGACAGCGTCCCGACCTTGAGGCGGATGCCGTCGTAGAGGTTCTCGGCACGGGTGACGGGGCCGTCGGGCAGCGTCGGGCCGTCGCCGTACACCGAGTCCAGGTTGAGGGAGGGCTGGCGCAGGTTGCGCAGCTCGTTGACGACGACGCTCGGGTCCAGCGGCTGCAGATCCGGTCGCCTGATGTCGAAGACGGTGCCGTTCTCGTCGCGGTCCGTGTTCGCGGTGATGTCGTGGTCGATGAACTGGCCCCAGTACGTGTAGACCGGGGGGATCGCCGAGTTGCCGGTGGCCCCGAACACGTCCGGGGCCACCGGGGCCAGCTCGACCATCGCGGCGCCGAGGCCCCCCAGCCGGTCGACGATCTCCTCCGGGTCCGCCCCCCGCTGGGCCGGGAACGT
>JAOZVV010000160.1:0-15507 GCA_025869365.1 Pseudonocardia sp.
CCCGGGTCGTCGTCACGCGAGCGGCGATAGGACACGATGGCCAGCGCACCGACCCACTCGCCCGCTCCTCGCCGTGTCCGTCGGCCCCGGGTCCCGGCGCCTGCTACGCAGCACAACGATCCGCCGTCGTTCGGGTGACGCCGCCGGTGACGACCCGTCGACGATCAGCCGAAGGCGTGGTTTCCCGTCCCCACCCTCACCCGCGCCGGGCCGATCCGCTCACCGAGGGTCAGACCTGCCGCTGGGGTGCTCCGCCCGTGTCGGCTCAGCGGCCGGTGAACGACGGTGCCCGCTTCTCCAGCCGCGCCCGCTTCCCCTCGGCGATGTCCGCACTCGCCCAGCAGCCCTCGAACGCGGCCGTGAGCTCCGGGGCGTCCTCGGCCAGGTCGACCCGGTCCAGCACCAGCTTGTTGTAGGCCAGCGTCAGCGGCGCCATCGTCGCGAGATCCGCGGCGAGCGCCTCGGCGTCCGCGCGGTCACCCAGGCGGTCGACCAGCCCGCGGGCGAGGGCGAGCTCGGCTCCCATCTGCTCGCAGGCCAGCAGCAGCGCCCGCGCCGTCCCGCCGCCCCCGACCTGCTCGAGGCGTCGGACGGTCCACGGGTCCACCGCGAGCCCGAGCCGGGCCGTCGGCAGGCCGAACACCGCACCGGGCGCCGCGATCCGCAGGTCACAGGCGATCGCGAGCTGGGTGCCGGCGCCGATCGCCGGCCCGTTCACCGCCGCGACGACGGGCATCGGCGCGGTGTGCACGGCGGACAGCGCGGCGTAGAGCGCCTCGCGGAACCCCGCGCTGTGGACCTCGCCGAAGTCCGCACCCGAGCAGAACGCCGTTCCCCGGCCCGTCACCAGGATCGCCCGGACCTCGGCCGCCCGCAGCTCCCCGACCGCCGCGACGATCTCCCCGCACGTCTCGACGTCGAGCGCGTTGCGCCGCTCCGGCCGGTCCAGCTCGATCGTCCCGACCCCGCTCGCGGAGACACCGACCACCACGTTCGCCACTCCCGCAGACCTCCTCCTCGCCGCACCCGGGGCGGCGTGATCACCCTGCAGAGGCTACGAGACGTACGCTCCCGGCGAACCGGGGCGGCTACCGGCGGGAGGACGGGGAGGCACGATGGCGGACGTCCAGGACGGGCTGC
Source organism: Pseudonocardia sp. (assembly GCA_025869365.1). GTDB lineage: Bacteria > Actinomycetota > Actinomycetes > Mycobacteriales > Pseudonocardiaceae > Pseudonocardia. Next base: position 1,141 of record JAOZVV010000160.1, read on the forward strand.
GGATGCGCACACCCGCCGGGCGGTGGGTGCTGCTCACCACCGTGCTCGGCTCCGGGATGGCCATGCTCGACTCGACGGTGGTCAACGTCGCGCTGGCGCACATCGGCACCGAGCTCGACGCCGGCTTCTCCGGCCTGCAGTGGACGGTGAACGGGTACACGCTCACCCTCGCGGCGCTGATCCTGCTGGGCGGTTCGCTCGGTGACCGCTTCGGCCGCCGGCGGGTGTTCCTGATCGGCGTGGTCTGGTTCGCGGTCGCGTCGCTGATCTGCGGGCTCGCGCCGAACATCGAGCTGCTGGTCGCGGCGCGGATGCTGCAGGGCGTCGGCGGCGCGCTGCTGACGCCGGGCAGCCTGGCAATCATCTCGTCGTCGTTCCACGGCGGGGACCGGGCCGCCGCGATCGGGGCGTGGTCCGGGCTGGGCGGGATCGCGGGGGCGGTCGGGCCGTTCCTGGGCGGCTGGCTGGTCGAGTGGTCCTGGCGGGCGGTGTTCCTGCTGAACCTGCCGGTCGCGGTGCTGGTGATCGTCGTGGCCGTCCGGCACGTCCCGGAGTCCCGCGACCCCGCCGCCACACCCGGCCTGGACTACTCCGGGACCGTGTTCGCCGTGCTCGGCCTCGCCGCCCTGACCTGGTCCCTGACCGAGCTCGGCGGGGGCGACGCCTCCGCGGCCACCTACGTGCTGCTGGGTGTGGGCCTCGCCGCGCTGGCCGCGTTCGTGCTGGTGGAACACCGCTCGCGGCATCCGCTCGTCCCCCCGACGCTGTTCAGGAACCCGGTGTTCACGGCGGCGAACGTCGTCACCCTGCTCGTGTACGCCGCCCTCGGCTCGGTCTTCCTGCTCCTGGTCCTGCAGCTGCAGATCGTCGCCGGGTTCTCCCCGGCGCTCGCCGGCGCGGGGCTGCTGCCGGTCACGCTGGTGATGCTGCTGTTCTCGGCCCGCGCGGGCGCGCTCGCCCAGAAGATCGGCCCCCGGATCCCGATGACCCTCGGCCCGCTCATCAGCGCCTGCGGCCTGCTGCTGATGCGCCGGATCGGCCCGGACGCGTCCTGGGTGCTCGACGTCCTGCCGGCCGTGCTGGTGTTCGCCGCCGGGCTGTCCCTGACGGTCGCGCCGCTCACCGCGACCGTGCTCGACGCCGCGCCGGACCGCTTCGCCGGCGCCGCGTCCGGGGTGAACAACGCGGTCGCCCGCGCGGCCGGGCTGCTCGCCGTCGCCGTCGTCCCGGGGATCGCCGGGATCGGGAACGCGGACTACAGGAACCCCGTGACGTTCGCGGCGGGCTTCGGGACGGCCACCCTGATCAGTGCCGGGCTGCTCGTCCTCGCGGCGGTCGTCTCGGCGGTGTCGGTGCGCGGCGCGCTCGGCGAGGGCTCCGGGCCGCCGTCGCCCACGCGGGTCCCGGTCGAGCGGTGCCCGCACTGCGGGATCACCTCCCCGCAGGCGCACCCCCGGGACTGACGGTGAGCTCGTCGTCCCGGCCGCTGCCGCGCAGGTCCCTGGCCAGCCGGAGGACGACCTGGTCGATCCGCCGGACGGACCGGATCGCCGCCAGCAGGTCCGCCCGCAGCACCGGGTCCTCCGCCCGGGCGGCCCAGGCCTCCGCGGCGTCGACGAGCTGCTCGGCGGAGCGCACCTCGGCGGGCTCGTCGGCGCCGTCGATCAGGTCCCGGAGGCCGTCGATGTTCGCGCGCACCCGGTCGACCGCGGGATCCAGCGTCACCGCCCAGCCCGGCGCGGCGACCCGGTCCGAGAGCCGGGCGAGCGCCCGGGCGTAGTGGTCGACGGCGGTCAGCACCCGCAGGGCCCGCTGGTAGCTGCCGCGACCGCGCCGCCTCGGCAACGGGATGTCCAGCGGTTTCGCCCGCAACCGCAGCGTTCCGAGCAGGTCGTCCATGTCCCGGGCCAGCTCGACGGGCGGGGTCGCGACGGGCCGGCCGGTGAGGGCGTCCGCCACGGCCCGCAGCACCGCGTCGATGGCGTCGACGGTGTCGTCGAGCGCCTCGCCGAACGCCGCGCGGGTCTTCTTGGGCAGGATCAGGAACCCGGCCAGCGCCCCGAGCGCGGCGCCGACCGCCGTCTCCTCGACCCGCACGAGCAGGGTCTCGACGCTGAACTGGCCGATCAGGCCGTAGAGCAGGGCGAGCACGGCGGTGATCCAGAACGCCATCAGGCCCTGGGAGATCCGCACCAGGTACAGCGCCATGAACACGCAGACGACGAGCAGCACCAGGGTCAGCGCGACGTGCCCGCCCACCAGGAGGGCCAGCAGCATCCCGGCGACGACGCCGCCGACCGTGCCGATCAACCGCTGCCCGCCGCGGGCCAGCACGTCGCCGCGGCTGGCCGTCCCCGCGAACGTCACGAAGCAGGCGACGACCGCCCAGTACCAGCGGGCCGGGGACACGAGCTCGCCGATGACGATGGCCAGGCTGGTCGCGACACCCACCTGGATCGCCTGCCGGGTGCTCAGGGCGAGCCCGCCCTTCCCGTGCTCCTCGGTGTCCTTCCCGGTGTCCTTCCCGGTGTCCTCCTCGGTGTCCTCCGGAGGTGCGTCCTCCGGGGGAGGACCGGCCGGGGGGTGGCGGACCTCGATGTCGGCCCTGGCCCTGGCCGTGTCCAGGGAGTCCGCCAGCCGGACCACCGAGAAGGCGACGCGCTGGGCGCGGTCGCGTTGCTCGCCGCTGCTCTCGGCCGCCAGCCGGCCGACGCTGCGCCGCGCCCCCGCCAGCAGGGTGTCCCGCATCTGCTCCGGGGTCCCGGTCGCGGTGGCGGTCCCGATCCCGCGGACCCCCGCGACGAGCTCCCGGCGGATCTGCGCGTCGAGCGGGCCCTCGCGCTCCGGGTCGTCCGCGAGCCGGCGGGTCGAGACGGCGAGGCGTTCGGTGGCGAGCTCGACGTCCAGCACGTCGACGTCGAGGCGCTCGGTCTCGGGGTCCGGCTCGTCCGCGTCCGGATCCCGGCGCCGCTCCAGCCGGTCCGTCAGCAACAACGCCGTGTCGTTGAGCCGGATCCGGCGCGCGTGCACGTCCGACAGGGCGTCGTCGATCGCACGCCGGTCGTCCGCGGGCGCCAGCAGCACGTCGACGACGGCGGTGGTGACGGCGTGCACGTGCGCACGGAAGGCCCGCATCAGCCGTTCGAGGACCTTGTCCGGGTCCTCCGCGAGGAGCCAGCAGCGCAGCAGCAGCGTGGACCCGATCCCGACCGCGCCGGCCAGCAGCAGCCAGGGCAGCTCGGCCACCTGGGCGTGCAGGAACTGGGTGAAGAAGTACGGCATGAACATCGCCATGCCCAGGGCGAACCCGCGCGGCCCGTACCGGCGGATCCACACGGCCGCCACCATGACGGCGACGAACACGACGTCCCCGACCACGCGGTACGACGCCAGCAGCGTGCCCAGCGCGGTCGAGCCGGCCGCGGGCAGCAGCATCAGTGCGGTGGTGATCCGGCGGCGGTGCAGGTCCGGCTCGTTGACGGCGAGGTTGCTGACCATCGTGAGCACCGCCGCGAAGAGGACGATCGTGACGGCCTGGCCGCTCACCGCCCGCACCACGGACATCACACCGACCGCGAGCACCATCGCCGCGGTGGCGACACCGGCGAGCTCGAGCCGGATGAGGCCGGGATCGATCCCGGTCACGCGGGTGCGGAGCTCCTCGGTCCAGGCCCGTCCGCGCACGCCGGAGAGTCTCCCACGGCGCGCGCGGTGGACCGCGTCCCCGAGACGGGGGACGGCTCAGAGCTGCAGGGCCTTCGCGAGCGTCGTCAGCGCCGGGACGTAGTCCGCGTCGTCGCCCACCAGGATCTGCGCACAGACGTGGTCCGCGCCCGCGTCGAGGTGGGCGGTCAGCCCGGCGGCGACCGTGGCCGGGTCCCCGTGGATCGCCAGGGCGTCCACGACGGCGTCCGACGCGGTGTCCAGGTCCTCCTCGGAGAACCCGGTGCGCACCAGGTTGTTGCGGTAGTTCGCGAGCTTCAGGTAGGGGTCGCGCACCTTGGCCCGACCGAGCGCGCGCGCCCGCTCGACGTCGGTGTCCAGCACGACCTTCTGCTCCGGCGCGAGCAGCGGCCCCTCACCGAGGATCTCCCGTGCCTCGCGGGTGTGCCGCGGGGTCGTCAGGTACGGGTGGGCGCCCGCGGTGCGGTCCCGGGACACGGCGAGGACCTTCGGCCCCAGCGCCGCCAGGACCCGGCCCTCCACCGGCACGCCGCCCGCGTCCAGCTCGTCGAGGTAGTCGATGATCGTGGCGTAGGGCTTGCGGTACTCCCCCACGGCCTCCGGGTGCCCGATCCCCACGCCGAGCAGGAACCGGTCCGGGTAGCGCTCCGCGACCCGCCGGTAGGACACGGCCACCTCCGGCGCCCGCGAGCCCCACATGTTGACGATGCCCGTGGCCACCACGACGCGCTCGGTCGCGGCGAGCAGGGACTCGGGGAGCTCGAGGTCCGCCGGGGGCGAGCCGCCGATCCAGATCGCGCCGTAGCCCAGCTGCTCGATCGCCGCCGCCAGCTCGGGGGTCAGCTGCGCGCCGCCCGCCCAGATCCCGTACCGGCCCGGTGCCACCGCCATGTCCACGCTCCTTCTCCTCGTCACACGTCCTCCCCCGGCAACCCGGGTGCCCCACCCGGAATTCCGACCCGGCCCGCTGACGGCCGGGCCGGTTCCTGTCGGTGCCCTTCCCTAGGCTGCTCCCGTGACCGTCCCCTCCGCCTCCTCCCGGCCGGGCGGGCGGGCGAGCCCGTTCCGCCGGCGACCGCGGGTGCTGGTGCCCGCCGGCCCGCCGGAGGCCCGCACGGTTCCACCGGGGACGCGGGCGGTCGTCGTCGGGGGCGGGGTGGCCGGGATCAGCGCCGCGGTCGTGCTGGCCGAGCGCGGGGTCGCCGTCACCCTGCTGGAGGCGGCGGACACGCTCGGCGGCCGGCTCGGGTCCTGGCCGCACACCCTGCCGGACGGGACCGTGCAGAACGTCGAGCACGGGTTCCACGCCTTCTTCCGGCACTACCACACCTGGCGGGCGATCCTGCGTCGCGCCGATCCGCTGCTGGGCTTCCTCCGGCCGGTCGAGGGCTATCCGGTGGTCTCCCGCCGCTGGCCCGCCGAGGACCTGGGGAACCTGCCGAAGGCGCCCCCGCTCAACCTGCTCGCCCTGTTCGCCCGTTCCCCCAGCCTGCGGCTGCGCGAGATCGCCGGCGCGGACGCGGGGGCCGGGTTCGCGCTGCTCGCACACGAGCCGCGGCTCACCCGTGAACTGTTCGACGACGTGAGCGCCGCGGAGTTCCTGAAGCGGCTCGGGGTCTCCGAACGGGCCCGGCAGATGCTCTTCCAGGCGTTCGCCCGCTCGTTCTTCTGCGCCGAGGAGGAGCTGTCCGCGGCCGAGCTGGTCGCGATGTTCCACTACTACTTCCTCGGCAACCCGGAGGGCATCGGCTTCGACTCGCCGTCGGAGGACCATCTGACCTGCATCTGGGAGCCGCTGGCGGCCTACCTGCGGATGCGTGGGGCCCGGGTCCGGACGGGTGTGCGGGCCGCCGCCCTCGAGCGGGTCGGGGACCGCTGGCGGGTCGGGGACGTCGAGGCCGAGCACGTGGTCCTGGCGCTGGACCCGGGCGGCCTCCGGGCCCTGGCCGGCGCGTCGACGGGGCTGTCCCCCCGCCTGGCCGGGCAGTGCGCGAGCCTGCGGGTGGCGCCGCCGTTCGCCGTGACGCGGCTGTGGCTGGACCGGGACGTCCGGCCGGAGCGGGCCGTGTTCAGCGCGGTCAGCGGGGAGCCGACGCTGGACTCGGTGGCGGTCTACTCCCGGCTCGAACGCCCGTCCGCGGAGTGGGCCGCGCGCACCGGAGGGTCCGTGCTCGAGCTGCACTCCTACGCGTCGCGGGCCCCGGACGGGGCGACGGCCGGCAGGCGCATGCGCACCGAGCTGGCGGCGCTGTGGCCCGAGGTCGCCGAGGCCGGCGTCGTCCACGAGTACACCCAGTTCGGGGCGTCTGCGCCCGCCTTCCCACCGGGGGGCGCCGGAACCCGGCCGGGCGTGCGGACGGACACCCCCGGCGTCCGCGTGGCCGGGGACTTCGTGGAGGTGCCGTTCGCGTCCGGGCTGATGGAGCGGGCGGCGATGTCCGGGGTGCTCGCCGCCAACGACGTCCTCGCCGCCGTCGGAGCCGGCGCGGAGCAGATCGAGGGCATCCCCCAGCGCGGACTGCTCGCCGGGCTCCCCGTCCACCGGCTCGGGCGATTGGGCCGGCCGGCCCCGGCGACGAGGCGACCGTGAGCGTCGAACGGGTGGCGCTCGCGGTCGACGCGGACGGACCCGGCGGCGCGCTGCAGCGGCTGGATGCGGCGGGCGCCCCCCTGGGCGGGCCCCAGCGCCTGCTGGACGCGGCGGCCGCGGTGCGGCTCGTCGAGGACGCCCCCGCCGCGCCACGCTGGGTGTGGCGGAACGCGCGGACCTACCGGCGGCTGCTCGCGGCGGGGGTCACGGTGGCCCGCTGCCACGACGTCGAGCTGGTCGAGGGGCTGCTGGTGGCCGCGGACGGCAGGTTCGGGGCCCCGCACGGCATCGCCGCCGCGGCCGCCCGCCTGGCCGGTCGCGAACCGGCGGCGGACCCGGCGCCGGAGGAGGACCCCGAGGCGGACCCCGACCGGCCTGCCCTGTTCGCCGCCGCCCCCCGCGACGTCGACCCGGACCCGCTCGGCACGCTCGTCGCGGTCCACGCCGAGCAGCAGCGCCGCCTCGCCGCGCAGGACGCCCGGTTCCGGCTGCTCGCCACCGCGGAGTCCGCGGGCGGGATCGTCGCGGAGGAGATGCGGGCCGCGGGCCTGCCCTGGCGGGAGGACGTGCACGACCGGCTGCTGACCACCCAGCTCGGCCCGCGACCGGCCGGGTTCGCGCGGCCGGCGCGGCTCGTGGAGCTGAACGAGGAGATCTCGATCGCGTTCGGCCGGGAGGTCAACCCGGACTCCCCGGCCGAGGTGATCCGCGCGTTCGGCCGGGCCGGGCACGAGCTGGAGTCCACCCGGTCCTGGCTGATCAAGCGCATCGACCATCCCGCGGTCGCCCCGCTGCTCGCCTACAAGGAGCTCTCCCGGCTGCACACCGCGAACGGCTGGACGTGGCTGCGGACCTGGGTGAAGGACGGGCGGTTCCGGCCCGAGTACGTCGTCGGCGGGGTCGTCTCCGGCCGATGGGCCACCCGGGGCGGCGGCGCCCTGCAGATCCCGCGCGCGGTGCGCGGGGCCGTCCGCGCGGATCCGGGGCGCCGGCTCGTCGTCGCGGACGCCAGCCAGCTCGAGCCGCGGATCCTCGCGGCGATGGCCGGGGACGCCGGGCTGGCCCGGGCCGGCGGGGAGGACACGGACCTCTACGCGGCTCTGGCGGAGGACCTCTTCGACGGGGACCGCGCCCGCGCCAAGCTGGCGCTGCTCTCCGCGATGTACGGCCAGACGTCCGGGGGCGCGGGCGTGCTGCTGGGGACGCTGCGCCGCAGGTTCCCGGCCGCCGTGCAGTTCGTGGAGGACGCCGCCCGGGCCGGGGAGGAGGGCCGACTCGTGCGCTCGTGGCTGGGCCGGACCAGCCCGGCCGCCCGGCCCGGGGACGAGATCCCGGCCGCGGCCCGTGCCCGCGGCCGGTTCACCCGCAACTTCGTCGTCCAGGCCACCGCGGCGGAGTGGGCGCTGGTGTTGCTGGCCGAGCTGCGCAGCGCCCTGCGCCGGGCCGGGAACCCCGCCGAGCTGGTGTTGTTCCAGCACGACGAGGTGCTGCTGCACTGCCCGGACGAGGTCGCGGAGGACACCGCCGCGGCCGTCCGCCGCGCCGCCGCGACGGCCGGCCGCCGGCTGTTCGGGGACTCGCCGGTCCGCTTCCCGATGGACGCGCGGGTGGTGGACGGCTACGACGAGAAGGAGGCCGGAGCGGTCGAGGAGGTGCTGCCGGCCTGAGCTCAGGCCGCGGCGGCGCGCCCGGTCAGGTCCGCGAGCACCGTGGCGGCGATCGCCTTCATGCCCAGCGCGTTGGGGTGCACCGGCGCGGCGGGCGCGGTCGGGACGAGGCCCTCGATCCACTTCGTGCCCGGGGGCTGGCAGATGTCGTGGCCGATCGTGGGGGTGTAGGTGTCCACGAACGTCACGCCCGCGTCGTCCGCCTGCTGCTCGAGCATCGCGTTGAGGTTCTTCTCCACGCCGCGCAGGTAGGCCACGTCGCCGGGGCTGAACGGGACGAGCGGGAAGCAGCCCGGGCCCTGGTCCGGCAGGATCGCCGGGTACCCGACGAGTGCGACGCGGGCGTCCGGGGACCGGTCCGCGATCTCGTCCAGGGCGGCCGCGACCAGCTTCCCGGCGGCGTCGATCCGCGCGGTGAGCTGGTCCGTGCCGCCGGCGGTGTAGAAGTCCTTGCACGCGGACCCGAGCGGCATCAGCGGGGACCGGGTGGCGCAGTCGGTGATGATCGACGCGAAGCCGATGTCGTTGCCGCCGATGCCGAGTGTCACCAGGTCCTCGTCACCGGTCAGCGCGTCGAACTGGGCGGGGTTCTGCCCGAGGGTGACGGACTGCGGGGCGGCGAGGTCCTTGGTGGTGGCACCGCTGCAGCTGACGTCGACGAACGTCGCCGCCTGCAGGGACTTCGCCACCAGCGTCGGGTAGTTCGCCGTCGAGCGGAGGCATCCGGCGGGCTGACCGGCCTGGACCGGGATCAGCGGGCCCGCGGTGTAGGAGTCCCCCAGCGCGACGTACCGGTCCGGTCCGGTGATCTCCGCGGTCGCACTGGCCGGCGCGACGGCGGCGGTGACGAGGGCGGCGAGCGCCGTCGTCCCCACGATTCCGACGCGGGCCGCGACTCGACGGACCATGTGGGCGGACCGGCTCACGAGCACCCTCCGGGGGCATGCGGGGACGAAGCGGCCGACACAGCTCGACCGTTCAGCCCAACGAGCGTCAGGCCCGGGAGGATGCGCCGTCCGAACGGGTGACCGCGAACTCCGCGGCCGCGTCCGGGCCCGGTCCGGGATGCTCCGCGAGCAGCGGCAGCATGCCCCGGATCGGGAGGCGGAGGTTCTTGCGGTTCCACACCGGGTTCGCGACCGCCTGGGTGGTCTTGGTGACCGCGTGGGAGGCGTGCTGGAGCCAGCCCAGGACGAGCAGCACACGGGCGTCGACGACGTCGCCGCCGAGGGCCCGCTGGAGCCGGCCGAGGATGTCGAACTCGTGCGGCGGGGTCTCCGACAGCCAGCGCAGCAGCAGCGGGCCCAGCTCCTCGCCGCCGACCTGGACGGCGCCGAGCTCCATGAACGTGACCACGTCCAGGACCTGGAAGCCCTCCCGGATGGCCTCGCACCAGTCGATGACCGCGCAGATCTCGCCGTTCTCCGCCGCCAGCATGTTGACCGGCCCGAAGTCCCCGTGCATCCAGCCGACCGCGACCCGCTTGCCGCGCAGCCGGTCGTCGAGCTCCGCGGCCAGGGCGAGCGCGTCGGCGTGGTAGGCGCGGGGCAGCGCCTCGACGAGATGCGACATCGGCACGTGGACCCAGGTCTGCAGCTCGGCGTCGCCGACCACCCGGACCTCCCCGATGCACCGGTGGAACTCGCTGATCGTGCTGATGGCGCTGGCCCTGGTCACCCTGGACCGGACCGGGTCCCGCAGGGCCTCGACGGCGCTGCCGCCCGGCATCCGGGTCTCGATCACGCAGTAGCTGCCCCCGATGTCCCCGACACCCAGCACCGACGGGGCGAGCCCCATCCAGTGCTCGACCCGGGGATCGGCGTGCAGGATCGCGAGCACCTCGGTCTGCCACTGCAGGGCCTGCCTGCTGCGTTCGGTGTCGCAGGCCTTCAGCAGGGCGCCCGGGCCGCCCTGGGGCCCGATCCCGGCGACGACGGACTCCGATCCGCCGGTCATCGTGCCGTGCACGACCCACGGCTCGCCGTCGTCGCCCTCGCGGCTCAGCCGGCCCGCGGGACCGCCGACGCGGCGCAGCAGCGCCGCGGTGCGCAGGGCGTCGACGCGGGTCCCCAGCAGCGGCGGCAGCCAGGGGGCGGTGGCCACCAGGATGACCAGGGCGACGACCGAGTGGCCGAGCAGCCAGCCGATCCCGACGGCGGTGATGCCGAGATAGGGCATGAGCAGCCACGACGTGGTGATCACGATGGTCGCGACGGTCGCGGGGACGGCGAAGAGCACACCCATCCGCTGCCGCACCCGCGCCGCGCTGATCGTCGAGGAGTTGACGACGTTCGGGATCGCGGCCAGGGCGACCAGCGCGAGGGTGAGCGCGCCGGTGCTCGAGTAGTGCTCGCCGAAGATCGAGAGGAGGAGCCGGCCGCCGAGGACGAGCACGACCGCGGCGGGCACGATCAGCGTGAGCGACTTGCGGATCATCGCCCGCCGGGCCTTCTCGATGCCGCCGGGATCCGACGCGGTGTGCGCGACCATCGACTGGTTCATGCTCGACGACACGAGGAACAGCGTCTGCCCGATCTGCCAGACGATCCCGTACGCCGCGCTGGACTCCGCGCCGAGCCGGGCGAGGACCAGGACCGGCAGGCCGAGGAACGCCGCCTGCTGGAAGACCGATCCCGCGTAGTCGGACCGGACGAACCGCCCGATCGCGCCCAGGGTGATCGGCACGGCGTCCGCCTCGTGCTCGCGGCCGAACCTCGGCAGGGCGCTGAACAACAGCCACACGTTGACGCCGAGGACGATGACCGCGGTCCCCACCATCCAGGAGACGGCGATCCCACCCGCGAAGGTCGCGGCCAGCGAGGCGATCAGCAGGCCGACCTTCAGCACCGCGAAGATCGCGTTCTCCAGCGGGACGACCTTGGCCTTGCGGATCCCGGTGAGGACGTAGTCCTGGACGGTGAACAGGGCCCAGACGGGCGTCGCCACCATGAAGAAGGCCAGCAGCGCCCCCTGGGAGACCACCTCCAGCATCTGCGGCGCCCACACCCGGGCGCCGAGGGCGAACACGCCGCCCACGAGCGAGGCGAGGACCCCCGCCACCAGGTAGCCGCCGACGACGAGCCGGCGCCCGGCCCGTCCGGCGACCGGGACGAAGCGGAGCAGCGCGTAGGTCATGTTCAGGTGCGCGACGCCGCCGAGCAGCATCACCGCCGACAGCGCCGCCTGGTTGACGCCGAGCACCTCCGGCGGGAACAGGCGCGCGCCGATCACCCAGTAGACGAGCCCGACCGCGGACGTCAGGGCGGTGCTCAGGATCAGCGCCATCCCGTCGCGATGGGCAGGCGCGCTCCAGCTACGAAGCCATCCGGCTCGTGCCGCGGACGTCCCCGACACGGCCGGGGATCGTTCCCCCAGCTGCACCTGGCGGAGGCTAGCAACCCCCTGACGGCGGCACGGGAGGGAACTGTCGATGAACGGCAGGCTGCCGAACGGGGCGGGCACGCGCCCGTCACGTCCTGGTCATCACCCGACCGGCCCAATCGTGCTGGTCCGGGGCCGGACGTCGCCGCGCAGGGCCACCGGGGGCGTCATCCTGGCCCGCAACGCACTCGTGTCGATCGTCACCGGGCGCATCCGCAACCCCCCTATGGCATCGGCAGCCGTTGCCCCCGCGTCGTCGAGCGGTCGGTGCACGCCGACCAGGAACGCCCACTCGTGTTCGTCGCTGCCGTAGTACGCGACGCGGCCCGCGCCGAAGACGTCGTGGAACCGCCGCCATGCCGCGCGCAGCGTCGCGTCCCGCCAGAGGGCCGGGCTGCCGGCCTGGCACACCACGACCCCGCCCTCGCGGAGCCGGTCGGCGCAGGCGGCGAGGAAGTCCGCGGCGTAGAGCCGGTTGATCTGGGCCTGCGGCTCGTCCGGGCGCTCGTCCGGCAGGTCGACGACGATCACGTCCCATCGCTCGTCGGTCCCGAGGACGAAGGCGTGGCCGTCGGTGTAGTGCAGCAGGACCGGGCCGTCGCCGCGCTCGGCCGCTGCGAGGGACGCGGGGGTGTAGCCGTAGGGCAGGTGTTCGGCGCAGATCCGGACGCAGTCCGCGTCGATGTCGACGTGGTCGACGTGCCGCGCGCCGGCGGTGACCGCCAGCTCGGAGACGACGCCCTCGCTGGACCCGACGACCAGCACGCGCTCGCGGCGGGCGGCCAGCAGGGCGGCGGGGAGGAAGAGCGCCTCGTGGTAGGTCAGCTGCGTGTGTTCGGCGCTCTGCCGCTCGTCGTCGCAGAACAGGGTGACGCCGTGGGTGGTGTCCGCGACGAGGACGTGCTGGTAGGCGGTCCGGACATCCGCGTGGACCCGGCCGAGCTCCCAGCGCCGGGTGAGCCCGGGCGAGAGCGGTTCGACGACCGATCGTGGCGTTCCCCCACGCTCGACGATCTCCAGCGCGGTGCTGCCGGCGCCGAGCGCCGCGGCGAGCGCGTGCGTCGCGGCGACCGGGTCGGCGGCGTCCCCGCAGGTGAACACGTCCACGTGCGCGGTGCCGAGCTCGGGCCAGGTGTGCACCGACGCGTGCGACTCGGCCAGCAGCGCGACGACGGTGACGCCCTGCGGCGCGAACCGCTCGGCCACGACCTGCAGGACCTGCGCCCCGGCCGCGGTGAGCACGGTGCGCAGCGTCGCGCCCAGGGCGTCGGCGTCGTCGAGGACGGCGGCGGGGATCCCGCCGAGCTCGGCCAGCACGTGGCGGCCGACCGGGTGCGGGATCGGCGGCGGGGTCTGCCTCGGGGTTCGCGGAGCCACGGCGAGGACGCTACGGCGTGCCGACGACGTGGACGGGCAGGGGCGGGAACCCGTTGAAGCCGACCGAGGCGTAGCTCGCGGTGTAGGCCCCGGTGTGCAGGAGGTCGACGGGATCCCCCGCCCGCAGGTCCGCCGGGAGGGCGCACGGGGTGCGGCGGTAGAGCACGTCGTCGCCGTCGCAGGTGGGGCCGGCGAGCACCACCGGGCCGGGCGCGCCGTCGCGGCCGGGGACCCGCACCGGGTAGGCGATGTACTCCCCCTCGGTCTCGGCGAGGCCCTGGTAGCGGCCCGCGTCGAGATAGACCCAGCGGCGGTGGTCGACGCCGGGGCGACGCGAGACCCGCAGCGCCGTGGTCCGCAGCACCCCCGCCTCCGCGACGAGCGCCCGGCCGGGTTCGAGCAGCAGGTCCGCGCCGTCGACGTCCCCGGCGGTGCGGGCGTCGCCGATCCCGGCGGCGACGGCGTCGGCGAACTCGCGCAGCGGCGGCACCGGCGTGCGGTAGGGCACCGGCAGCCCGCCGCCGACGTCCAGGTCCGGATGCCCGATCCCCGCCGCCCCGGCGGCCCGCAGGGCGGTCCGCACGGCGTCCCGGTAGGCCTCCGGACGGGACTGCTGCGAGCCGGTGTGGAAGGTGACGCCCGCCGTCAGCCCGCGGGCGACCGCGCGGCGCAGGAGGCGGGCCGCCTCGGCGGGCGCGGCGCCGAACTTGCCGAAGAACGGCGTCGCCGAGCCGTGGTCGTCGACCAGCACGCGGACCAGCACCGACGTGCCCGGGACGTGGTCGGCGAGATCCTCCGCGGAGTCCGTCACGAACCGCCGCACCCCGGCCCGGTGCGCCGCGGCGACGTCCCCCGGTGCGCGGACGGGATTGCCGTGGCACAGGCTCCCCGGGGCCGCCCCGGCGGCCAGGCAGAGCGCGATCTCCGCCGGGCTCGCGACGTCGAAGCCCGCGCCCAGCCGGGCCAGCACCCGCAGTACCGCCGGTTCCGGGCACGCCTTCACCGCGTAGAGCAGCCGGGCCCCGGGGAACGCGGCGGCGAGGCGGGCGAAGCGGTCGGCGACGACGTCGAGGTCCAGCACCAGGAACGGCGTGGGCCGGCTGCGGTCCGCGAGGAACTCCTCCAGTGCGCGGGTCATGGCGATCATCCTCGCGGACGCCGGAGGTACCGTCCGGGCATGACCGCACCCCAGTCGCAGCGCCGGGCGCGCGCGATCGCCATGACCCCCGACGAGCTCGACGCGTTCCTGGGCGCGGAGCGGACCGTGCGGGTCGCGACGAACGGCACGAACGGCCCGCACGCGACCCCGCTGTGGTTCCACTGGGACGGCACGGCGATGTGGCTGACCTCGCTCTCGCGGAGCCAGCGCTGGACGGACCTGGCGAAGGACCCGCGGATCGCCGCCGTCGTGGACGCGGGCGAGGCCTACACCGAGCTCCGGGGCGCCGAGCTGCGCGGCAGCGTCGAGGTCGTCGGCGAGGTGCCCCGCACGGGCGAGCCGCACCCGGAGCTCGAGGCGATCGAGCAGGCGTTCGCGGACAAGTACTTCGGCGGGCACGTCGTGCGCGACGGCCGCCACGCCTGGCTCCGCCTCACCCCGGAGAAGATCAGCAGCTGGGACTTCCGGAAGATCCCGAGCACCTGACCCGCCCCGAGCGGCACCTCCGG
>JAOZVV010000160.1:15517-29783 GCA_025869365.1 Pseudonocardia sp.
CGGGACGGGAGCCGTGTCCCCTTCCGCTCTCGGTGGTAGTAACGGGGGAATGCCCGTCGGAGCGACGAGGTGGTTGACGCGGTCGAGGCCCGCCTCCAGGACGCGGGCGCCGATCCGGTCGTTCCAGAACGCGTCGCTGCCGTCCTCGTCGCGCCAGGCCCACAGCCGGGTGGTCGCGAGGCGCAGGTCGTGCTCGCGGGTGAAGCCGATCGCGCCGTGCACCTGGTGGGTGATCCGCGCGACGACGCCCGCCGCCTCGCTGCACCGGGCCTTCGCCGCGGCGACCGCGAACCCGGTCGACGGGGCGTCGAACCCGTCCGCCTCCGCCACCCGCGCCGCCGCCTCGGACGCCGCGGACGCCGCCGCGACCTCCGCCCCGGCCAGGGCGAGCTGCTGCTGGATGGCCTGCAGCTTGCCGATCGGACGCCCGAACTGGACCCGCTCCCCCGCGTACTTCACAGCCATGCCGAGTGCGGCGCGGGCGGCCCCGGCCAGCAGCAGCGAACGACCCAGCGCCGCCCGCAGCGGGAACTCGACGGCCGCCTGGGCCGGCGCGTCCGCGATCGATGCCGCGGCGACCGTCACGTCGTTCAGCACGACGTCGTCCCGCGGCTCCTCGGCGAGGTTCGCGCCCTCGGTGATCGAGACCGATGCCGGGTCCAGCAGCAGCACCTGCGCCCCCACCAGCACGACGATCCCGGCCGCCGACCGGGCCCACGGCACCTTCGGCAGCGTCCCGGACACGGTCGCGCCGCTGGCGGTGGCCTGCACCCGCAGATCGGCGGCGACGACGGCCGTCAGCGGCCCCGCGGGCACCTCGATCCCGGCGGCGTGCAGCAGCCAGCCCGCGAGCAGGTCCGTCTCGACGATCGGGATCCGCGCGGCGTAGGTCCCCGCGGCGGTGAGCACGGCCGCGGCGTCGCCGAATGATCCCTCGCTGCCGCCCGCGGCCTCGGGCAGGGTCAGCCGGGCGATCCCGGTCTGCTCGCAGGTCTTCCACAGCTCCGCGTCGAAGCCGGAGGCGGTGTTGTCCCAGGCGTCGGAGAAGACCGACTCGGCCAGCTCCTGGATGTCACTCCGGGCCGATGACCCGTTCGCACGCTCACTCATCGAAGTCCCAGCCCTCGCGCCACGATCCCACGAAGGATCTCGTTCGTCCCGCCCCGCAGCGTGAAGCCCGGGGCCTGCAGCACCGCATCCGCCAGCAGCCGGGCGTAGCCGTGGTCGGCCCCCGGGTCCGGCGGGGTCGACAGCAGCAGCCGCGCCGCGTCGATCACCTCGTTCTCGAAGCGCGTCCCCAGGTCCTTGACGACCGCGGCGGCCGTCTCGGGCGCCGCACCGGACTCCAGGGCCCCGGCGATCGCGAGCGACATCCGGCGCAGCGTCCAGAGGCGGGAGACGATCCCGCCCAGGTCACGCCGCCGGCCCGCGTCCAGCGAGGAGCCGGCGAGCTCCCCGACCAGCGCCGCGAGCAGCGGGTAGGTCGAGAGGAACCGCTCCGGGCCGGACCGCTCGAACGCCAGCTCCGAGGTCACCTGGTGCCAGCCCTGGCCGACCTCGCCGAGGACCATGCCGTCGGGGATGAAGACCTTGTCGAACACCACCTCGTTGAAGTGGTGCGCGCCGGTGAGCAGCGGGATCGGCCGGATCTCCACCCCCGGGGAGTTCAGCTCGACGATCAGCTGCGACAGCCCCGCGTGCCGGTTCTTCTCGTCCTTCGGCGCGGTCCGGACCAGCGCGAAGAACGCGTGCGCGTGGTGCGCCCCGGACGTCCAGACCTTGCGCCCGGTGAGCTCCCAGCCACCGTCGACCTTGTCCGCCTTCGACCGGACGGACGCGAGGTCCGAGCCCGAGTCCGGCTCGGACATGCCGATGCCGAAGTACACCTCGCCCGCGGCGATGCCCGGCAGGAACTTCTGCCGCTGCTCCTCGGTCCCGAACCGCATGAGCGACGGGCCGATCTGCCGGTCCGCGATCCAGTGCGCCGCCACCGGCGCCCCCGCGGCCAGCAGCTCCTCGGTGACGACGTAGCGCTCCAGCGCGCCGCGGGCGTGCCCGCCGTACTCGGTGGGGATCGTCATGCCGAGCCAGCCGCGGCGGGCCAGCTCCTTGGAGAAGCGCTCGTCCCATCCGGTGAGCCAGACATCCGCGCGCGGATGCCAGGCCTCCGCCGCGCGCTCCTCGGCGAGGAAGGCGCGGACGTCGGCCCGCAAGGCCGCCACCCGCTCCGGGAGGTCCACAGGTGGGGGGACGAGGCTCGGCAACCTGGTCATCGTCGTCACGGTCACCCTGCATTAGTAGCCGACGCACCGCGAGCCTGCATCATCCCCGTGTCCGATGGCACCATCTGAACCCATGACGACTTCCGAACTCGAGCGAAAGGTCCTCGACTCCGTCCCCACCGGGCTGCTGATCGGCGGCGAGTGGCGGCCGGCGAGATCGGGTGCCACGACGACGGTCGAGGACCCCGCCACCGGCGAGATCCTGGCCGAGGTGGCCGACGCCGGCCCGGAGGACGGCATGGCCGCACTGACCGCGGCCCACGAGGCACAGGCGGGTTTCGCGGCGATGGCCCCCCGCGAGCGCGGGGAGATCCTGCGCCGCGCCTACGAGGCGATGATCGCCGACCTCGACGACCTGGCCCTGCTCATGACCCTGGAGATGGGCAAGCCCCTGGCCGAGTCCAAGGGCGAGGTGGCGTACGCGGCCGAGTTCTTCCGCTGGTTCTCCGAGGAGGCCGTCCGGATCGACGGCGGCTACGCGACCGCCCCGAACGGGCAGAGCCGGTTCCTGGTGATGAAGCAGCCGGTCGGGCCGTGCGTGTTCATCACGCCGTGGAACTTCCCGCTGGCCATGGGCACCCGCAAGATCGGCCCCGCGATCGCCGCCGGCTGCACAGTGGTGATCAAGCCCGCCTTGCAGACCCCGCTGTCCATGCTGGCCCTGGGCCAGATCCTGCTCGACGCCGGCCTGCCCGCCGGGGTGCTCAACGTCATCAACGCCACGGACGCCGGCGGCGTGATGGAGCCGATCATCCGCGACGGCCGGGCGCGCAAGCTGTCCTTCACCGGCTCCACGGGCGTCGGGAAGAAGCTGCTGGAGCAGGCGGCGGAGAAGGTCCTGCGGACGTCGATGGAGCTCGGCGGCAACGCGTCGTTCATCGTGTTCGACGACGCGGACGTGGACAAGGCGGTCGCCGGCGCGATGGTCGCGAAGATGCGGAACATGGGCGAGGCCTGCACGGCCGCCAACCGCCTCTACGTCCACCGCTCCATCGCGGACACGTTCGCGGACAAGCTCGCGGAGAAGATGGGCGCGCTGGTGGTCGGCCGCGGGACCGACGACGGCGTGCAGGTCGGCCCGCTGATCGACGCGAAGGGCCGGGACAAGGTCGTCGACCTGGTCGGGGACGCCCTCGCCCACGGGGCGACGGTCAAGGTCGGCGGCTCGCCGGCCGACGGGCCGGGGTACTTCTACCCGCCGACGGTGCTGACCGACGTGCCCGTCGAGTCCCGCCTCAACCACGAGGAGATCTTCGGTCCGGTCGCGCCGATCAGCGTCTTCGACACCGAGGAGGAAGCCCTCGCCGCGGCCAACGCCACCGAGTTCGGCCTGGTCAACTACCTCTTCACGGAGAACCTGGACCGGGCGCTGCGCGTCTCGGAGAAGCTCGAGAGCGGCATGATCGGGCTCAACACCGGGCTGGTCTCCAACCCGGCCGCGCCGTTCGGCGGGACCAAGCAGTCCGGGCTGGGCCGCGAGGGCGGCACCGTCGGGATCGAGGAGTTCCTCGAGACCAAGTACATCGCCATCGGCATCCAGATCTGACGCCACCACCCTGCGACGACGGCCGCGCCGGTCCCGTGCGGGGCCGGCGCGGCGTCGTCCGCGGGGTCAGTTCGCCGGGGCCGCCGGCGCCGCCGGGTCCGGCCCACCGCCGTTGTCCGTGACGACCGTGGTGTCCGCCGGCACCGTCGGTGCCTCCCCGCCCAGCAGCATGCCGGCCAGGGTGGCGCCGCCGTTGACCGTGGCCAGCACGACCAGCGTCACCAGGACCGCACCCACCGCCGCCGTCAGCACCTTCTGCCGGCCGATCCCCCGGTCCTCGCGCCCGACCGACGTCTCGACCACCCAGGCCCGAACGCCCATCAGCACCAGGAACGCGAAGAACGCGGTCCAGGTCCATGCCGCGCCCGTCACTGCTTCTCCTCCGTCACTGGGGTGCCGCCACGTTCTTGCGCAGGACGGCGTCGAAGCCGTTCTGGTAGGTCAGCGTGTACTTCCCGCCGGCGACGACCTGCTGGACGACGTCCAGGGTCCAGCCGGGCTGCTTGCCGTTGAGCACGACACCCTGCAGCTCGATCGACTTGTACACGAGGATCACGTCCGGGTACTCCGCGTCGATGCAGGGGATCGGGTCCGCGGCCAGCGCCGGGCACTTCTCCTGGTCGATGTTGCCGCCGGGGTTGTAGGTCCCGATGCCGGTGAGCCCGTACGGCCCGACGCTCGCCAGCGGCATGATCTTGCTGCCCGGCGGGGTGGTCGCGTACACGTCCCGGGTGATCGCGATGTCCTCCGTGGTGACGTTCATGTACGCGTCGTTGCCGCCGCGGATGAGGATCACCGAGCCGAACGTCAGGAGCATCCCGACCGCGAGGATCTTCTCCCGGCCGCGGTTCTTGCGGGCGAAGCTGCGCAGGGCGTCCGCGCCGAGGATCGTGAGGATCGGCAGGCCGTAGAGGACGATCCGCAGCAGCAGCTCGCCGCCGTAGCTCTGCACCGCGGCGAAGCCCATCGGCACCGCCGCCAGCGCGATCGGGACCAGGTCACGGCGCCGTCTCCAGTACACCCAGGCCCCGGCGATCGCCAGCAGCCAGGTGAGCCCCGGGACGAGGATCCGCAGGAGCTTCACCGCGATCTGGCCCTGGTCCCCGGCGAGGCGGTCCGCGACGCCCGCCTGCAGCGCCCCGTCCTCACCGCTGCCGGTGATCAGGCTGAGCTGGTTCATCCAGAACTCGCGGCCCGCGATCAGCACGTAGATCCCGACCGCCAGGATCGCGACCAGCACCAGGCCACGGCCGCGGAACCGGCCGACGACCGCGAGCACGGCGAGCTGGCCGATGATCGCGAACGGGGTGAGCTGGTGGGTGGGCGCGATGGCCAGCAGGCACAGCGAGGCGCAGAAGTAGATCAGCAGCAGCTGCCGCGGCGGGAGCGTCGGCCGGTTCGGCGGGGTCATGGCCGCGACCGTCCAGCGGCGCCAGAGCGACAGCTTCGCGGCCGGGTCCGGTCCGGCGGGCCAGTTCGGCATGCCCGCCGGGTCCGTGCGGCGGGTGGCCAGCGGGCCCAGCGCGAAGGTCAGCACCGTCAGCAGCAGCACGATGCCCGTGGCCTGCGGCGAGAAGTAGTCCTGCTCGATCCAGTTCAGGCCCACGAACAGCCAGGCCGCGACCCAGGGGGCGCGGTGCCCGCCGAGCATCGACTTGGCGAGCGCGTAGACCCCGATCGCCCAGACGGCGACGACGGCGGGCGGGAACCACCGCAGCACCACGTCGAGCTGGTCGACCCCGGCCGCGTCCCGGAAGAACGCCCACTGGGCGAAGAAGGCGGGCCAGTAGAAGCGCGCGTCGACGCCCTCCGGCGGAACACCGTTGCCGTGCGAGATGGCGTCCACGAAGCCGGAGATCAGCCACGCGGTGGTGAACCGGGCCTCCGGCATGACGACCGACGGCATGCCGGTGCTGCAGAGGATGAGCAGGGTGGTCGCGGCGCCGAGCATCGGGATGCGCGGCCTCGGGGACCACAGCTCCGCGACGCACGCCCCGACGGCGCAGGCCAGCGCGAGCCAGCCGGCGATGCCCAGGACCTGGGCGAGCCCCCAACCCCCGAGGTCGTCGAGGTCCGTGGTCGCCGCGGCGACCGGGAGCAGGGCCACGGCCAGCAGCGCCAGCGCGGGTGAGAGCCAGATCCACAGCCGGGAGACGGGCTCGGGATCGATGCCGCGTGGTCCCGTCGCGGGCCCGGTGGAGCGCCCCGGCCCGGGCACCGGTGGCCGGCTCCCCGGCCGGATCGCCTGGGTGGGCGGGTCGACGGCCTGCACCACGGTGGTGGGGGACTCCGCGTAGTAGCGGGTCCCACCCTCGTCCTCGTCGCCGGCCGGACGGCCGGTGGGCGCGACGACCGGGATCACCTGCGTGGGCGGGTCGAGCGGGTCCCGGCCGGCGTCCGCCCGCCCCGTGCCGTCGCGGCCGTCGCGGCCGTCACCCGGCTGACGGGTGTCGGTCGAGGTCACGTCTTCACCTCCGGTCGGAACCGGCGCCGCAGCGCCGGGGGAACGAGGACCCACGCGGCGCTGAGCACCTGGACCGCCACGTAGCCGAGCGCGATCGGCAGCAGGGCGGCGTCCGTCGTGGTCCCCGGTTCGGGTGTGGGCAGCACCGCGACCACCGCGAGCACCACCAGTGTGTTCGCCAGCTGCAGGCGGCTGAACGCCAGCGCCGCGCCGGTCGCCTGCCGGACCCCGAGCTCGTGCACGATGACCAGCCGGAACACCAGGCCGATCATGAGGACCTGCAGGACGCGGCTGGCCTCGGCGTAACCCGGGCCGAAGATCAGCAACGCGGGCTGGGCGAGCATGATGCCGAGCGCCAGTACCGGCAGGAACAGCACCATGAGCCGGCGCTGGGACTGCCTGGCCAGCTGCGCGGCCTTCAGCGGCTCCCGCGCGACCTGCACGGCGAGGGAGTCCATGTAGAACGTGGCGGCGATGTCGATCACCGAGATCGCCTGCCAGGCGATGAAGAACGCGGCGCCGGGCTCGGGGCCGAACCGCAGCGTCACCAGCAGGGTGACCTGGTTGTAGAGCAGCGCGCTGCCCATCTGGGCGACCGCGGTGGGCGCGAGGAACCCGACGGCCTCCCGCCGCGGCGGGAGCACCGAGCCCTCGGCCCGGCGGGCGAACTTCCTGGTCAGGACCGCGATGGCCAGCGACCCGAGCGCGATCCAGACGACGATCGGCAGGACCCAGGAGTAGATGATGCCCTGGGCGCCGAAACCCGCACCGAGGACGAGCAGCAGGCCGAGCCGCACGACGGCGAACAGGCCGTTGCGCCACACGGCCCACCAGGGCTTGTGCAGCGCCACGAGGATGAAGTCGTGCACGACCCAGACGCCCCAGCCGGCCGAGGCCAGGACGAACAGCAGGACGCCGACGCCGATCGACCCGTCCGCGGGTGAGGCCAGGCCGGAGGCCGTGGCGGCCAGTTCGGGCACGATCAGGACGTAGACGAGGCCGACCACGCCGGACAACGGCATGATCAGGAAGAGGCTGCCCCAGACCAGCCGGCCGGCCTTGCGGCCCGACGCGGGCAGCCAGCGCATGAGGCCGATGCCCAGGTTGAGCTGGGCACAGCCGCCGATCAGGATGAACGCGGACACCACGGCCGAGGCGAGCCCGACCTCGGCCTGCGGCAGGATGCGCGCGGCCAGCAGCCAGCTGAGGAAGCCCGCGAGCGCGCCGAGCGCGGAGCTGATGGACAGGGCGAGCCCGTCGCTCATGCCGCCGTCGTGCGAGTCCGGGGATGTCGGCGAGACCGCCGGGGAGACGACCCCGAGGATGACCGTGGGGCTCTCGGTGGTGTCCGCCGCGGGCGGCAGGACCACCGTCGGCGCGTCCGCGCCCGGCGAGGGCGGCAGCACGACCGTGGGCTCGTCCGCGCCCGGGACCGGCCCGGAGCGCGGCCGGGGGGACGGCCGCGGATGCGTCGATCCCCGCGCCGGGGTCTCGACCCCCGTGACGTCGCGTGCGGTCACTGCGCCACCACGGCGTGGCGGAGCAGGAACGGCACGCTGACGCCGGTCAGGATGAACAGCATCCAGTTCGGGTGCCACCACACGGTGCTCACCATGATCTGGGCCGCGAGCAGGGTCGTGGCCACACCGACGCCGATCGTGAGGAGCCAGACGTGGGCGGCGGGCGCGCGGCGCAGGAAGCCCGCGGCGGCCCAGCCGGGGCCCAGCAGCAGGAACAGGATCGTCACCAGCAGCCGGATGTCCCCACCCACGCCGCCCGAGACGTTCAGCAGGTTCAGCCCGCAGGCCATCAGACCCGCCACGACCAGGAGCAGCGCGACCGCACGGCGCGCCGCTCGGGCTCGGGTCAGTTCGGCCGCGGAGGGCATGCTCACCGCGTCACTCCGTTCCTCGCCGGTTCGTCACCGGGCTTCTCGCGTTCGCCGGGATCGCGGGCCCGCGCCGGGGCGGCGGCCCGCACATGACCCGGCGCCCGTCGGGGACGGGCGCCGAGGTCCATCGTCGGTCAGGCGGGGCGCCCGTCAGGACGCCTCCTCCTCCAATGCGTAACGCATCCCGAGGGACTGGCGCTCGGCCTCGTCGCGCTGCGGCGACGGGCGGTTGGCCGGATCTGCCGGGCGGTTGCCGGGGCGGGGCGTCGGGGACGGCCGCACCGGCGTACGCACCGTCATGGCGGGGCCGGCGGGCTCCGACGGGTGCATCGGGAGTCCGGTCGACGAATAGCCGCCGTTCACCGCGGGGAAGCCGTTGGCCGGCGTCGCCGGCCCGAGGTCGATCTCCCGCTCGGCCGCGATGGACGGGCCGGAGGCACCGCTCGCCTTCCGCTGGACCGCACGGCGGCGCTCCGCGGCGAGGGTGCGCAGGACCCGCGTGCCGTCCGCGAACGTCCGCAGGTTCGTCTCGCCGAACATCCGCTCGCGCTCGAGCGAGGGCACCTCGGTGATCTTGAGCCCGGCGGCGGCCACGCGGCAGTTCAGCACGGTCTCGATCTCGAACCCGTCGCCCCACAGCATCGACCCGTCCGCGGGTGCGGGAGCGTCCACCGCCGGCAGCTCCAGCACGGGCAACAGGTCCGCCCAGAAGGCGTTGTAGCCGTAGCACAGGTCCGTGTAGCGGGTCTTGAACAGCGCGTTGGCCACGCCGTTCAGCCCGAAGTTCCCGGTCTTGCGCAGCAGCGTGATGTCGTCGCTGCCCCCGCCCCGGACGAACCGGCTGCCCTTCGCGAAGTCCGCCCCGGCCACGAGCGCCGCGACGAACGCGGGGATCTCGTTCGGGTCTGCGGAGCCGTCCGCGTCGAACATCACGAGCACGTCGCCCGTGGCCGCGGCGAACCCGCAGGCCATGGCGTTGCCCTTGCCCTTGCGGGTCTGCGCGATGATCTTCGCCCACGGCAGTACCCGGCGCGCCGTGTCGACGGTCCCGTCGATCGAGTTCCCGTCGACCACGATCACCTCGTGCACGGCGGGCCGCACGGCAGCGATCGCCGGCAGCACCACCTCGAGATTCCGTGCCTCGTTACGGGTCGGCACCACCACGGACACCGTTGGGCTTCCGCTGCGTTGCATCGCCGATCTCCCCCTCATCGCACCGGTGGTGCGCTCGCGGTGGCGCCGTGGCGCCCGATCCCTGTAATCCTGGCGATTCCTGCTCTGCCCAGATTTCTACCCGGAAACATGCTCATCGCTCGGTCTATCTCCACCGAGGGACATTGCGTTACGTGACGTACCGCTCGTCCGTCCGGGCAGGCATCAGTGATCCATCCGTGTGGCGATGCGAGGACCGACACCACTGTCGCGGGCACCGGGCGAACTCTAGTGAAACCACCCGTCCCGCGTTCGACCGGGCTCGATCGTCGCCACGAAAACCCAGGTCGAAGGGTCTTGACGCAGGTTCCGTCCCGGGCCGCGCCGGTTCGCCGGAGGGTTGCCCCCAGGGCTTCGCAGGCCCACCCGGTCGGGGGTCCGCGGTGGACTGCCCCGGGTGGCGGTACCGTCGGGACGTACCGCATCTACCACGCCACGGGTGGACAGCCCGTGACCGACCGATCCGTGACCGACCTCGCGGAGCGGCCCGCCGAGCGGACGGGCCGCCCGCACCCCCAGGGAGCCCTGCGCCGATGTTGCCCGGCAGTTTCACCCCGACGGTCTCGGTCTGCATCCCGGTCTACAACGGCGAGACCTACCTGGCGGAGACCATCCGCTCGGTCCTCGACCAGACCTACGGGGACTTCGAGCTCGTCCTGCTGGACAACAACTGCTCGGACCGCAGCCCGGAGATCATGCGGTCCTTCACGGACCCGCGGATCCGCATCGAGCGCAACACCGAGACCTTCCCGCAGCCCCGGAACTGGAACATCTGTGTCGGGCACACGCGTGCACCCCTGGTGAAGATGCTCTGCGCGGACGACCTCCTCCACCCGCGCTGCCTCGAGCTCCAGGTCCAGCCCCTGCTCGACGACCCGGGGCTGGCCGTGGTCGCCTGCCGCCGGCACATGATCGACGAGCAGAGCCGGGTGATCGTGCCCCGGCGCGGCCTGTCCGGCCTGATCGGCGTGCACAGCGCGGCGGACGTCGCCCGCAAGGTCGTCCGGAACGGGGCGAACCCGATCGGCGAGGTCGGCAACGTGATGTTCCGTCGGGCGGACTTCATGGCCATCGGCGGCTGGCGGGAGGACCGCCAGCTCGTGATGGACATCGACTGCTTCATCCGGCTCCTGGAGTACGGCGAGTTCCTCGGCCAGCCCGAGACGCTCGCCGCCTTCCGCATCGGCAGCAACTCCGTCACCTCGGACCTGATGGACGAGATCTACGAGGCCCAGCGGGCGATGACCGAGGAGCTCGGCGAGACCCCCGCCTACGAGGTCAGCGGCCTGGACGTGCGGATCGGCCGCACGCTCGCCCCGCTCGGCCGGATGCGCCGGACCATGCTGTTCAAGATGTCGGACCTCGCGGCCAGGCGCGACGGCCGCCGGGAGGACTCCCCCGCCTGACCCCTCCGGACGGACTGGTGCGTCCGGATGGCTTTCGCCTTCTGTTTGCGATAGCCGCTCGCAGGTGTTTAGCCTGATCTGCCGCCGGTTCCCCGGCCGGTCCCCCTCGGCCGCCGGGAGGTCAGGTTGTCCGGATCGACCCACGACAGCGTCGTCGCCATGCACATGAGCGACGGCCTCGTGAACGCTCCCACCTCGTTGCTGTTCGGCGCGGTCGCCCTCGTCTGGCTGGTGCTCGCGGCCCTGCGGGCCCGCGCGGACCTCGACGACCGCACCGCGCCCATGGCCGGCCTGGTCACGGCGTTCGTGTTCGCCGTCCAGATGATCAACTTCCCGATCCTGCCCGGCGCCAGCGGCCACCTCCTCGGGGGTGCGCTCGTGGCCATCCTCGTCGGCCCCTGGGTCGGCACCCTGTGCATCGCGATCGTGCTGGTGGTGCAGGCCCTGCTCTTCGCCGACGGCGGGCTGACCGCGCTCGGCACCAACATCACCAACATGGCGCTGATCGGTGTCGTCGTCGGCTACGGGGTGGCGCTCGCGCTGCGCCCGCTCGCCCGGCGCGGCAAGGGCGGGCTGGCCGCGACGGCGTTCGTGGCCGCCTTCCTCAACACGGTCGTCGCGGCACTCGGCTTCGTCGTCGAGTACGCGATCGGCGGCTCCGGCGGCGCGAGCCTGGGCACCGTGTTCGGCCTGATGGTCGGCCTGCATGCGCTGATCGGGATCGGCGAGGGCGTCATCACCGCGGCCACCGTCACCGCGGTCGCGGCCGTGCGGCCGGATCTCGTGTACCTCCTGCGCCACGAGCGCAGGCCGCTGCTGCGCCGGGCCGCCGGGGCGGCGTCGTGAAGGGGCGGTTCCTGCTGGGATTCCTGATCGTCGCCCTGCTCGTCGCGGGCGGGATCTCCTACCTCGCCAGCCCGGACCCGGACGGGCTCGACACCGTCGCGCTCGACGGCTGCCACGTCACCGAGACCGCCGCCGGCGAGCAGCTGGACGGCACCTGCATCGCGCAGAACGCCACGGACCACGCGATGAGCTCGTCCCCCTTCGCGGACTACTCGATCGGCGGGGGCGCCGGCACGACGGGCCTCGCGGGCATCCTGGGAGTCGTGGTCACGCTGGGGCTGGCGGGCGGGCTGTTCTGGCTGCTGCGCCGGCGCGGGGTCACCCACGCCGACGACGGCGAGGGCTGATCCGGATGAGGGGTGGGGACTGATGGGTGCGGGTCACGCCCACCCGCTGCACCTCCCCCGGGACTCCGCCGTCCACCGGCTCCCGCCGCAGGTCAAGATCGTCGCCGCATTCCTGGGCGTGGTGTGCGTGGTCGCGACGCCACGCGAGGCCTTCATCGTCTTCGCCGGGTATCCGCTGGTGCTGGGCGCGGTCTGGTGGGCGGCGCGGATCCCGCTCGGCTGGATCCTGCGACGGGCCGTCATCGAGCTGCCGTTCGTCGTGCTGGCGGTGCTGCTGCCGCTGACCGGGCCGGACCCGCGCATCGAGTGGCTCGGGATGTCACTGTCCGAACCCGGCCTGCTCGGCGCCTGGAACATCCTCGTCAAGGGCACCCTGGGCGTCCTGACCTCGCTCACCCTCGCCGCGACGACGTCGATGCGGGACCTGCTCGTCGGGCTGCAGCGCCTCCGCGCGCCCGCGCTGGTGACGACGATCGCGACGCTGATGCTGCGCTACGTCGACGTGATCGTCGCCGAGGCCGGCCGGATGCGCCTCGCGCGGATCTCCCGCGGGCACGACCCCCGCTTCCTCTGGCAGGCCGGGGCCACCGCCCGCGGCGTCGGCGCGCTGTTCGTCCGCTCCTACGAGCGCGGGGAACGGGTGCACCTGGCGATGCTGTCCCGGGGCTGGTCCGGCACGATGCCGGTGCTCTCGACGGCCGGGCTCGCGACGCGACGGGCCTGGATGGTGGGATTGGCACCCGTCGCCGTCGCGGCGGTACTGGCCGGCTCGGGATGGGTGATCGTGTGAGCGCGCCTTCCGCGCGGACCTCGCGGGCCGCGGACGCCGAGGCCGCGACGCCGCCGTCGCTCGAGGTCAGGGACCTCGCCTACGCCTACCCGGACGGGCACCAGGCGCTGTTCGGGGTGGACCTGCGCATCGAGCGCGGCGAGCGGGTCGCGTTGCTCGGACCCAACGGCGCCGGCAAGACCACCCTCGTGCTGCACCTCAACGGCATCCACGACCCGGGCGAGGGCAGTGTCCGGGTGGGCGGGTTGCCCGTGGAGCGCCGCCATCTCCGTGAGATCCGGCGTCGCGTCGGGATCGTCTTCCAGGACCCGGACGACCAGCTGTTCATGCCCACCGTCCGGGAGGACGTGGCGTTCGGGCCGGCCAACTTCGGCGTGCGCGTCGAGGAGCTGGGCGCGCGGGTGGAGCGCGCGCTGGAGGCCGTCGGGATGGCCGAGCACGCGGACCGCTCGCCGCTGCACCTGTCCGGAGGGCAACGGCGGCGGGTCGCCCTGGCCACCGTGCTGGCGTGTGACCCGGAGATCCTGGTGCTGGACGAGCCGTCGTCGAACCTGGACCCGGTGGCCCGCCGCGAACTCGCCGAGGTCCTGCTCGGGCTGGGCCGCACGATGCTGATGGTCACCCACGACCTGCCCTACGCCCTGCAGCTCTGCCCGCGCAGCATCGTCCTGGACGACGGGGTGGTCGTCGCGGACGGGCCGACCCGGGAGCTCCTGGCGGACGAGGCCCTGCTGGCGGCCCACCGCCTGGAGCTCCCCTACGGCTTCACCCTCACCTGACAGCGCGTCATGGAGCCATAACGCGACGAGGCGCGCCCCGAAAGCGCGTTGTGGAGCCATGACGCGGGTTCGGGCGCGGACGGTCAGGGCTGGTCGGTGCGCGGGACCCCGTTGGGCGGGGTCAGGTCCTCCGCCGCGGAGCCCGCCGGGAGTCCCTGACGTCCGAGGGCGGCGTTGACGGCCTTCGGCGCGATCTCCTCCCCCAGCGCGGGGACCTCCTGGTGAGCGGCCGCGGTGGCCGCCGCGACCTGCGCCGCGATCTCCGGGTCCCCGGCGGTGTCGAACCAGCCCTTCACGGACTCCTCGTCGTCCTCGGGGCGGATCCGCTGGCCGTCGTCCGGCGAGGGGGTGTACTTGAAGACCCCGTCCTCACCGGGCGCGCCGAGCATCCTGGTGAAGCCCTCCAGCGCCTTGCCGAAGTCCGACGGCACCATCCACACCTTGTTGGCCTCGCCCTTCGCCATCTCGGGCAGGGTCTGCAGGTACTGGTAGGCGAGCAGCTCGGGCGTCGGGCGGCCGGCCTTGATCGCCGCGAAGCGCTTCTCGATGGCCTTCGCCTCGCCCTGCGCGTTGAGGTACTGCGCCGCGCGCTCACCCTGCGCCCGCAGGATCCGGCTCTGCCGCTCGGCCTCGGCGTTGAGGATCGCGGCCTGCTTGGCGCCCTCCGCGGTGAGGATCTGGGCCTGCTTGTTGCCCTCCGCGC
>JAOZVV010000161.1 GCA_025869365.1 Pseudonocardia sp.
GGCTGTCCCTAGTACGAGAGGACCGGGACGGACGAACCTCTGGTGTGCCAGTTGTCCCGCCAGGGGCATGGCTGGTTGGCTATGTTCGGAAGGGATAACCGCTGAAGGCATCTAAGCGGGAAGCTCGTTCCAAGATGAGGTCTCCCACCACCTTGCGTGGTTAAGGCTCCCAGTAGACGACTGGGTTGATAGGCCAGAAATGGAAGCCCTGTGAGGGGTGGAGTTGACTGGTACTAATAGGCCGAGGGCTTGCCATAACAAGTTGTTCGCATCCACTGTGTGACCCTGAGCACACAACCATCGTCATCAGGTTTCGGTCCCGGTTTTTCGGGGGCGGGGCTGGTGGTGGGTTGAGTGTTCGTCCCGGGTCGTTGACCGTCACCCCTGTCGTTGTTCGACGGGGGTGGGGGTGGGCGGTTCCGGGGGCGGTAGAATAGGTGAATAGTGTTGTCG
The DNA here is from genome assembly GCA_025869365.1 of Pseudonocardia sp. Lineage (GTDB taxonomy): Bacteria > Actinomycetota > Actinomycetes > Mycobacteriales > Pseudonocardiaceae > Pseudonocardia. The sequence goes on from JAOZVV010000161.1 coordinate 454, forward strand.
GTGGTTGTGGCGGAGGGGGAACGCCCGGTCCCATCCCGAACCCGGAAGCTAAGCCCTCCAGCGCCGATGGTACTGCACTCGTCAGGGTGTGGGAGAGTAGGTCGCCGCCGACATCAAACATCAAGTAGGCCCCCGCCGTCAGGTGGGGGCCTACTTTTTTGTATTCTGTTGGGGTGAGTATCGCGGATGGTTCCGGCGATAATCCGCGACGTAACGAGCGCGACGAACCCCGGGACCGAAAAGACAGATCATCCCGAAGTGGTTCCGGTAGCCGGGACGCTCGGGCCGGCAGCGCGGGGCGGGACAAGCGGCCGGACCGCTCCGCCCCCGAGCGCTCGAGCAGCGGCCGGGTCGGCAGTGGCTGGAGCGCCCGCAAGGAGGGCCGCCCGGCCGAGAACCGGCGCGGTGACGCCGGGGCCGGAGACGCCCGGCGTGGCGCCGGAGGGGGCGAGCGCGGGGGCTACAGCCGGGGCGGGGACGACCGTAAGGGCCGTCCCGAGCGCTCCGGTGGGTACGACCGCCGGGATCGGCCCACGAGCTCCGGGGGGACCGACAAGAAGCCGTACGTCGACACCTGGGGAGACGACAAGCGTCCCGCCACGGGCGATCGCCGAGGCGGCGGCTACCGCGGGAGCGAGCGCGCCGGCGGTGAGCGTGGGGGATCGGGCGGTCGTCCGGCTGCTCCTCGCCGGGACGACCGCGGCGCCGCCCGCCCGGCCTTCCGCCGCGACGACGACCGTCGCGGTGGCTCGGCCAGGGACAGCTCGGCCAGGGACAGCTCGCCCCGGGACGGCGGCCGCGGCTACGAGGGCAAGAACTTCCGGGACCGGGACTCCCGGGCGAGCGGCCCGGACGAGCGGCGCGGTGGCTACCGCGGTGACGCGGACCGCAGGTCCGCACCCCGGGACGACCGCGGCTCCCGCACCGATGATGACCGGCCCCGCTCATCCTGGCGGGACCGCGAAGGACGTGGCGGCCCTTCCCGGGACGCCCGCGGGTCGAGCTCGACCGGTGGTGGCGCCTACCAGCGCCCGGACCGGCGCCGCGACGACGACCGGCAGGGCAGCAGGAGCGACGACCGTCGGGGTGGCGAGCGCGCCTACGGAGGCCGTCCGGCGCCGGACCGGTCCCGTGACGACAAGCCGCGCTATGAGCGCCCGCGTGAGGACCGGCGGGACGCCCGCTCCGGCGATGACAAGCCGCGTTACGAGCGGCCGCGTGAGGACCGGCGGGACGCCCGCTCCGGCGACGACAAGCCGCGCTACGAGCGGCCGCGTCAGGACCGACCGGACGACCGGTCCCGCGACGACCGCTCCGGCGGACCTCGGGGCGAGGACCGTCCCCGCCGCGAGGACCGTGACGACAAGCGCCCGTACTCCCGCGGTGACCGACGGGACAGCGCGCCCGGCGGAGCCCGCGGGGAACGTCCGCAGCGATCCGCGGACCGTCGGGGCTCGAGCGGGGTCGACCGCTCGGCCGGCGGTGAGCGCCGCACCGGTTCGACAGGTGGGCGGGACCGCACGGGAGAACGCCCCGGCGGCGACCGTGGCCGTGGTGACCGCCCGGCGGACCGGGCCAGCAGCCGCAGGGAGGAGCGCGGCGGGTTCCGTCGCGACGAACCCTCCCGGTTGTCGCAGGCGGCGTCCGAACAGGGCTTCGTCGCCGAGCCGGCGCTGCCGGACGAGATCAAGGGCGGCGAGCTCGACACCGAGGTCCGCCGGGACCTGCGCGGGCTCCAGAAGGAGACCGCCGAGAAGGTCGCGCGGCACCTCGTGGCGGCGGGCATGCTCGTCGACGAGGAGCCGCAGCGCGCGCTCGAGCACGCCCGCTATGCGCGCCGCAGGGCGTCGCGCATCGCCGTGGTCCGGGAAGCCGCAGGCATCGTGGCCTACCACGCCGGCGAGTGGACCGAGGCCCTGGGCGAGCTGCGCGCGGCACGCCGGATGGGCGGCGGTCCGGGACACATCGCCGTCATGGCGGACATCGAGCGGGCCCTCGGCCGTCCGGAGCGTGCCCTGGAGCTCGCTCGCGGGCCCGAGGCGAAGGAGCTGGACCGGGCGGCCCGCATCGAGCTCGCGATCGTCGCGGCCGGTGCCCGGCGCGATCTCGGCGAGATCGACGCCGCGGTCGTCGGCCTGCAGGTGGAGGACCTGGACCCGAAGCGTCGAGACCCCTGGAGCCCGCGGCTCTTCTACGCCTACGCGGACAATCTGCTCGCCGCCGGGCGCGAGTCCGACGCGCTGCAGTGGTTCGTCCACACCGCCAACGCGGACGTGGACGCGGAGACCGACGCGCTCACTCGCATCGCCGAGCTGACGGGCGAGGAACTGCCCGAGGACGGCGAGGACGACGTCGTGTTCGGCGTCGAGGACAGGGCAGCGCCGGTGTCCGCTCCGCCGCGCGACGCGGAGGTGGCCCCCGCGGCCGCCGAGCCGCTCTCGAGCGAGGCGGAGGGCGCGGAACTCTCTGACGATGCGGAGGTCTCGGACGAGGCGGGCGAGCCGGCCGCGGCCGAGAAACCCGACGTCGAATCCCCGGCCGAGGCCGAGGAGCCTGCCGAGGTCCCGACCACGGCTGAGGCCGACGCCACGGCTGAGGCGACGGCCGACGCCGACGCCATGGCTGAGGCCGCGACCGACACCGACGCCGCGGTTGGCGCCGAGGTCACGGACGACGCCGACGCCGCGGTTGACGCCGAGGCCGCGGACGACGCCGGGGCCACGGACACCGTCGTCGGATCGGACGTCGAGGTCCCGGACGAGACGGCGGAGCCGGTCGCCGAGGATGCTCCCGCGGAGCCCTCCCCGGCCTCCGAGGACATTCGGGCCGAGGGCGACGCCACCCGATGACCGATGATCTCCTCTCGCAGCACGACGTCCTGCTGGCCGATCTCGACGGCACCCTCTACGCGGGGGAGGAGGCCGTGCCGGGTGCCGTCGAGGCGGTCGTGAACGCGGCCGCGCGCGGGGTCCGCACGGCGTACGTGACGAACAACGCGTCCCGGCGCCCGGCGGAGGTCGCGGCGCACCTGGCCGCGCTCGGCTTCCCGGCGGGCACGGACGACGTGCGCACGAGCTCGCAGGCCGGGGCGGCGATGCTCGCCGAGCAGCTGCCCCCCGGCTCGACGGTCCTGGTCGTCGGCACGGACGCGCTCGCGGAGGAGGTCACCGCCCGCGGGCTGGCCGTCACGGACAGCGCCGCGGGCGCGGACGCCGTCGTCCAGGGGCACTCCCCGGACACCGGATGGCGCACGCTCGCGGAGGCGACCGTCGCCGTCCGCGGCGGGGCGCTGTGGGTCGCGACGAACATCGACCCGACCCTGCCCACGGACCGTGGCCCCCTCCCCGGCAACGGGTCGATGGTCGGGGTCGTGCGCATCGCCAGCGGCAGGGAACCGCAGGTCGCGGGCAAGCCCGCGCCGAGGCTGCTGCAGGAGGCGGTGGATGCGACGGGGGCCGAGCAGGGGCTCGTCGTGGGGGACCGGCTGGACACCGACATCGCCGGCGGCATCGCCGTCGGCCTGCCCACCCTGCTGGTGCTCACCGGCGTCTCGACCCCGGCGGAGGTGCTCGCGGCGCCGGCCGAGCTGCGACCCACCTACATCGGTGCGGACCTGGCCGCCCTCACCCGGCCCGCCGACGAGCTGGCCCCGGGCCCGCGCCCCGGCTGGCAGGTGGCGGACGGCCTGGTCCTGACCGGGGACGGGGAGGGCTCGCCCGAACCCGTGCTCGACGCGCTCCGTGCGCTGTGCGCCGCCCACTGGGCGGGCGGCGGAGGCCCTGTCACGGTGCGCGCGGAAGGCGCGACGGCGACGTCGGCCCTCGCCGTCCTCCAGCTCACGTCCGGATGACCGGCGGGGCGTCGGCCGCCTCGACTACCGTGGCGGCCGACGTCCCGACCGCACGTGTCCGACCTCCCCGGTGAGAAAGGCGGAGCCGCCCACCATGACCCACCCCAGCTCGTCCCCGCGCCCGGGCGACCCCCGTCCGGCCGCCGATCGGCCGATCGAGGCCGTCCGCGGTGAGGTCGACGCGGCCGTCGCCGCGCTGGACGGTCTGCCCGGTGTACCGGTGGCCGAGCACGTCGCGGCGTTCGAGCGGGTGCACACGGCCCTGGGCGCCGCGCTGGCCGCCGGCCGGACCCAGGCCTGAACCGGAACCCCCTGCCGTGCCGACCCGTTCCCGCCTGGACGCCGAGCTCGTCCGTCGCAAGCTCGCCCGCTCCCGTCAGCAGGCCGCCGAGCTGATCGCGGCAGGCCGCGTCACCGTCAACGGGATGACCGCGGCGAAACCGGCGACGTTCGTCGACCGTGCGACACCGGTCGAGGTCGAGAAGGTCTCCGACGAGCCGGAGTGGGCCTCGCGCGGGGCGAAGAAGCTGCTCGGGGCGCTGGACGCCTTCCCGGACGTCACCGTCGAAGGGGTCCGGTGCCTCGATGCCGGCGCCTCCACCGGGGGCTTCACCGACGTCCTGCTCACCCGGGGCGCGCGCGAGGTCGTGGCCGTGGACGTCGGGTACGGCCAGCTCGTGTGGCGCCTGCAGTCCGACGACCGGGTGCGCGTGCACGACCGCACGAACGTCCGCGCGCTCACCCCGGAGGCCATCGGCGGCCCCGCGGACCTGACGGTCACCGATCTCTCGTTCATCTCGCTGCGCACGGTGCTGCCCGCGCTCGTCGCGTGCACCACGGACGCCGGGACGCTGCTGCCGATGGTGAAGCCGCAGTTCGAGGTGGGCAAGGAACGCCTCGGTGCGGGCGGGGTGGTGCGGGACCCGCAGCTGCGCCTCGCGGCACTCACCGAGGTGGCCGCCGCCGCGCGCACCCACGGGCTCGTGCTGCAGGGGGCCGTCGCGAGCCCGCTGCCGGGGCCGTCGGGCAACGTGGAGTTCTTCCTGCGGCTCGCCCGGACCGGGACCGACGCGGGCGACGGGGTGCTGGCGACAGCCGTGGCGGAGGGACCTGCGTGAGGGAACTGCTGGTGGTGCTGCACGCCGGCCGGGAGACGAACCGGCAGGTGGCGGCCGCGGTCGCGAAACGGCTGGCCGACGACGGCATCCGGCTGCGCGTGCTCGCGGACGAGTGGGCCGAGGTGCGCAACGGCACGTCCCTGCCCGAGGACATGCAGCCGATGGTGGTCGACGGGACGCCGGCGTGCGCGGCCGATACCGAGGCGGTGCTGGTGCTCGGCGGGGACGGCACCCTGCTGCGTGCCGCTGACCTCGCGCGTACCGCGCAGGTCCCGCTGCTCGGGGTGAACCTGGGGCACGTCGGGTTCCTCGCGGAGGCGGAGCAGGAGTCCCTGGACGAGGCCCTCGCGGCCCTCGTGGACCGGGACTACCAGGTCGAGGAGCGGATGACGATCGACGCCGCGATCCGCGTCGACGGCGAGATCGTCGCGCAGACCTGGGCGCTGAACGAGGCGGTGGTGGAGAAGGGGACGCGCGAGCGGATCCTCGAGGTCGTCCTCGAGGTCGACGGGCGGCCGGTCTCGGCCTTCGGCTGCGACGGGGTCATCTGCGCGACGCCCACGGGCTCCACTGCCTACGCGTTCTCCGCGGGCGGCCCGCTGGTCTGGCCGCAGGTCGAGGCGCTGCTGGTGGTGCCGAGCAACGCCCACGCCCTCTTCGCCCGGCCGATGGTGATCTCGCCGGACAGCGAGGTCGCGGTGGAGACCGCGGCGTCGGGCCCGCCGGCGCTCCTGGACTGCGACGGCCGGCGGACCTTCGCGGTGCCCTCGGGCGCCCGCGTGGAGCTGACCCGCGGGAAGGACCCGGTCCGGATGGTCCGCCTGGCCGCGCAGCCGTTCGCCGACCGGCTCGTCCGCAAGTTCGACCTGCCCGTCCGCGGCTGGCGCGGCGCGCGCCACGAGGACCACTGACCGGTATCCCGCACCGTGTTCGGGGTGTTCCGCCCCGGTCTGTCGGACCCGCGCCGTATCGTGCGGCCCATGCTGGCCGAGATGCGCATCCAGGGCCTCGGCGTGATCGACGACGCCACGCTGGAACTGGACCCCGGCCTCACCGTGCTGACCGGTGAGACGGGCGCGGGCAAGACGATGGTGGTGACGGGTCTGTCCCTGCTCGGCGGGGGCCGGGCCGAGGCGTCGCGGGTGTCCGAGGGCAAGCCGCGGGCCGTCGTCGAGGGGCGGTTCGAGGGGGCGGGGCCCTCGGCGCTGGCGCTGGCCGAGGAGGTCGCCGCGGACGTCGACGACGACGGTGCCCTCATCGCCGTCCGCACCGTCTCCGCGGACGGACGGTCCCGCGCGCACCTCGGGGGCCGCTCCGTGCCCGTCGGGGTGCTGGGCCGCCTCGCCGAGGCGACGCTCGCCGTCCACGGGCAGAACGACCAGCTCCGCCTGCTCCGGACGGCGGACCAGCGCGCGCTGCTGGACCGCTACGCCGGGGACGCCGTCGCCAAGCCGCTCGCCGCGTACCGGGAGACGCGCGCGGAGTGGCTGAGGGTGGGCGCGGAGCTCGTCGAGCGCCGGGACGGGGCGCGCCGCCTCGCCCAGGAGGCGGACATGCTGCGCCACGGGCTCGCCGAGATCGAGGCGGTGGACCCGCAGCCGGGGGAGGACCGCGAGCTCGTCGCGCAGGGCAAGCGGCTCGCCGAGGCGGACGACCTGCGGGAGGCCGCCGGCCTCGCCCGCGGGGTGCTCGCGGGCTCGGACGACGGCGATCAGCCGGGAGCCGTCGGCCTCGTCGGTGAGGCCCGGAACCGGCTGCAGGCCTCGGGGGACCCGGAGCTCGCGGGGCTGGACCCGCGGCTCGGCGAGGCGCTCGCGGTGCTGACGGACGTCGCGGGGGAGCTGGGCGGCTACCTGGACCGCCTGGACGCGGACCCGGAGCGGCTCGCCGTCGTGCTGTCCCGCCAGGCCGAGCTCAAGGCGCTCACGCGCAAGTACGCGGCGGACACGGACGGGGTGCTCGAGTGGGCCGCGAACGCGAAGGAGCGGCTGGCGGGGCTGGACACCTCGGACGAGGCCCTCGCCGCGCTGGCCGCCCGGCGGGACGCGCTGGGCACGGACCTGGCCGGGCACGCCGCCGCGCTGTCCGCGGCCCGCGCCGAGGCCGCGGGCAGGCTCGCCACGGCCACCACGGCAGAGCTCGCCGGGCTCGCGATGAAGGACGCCGAGCTGCACGTCACCGTGACGCCACGCCGGGCGTCGGACTCGGACGACGCGCTGCTCGTCGACGGCGTGCGGCTGGTGGCCGGCGGTGACGGGGTGGACGAGGTGGAGCTCCGGCTCGTCCCGCATCCGGGGGCGCAGCCGCAGCCGCTGCACAAGGGCGCGTCCGGGGGTGAGCTGTCCCGGGTGATGCTGGCCCTGGAGGTCGCGCTGGCCGGGGCGGACCCGGTGCCGACGATGGTGTTCGACGAGGTCGACGCCGGGGTCGGCGGCCGGGCGGCGGTCGAGATCGGCCGTCGGCTGGCCCGTCTCGCCGCTCGCCACCAGGTGATCGTCGTGACCCATCTGCCGCAGGTCGCGGCCTATGCGGACCGGCACCTCGTCGTGCAGAAGAAGCGGGGCGAGGGCATCACGAGGAGCAGCGTCCGCACGCTCTCCGACGCGGACCGGATCGTCGAGCTGGCCCGGATGCTCGCGGGCCTGGACGACACGGACACGGGCCGGGCCCACGCCGAGGAGCTCCTCGCCGCCGCCCGTGGGCACCGCGAGGAGGACCGCAAGCCCTCCCGCAGGCGCCGCCGCTGACCCACGACGCGCCCTCACGGCCCCCGAACCCGCGTTGTGGCTCCATGACGCGAGTTTTCAGGGTTTGAAATGCGCGTTGTGGTTCCACGACGCGGGTTGGAGGGCTTGAAATGCGCGTTGAGGCTCCACACAAGGCGAGTTCCAGGGCCTGAAAGATGCGCGTTGTGGCTCCACAACGCGGGTTGGAGGGCCCGGAGTGCGCGTTGTGGTTCCATAACGCGAGTTTCAGGGCCTGAAATGCGCGTTGAGGCTCCACAACGCGAGGTGGATCGTCCGGTGATGGTGACTGTGATGTATCGGCTCGGCGTGCCTGCGCCGCACCACGCGTCCCAGGTGTCACAGTGCGTGCCATGAAGCTCACCGGGCTGCTGCACCGCTCGCGACCCGAGCTGCCCGGCCTCGCCGGCGTGGCCCGGGTCGACCGCCGTACCGACTCGTTGCTGCGCAGGCTGCGCCCCGGCGAGATCGCCGTGCTGGACCAGATCGACATGGACCGGGCGACGGCCGATGCGCTCGTCGCGGCCGAGGTGTCCGCCGTCGTCAACGCGTCGCCGTCGATCTCGGGGCGGTTCCCGAACCTGGGTCCCGAGGTCCTGATGGACGCCGGCATCCCGCTGCTCGACGGCGTGGGCGTCGAGGCGATGCACACGATCAAGGACGGCGCGCGGATCCGGCTGCACGACGGCGTCGTCTACGCCGGGGAGCTGGAGCTCGCCCGCGGCGCGGTGCAGACCACGGACTCCGTCGCCGACGCGCTGGTGGAGGCCAAGTCCGGGCTCACCCACCAGCTCGAGGCGTTCGCGGCCAACACCATCGAGTTCATGCGCCAGGAACGGGCGCTGCTGCTCGACGGGCACGGCGTACCGCAGGTCGACGTGACGCTGCGGAACAAGCAGGTGCTGGTCGTCGCGGCCGGGTTCGACCACGTGCCCGAGCTGCTCAAGCTCCGGAACTACATCAAGGAGTACCAGCCGGTGCTCGTCGGCGTCGGGGCCGGCGCGGACGCGCTGATGAAGGCCGGCCACCGGCCGCACCTCATCGTCGGAGATCCCGCGGACATCTCCACCGAGGCCCTGACCTGCGGTGCGGACGTCGTCGTCCCGGCATTCGCGGACGGGCACGCCCCCGGCCTGCACCGGGTGCAGGACCTCGGCGCGAGCGCGGTGACCTTCCCGAGCTCGGCCAACGCCGAGGACCTCGCGCTGCTGCTGGCCCATCACCACGGCGCCTCGATGATCGTCACGGTCGGGCTGTCCGCGACCATGGTCGAGTTCCTGGACCGCGGGAGGTCGGGCTCCAACGCCTCCACGTTCCTGACCCGGCTGCAGGCCGGCGGCACCCTCGTCGACGGTCAGGTCATCGCCCAGCTCTACCGCAGCCGGATCTCCACCGGCGCGCTGCTGCTCCTGCTCGCCGCGGCGATCGTCGCAGTGATCGCGGCGCTCCTCGTGTCCGACGCCGGGGACGCGGTCGTCGCCTGGCTGACGAATCTGGGGCTGGGCCTCGTCGACACGGTCAAGGGCTGGTTCGCACGGTGATCTCGATGCGCTACCACGCGATCTCCATCGCGGCGGTCTTCCTGGCGCTCGCCGTGGGCGTCGTCCTCGGCGCCAGCGGCCTGTCGGACCGGTTGCTCGCCGCCGTCTCCACCCAGCGCGACGATCTCGGGACGCAGGTCACGCGGCTGACCGCGGAGCGGGACGGCCTCGTCGCCCAGCAGGGCGCCGCGGACCAGTTCGCGGAGCGGGTCGGCCCGGCCGCCGTGGCCGGGCTGCTGACGAACAAGACCGTCGCCCTCGTCGACGCAGGCGGTTCGCAGGCCGACGCGGACGCCGTCACGGACCTCGTCCTGCAGGCCGGCGGGAAGGTCACCGGCACCGTCGCGCTGACCGACGCGGTCGGCGACCCGGCCCGCGCGGACCAGCTCAACGAGCTGACCTCGCGGCTGCTCCCGGCCGGTGCCCAGCTGCCGGCGGCCTCGGACACCGGCAGCCTCGTCGGCGGGCTGCTCTCGGGTGTGCTGGTCAAGAGCGGTGGGCAGGTGAGCCCGGACCAGGCCGCCGCCGTCCTGAGCGGGCTGACCGGCGCCGGTTTCGCCACCCCCGGCACGCCGCCCCAGCCCGCGGACCTGGTCGTGGTGCTCACCGGGGGCGCCCGCGAGGGCGTCGACGCCGGGGACTCCGCGGCCGTGATCGCGCGTCTGGCGGCCCAGCTGGACCGGGCGGGCGCGGGCGCCGTGCTCGCCGGGCGCGACGGCTCGGCGAGCTCGACGGGGCCGGTCGGGGTGGCCCGGGCGGACGGCCCGTCCACCGCGGGCCTCTCGACCGTGGACGACGTGCAGACCGGCTCCGGCCGCGTCGCGACCGTCCTGGCGCTGAAGGAACAGCTCGACGGCAAGGCGGGCAGCTACGGCTCCGCGGAGAACGCCAAGGGGGGCGCGGCTCCGGCGGCCTGAGCCTCCGTCGACGGTCACGAACGGCACTCTCGCCCAGACCTACCGGGCGAAGTGCCGTTCGTGCGCGAAACCGGGTGAACCTCGCACGCGCACCCCGCCCGGTCGTCGATCACCGGGGAGGTGCGGGTAACCTGAAACCCCGTGCAGACACGCGCGACCCGTCATCTGTTCGTCACCGGTGGGGTCGCCTCCTCGCTGGGTAAAGGCCTCACCGCGTCGAGCCTGGGCCAGCTGCTCACCTCGCGTGGGCTGCGGGTCACCATGCAGAAGCTCGACCCCTACCTGAACGTCGATCCCGGCACGATGAACCCCTTCCAGCACGGCGAGGTGTTCGTCACCGAGGACGGCGCGGAGACCGACCTCGACGTCGGCCACTACGAGCGGTTCCTGGACCGCAACCTCCACGGCCGGGCCAACGTCACCACCGGCCAGGTGTACTCCGAGGTGATCGCCAAGGAACGCCGCGGGGAGTACCTGGGCGACACCGTCCAGGTCATCCCGCACATCACCAACGAGATCAAGGACCGCATCCTCGCGATGGCGGAGCCGGACGAGGACGGGATCACCCCGGACGTCGTCATCACCGAGGTGGGCGGCACCATCGGCGACATCGAGTCGCTGCCGTTCGTCGAGGCGGCCCGGCAGGTCCGGCACGAGGTCGGCCGGGACAACTGCTTCTTCCTGCACGTCTCCCTGGTGCCCTACCTGGCGCCGTCGGGCGAGCTGAAGACCAAGCCGACGCAGCACTCCGTCGCCGCGTTGCGCAACATCGGTATCCAGCCGGACGCGCTGGTCCTGCGGGCGGACCGGGACATCCCGGACGCCATGAAGCGCAAGATCTCGCTGATGTGCGACGTGGAGATCGACGGCGTCGCGGCCTGCCCGGACGCTCCCTCGATCTACGACATCCCCCGCGTCCTGCACAAGGAGGGGCTCGACGCCTACGTCGTGCGCCGCCTGGGCCTGCCCTTCCGGGACGTCGACTGGACGATCTGGGGGGACCTGCTGGACCGGGTCCACCACCCGGACGAGACGGTGCGGATCGCCCTGGTGGGCAAGTACGTGGACCTCCCGGACGCCTACCTCTCGGTCACCGAGGCGTTGCGCGCCGGCGGTTTCGCGCACCGTTCGCGCGTCGAGGTCACCTGGGTCGCCTCGGACGAGTGCGACTCGCCCGCGGGCGCGAACGCGGCCCTCGACGGCGTCGACGGCGTGCTCATCCCCGGCGGCTTCGGCATCCGCGGGATCGAGGGCAAGCTCGGCGCCATCCGGCACGCCCGCGAGCGCGGCATCCCCACGCTCGGCCTCTGCCTGGGCCTGCAGTGCATGGTGATCGAGGCCGCGCGGAACATGGCCGGGCTCACGGACGCGAGCTCGAGCGAGTTCGACCCGCGCACCCCGCACCCGGTGATCTCCACGATGGCCGAGCAGCTGGACGTCGTGGCGGGGGAGCGGGACATGGGCGGCACGATGCGCCTGGGCGCCTACCCCGCCAAGCTCGGTGAGGGCACGGTCGTCGCGGCGGCGTACGGGAGCCGGGAGGTCTCCGAGCGGCACCGGCACCGCTACGAGGTCAACAACACCTACCGGCAGCGGCTCGCCGAGGCCGGGCTGGTGTTCGGCGGGACGTCGCCGGACGGGACGCTCGTCGAGTTCGTCGAGCTGCCCGCGGACGTCCATCCCTTCTACGTGGGCACGCAGGCGCACCCGGAGCTCAAGAGCCGGCCGACGCGCCCCCACCCGCTGTTCTCGGCGTTCGTGAAGGCCGCGCTGAAGTACCGGGCGGCGGACCGGCTGCCGGTCGAGCTGCCGGGACGGGCGAAGAAGAACGGCGCCGGCAACGGCCTGCGGAGTGAGCAGGCCGCGGGGGAGCCGGCCGAGGGCGAGAAGGCGGCGGAGACCGCGGACGTGGGGCGCTCGTGAGCGTCACCCCGGGGGAGCACGACTTCCCGGTCGAGTCCTCGGACGACGTCCACGTCGGACGCGTGATGGCCCTGCGGGCGGACCACGTCGTGATGCCCGGGGGCCGGGTCGCGACGCGGGAGATCGTGGAGCACGCCGGCGCCGTGGCGATCGCCGCACTGGACGACGCGGACCGGCTGATGATGATCTTCCAGTACCGGCATGCGGTGCGCCGCAGGCTCTGGGAGCTCCCGGCCGGTCTGCTGGACCACGCCGGGGAGGACCCGGCCGAGGCCGCCGCCCGCGAGCTGAGGGAGGAGGCCGGCCTCGAGGCGACGGACTGGTCCGTGCTGCTGGACGTCGTACCGTCCCCGGGCTTCTCCGACGAGTCCGTGCGGGCCTTCCTCGCCCGCGGGCTCACCGAGGTGCGCCGCCCGGACCTCGGGGACGACGAGGAGGCGGACCTCGAGCTGCGCTGGATCCCGCTCGCCGAGGCCGTCGCGATGGCACTGTCCGGGGAGATCGTCAACGCCGTGACCGTGGCCGCGGTCCTCGCGGTCCAGGCGGTGGCCGACGGTCACGGCGGGACCCGCAAGCCGGACGCGGACTGGCCGGACCGCCCCACCCGCTTCGCGGCCCGCCAGGAACGCTGAGTCAGCCGGCGGCGCGTTTGCGGGGGTCCGGGGGGAACTGCTTCGCCTCCACGCACCTCTCGGACCAGGCGTGCAGGCGCGTCGTGATCTCCTCGAGGTCGGCGCCGACGCCCTCGAGGAGCGCCTGCTGCGACGCGTCGGTGGCCGCCTCGATCGCGTCCCGCAGCGCCCGCCCGGTGTCGGTGATCTCCCCGTCCGCGAGCAGGCCGTCGGCCTCCAGGCGTGCGGCGGCGGCGTCCTGGCGGGCCTGCGGCCATCCCCGGGTGCCGCTGTACTCGCCGACCGGGTAGCCCACCCAGGTCTCGGCCAGGACCCCCATCCGGACCGGGTCCAGGCCCGCGGCGACGCAGGCCGCGAGATGTCCGTCGCCACGATGCTCGCGTACGAGATCCGTTGCGCGCCAGAGCCTGCCGAACGGGTCCGGGAGACGCGGCTGCGCCCGGAGGGCGGAGAACAGCGGACGCCCGGTGCCGTCCACGGCGTCCACCGCCCGTTCCAGGACGTCCGCGACCCCGCCGACGTCCTCCCCGTCGAGGACCTCCCGCAGGGACGCCGCGGTCTCGTTGTCCCGCACCGTGATCAGCTCCGGCAGCGGGAGCAGCGCCCGCCCGGCGGACCACATGGCGTCGATCAGGGCGGGTTCGAACACCCCGAACGCGGAGGCGACGACCGCCGACGGCACCTCGCCGAGCGGTGCGGCCCGGCCGGTGACGTAGCCGGAGAAGAAGTCGTAGCCGTGCCCGGCCAGGGCGGCGTTGACGCGGGCGGACCACACGGCATGCATCGCGACGGGTTCGAGGGCGTCGCGCAGGCGGCGGGCGGGCGACCCCGAGGCGACCGGGCCGGGCACCCGTGCATCCGGCGGAGCGGCGAAGAAGCCGGCGACAGCGGTGTCGTAGTCCATGAGATCGACGCTAGCCCAGCTGGTGGGCGCGGTCACGCCGGCGGACCACGGGTACGCCTGCGCTGCCGCCCGACCATCGAAGATCGGCGGATCCGGGGTAGTATGGGCTGATCAGGTTGGGTGGGCATCGACAACCCGGTGCGCGGGCAGTACGCCGCGCAGGGTGCCACCCGGCGTTCGCGCCGCGGGCCCGTGTCCGAGGAATGCTCCATCTCTCGGACGGGGTGACGCGGCCGGCCGGAGGAGAACCGCATATGAGCTGGGCCCGACACGGACGCGCCACCAATGAGGACGGGACCATGGGTAACACCTGGTCCGAGGCGCAGGCGGCGTACCAGGAGAGCTGCGACACCCAGAACGGCCAGGCGGCGCGCGTCGTCGCCGGCCAGGCGACCGATCTCGCGGACTGCACCGAGCTGCTCGCGATGCTGGGTCTCGACGCGCGGGCCGGTCGCCCCGCCTGATCCTCGAGAAGTTCGTTCGCAACGCTAAGTCGGCCCGGGTCACTCGACCCGGGCCGTCGTAGTCTCCATCCATGGCTGGAATGCGCTTCGGAATCTTCGTGCCCCAGGGCTGGCGGCACGACCTGGTGGGCATCGACCCCGCCGAGCAGTGGGGTGTGATGAAGGGACTGGCCCAGCTCGCGGACGCCGGTCCGTGGGAGTCCCTCTGGGTGTACGACCACTTCCACACCGTCCCCGCGCCGACGGACCAGGCGACGCACGAGGCGTGGTCCCTGATGTCCGCGTTCGGCGCGGTCACCGAGCGGGTGCGACTCGGTCAGATGTGCACCTGCATGTCCTACCGCAACCCGGTGTACCTGGCGAAGGTCGCCGCGACGGCGGACATCATCTCCGGTGGGCGTGTCGAGATGGGCATCGGCGCGGGCTGGTACGAGCACGAGTGGCGGGCCTACGGCTACGGGTTCCCGTCCGCCGGCACCCGGCTGGGCATGCTCGACGAGGGCGTGCAGATCTTCAAGCAGGCGTGGGAGAAGGGTGTCGCCACCCTGGACGGCAAGCACTACCAGGTCGACGGCGCGATCGTCGCGCCGCAGCCGCTGCAGGACGGTGGCATCCCGCTCTGGATCGCGGGCGGCGGGGAGAAGGTCACCCTCAAGATCGCGGCGAAGTACGCGCGGTACACCAACTTCGCCGGGACGCCGGGGACCTTCACGTCGAAGTCGGAGATCCTCGCCGCGCACTGCCGCGAGGTGGGCACGGACTTCGACGCGATCGTCCGCTCGTCGAACTACAACGTCGCGATCGGCCGCACCGAGGCCGAGGCGGAGGAGCGGCTCGCGCAGCTCAAGGCGCGGCTGACCCCGTACGTCGGCGAGCAGAAGGCCGAGGAGACCCTGGCGGGCTTCCGCGGCATGCCGGGCTACGGCACGCCCGAGCAGATCGTCGAGAAGCTGACGGACCTGCAGGCCCGCGGCATGAGCTACGGGATCTTCTACTTCCCCGAGGCCGCCTACGACCGCTCCGGGATCGAGCTGTTCGAGCGCGAGGTCATCCCCGCCCTGGCCTGATCTCGGGCCGACGCGGTCGCGTCGTGGCTCCATGACGCGAGTTTCGGGCCCGCCTGAGCGCGTCGTGGCTCCATGACGCGAATTTCGGGCCCGACTGACACGGTCGCGTTGTGGCTCCATGATGTGAGTTTCTGGCTCGCCCGGGCGCGTTGTGGCTCCCTGACGCGCTCGGGCCGGGAGACTGCGGGGATGGGCGCGAGCGGGGTGGACGAGGGTGTCGACGCGTTTCTCGCGCATCTCGCGGTCGAGCGGGGCAGCTCGGCGAACACCCTGCGCGCCTACACCACGGACCTGCAGCGCTACCGGGACCACCTGCGGGCCAGGGGGATCGCCGACCTGACGGCGGTCCGCGAGCGGGACGTCAGCGACTTCGTGGCGGCGCTGCGCAGCGGGGAGGCCCCGCTCGCGGCGTCCTCCGCGGCCCGGGCGCTCGCCGCGGTGCGCGGGCTGCACCGCTTCGCCGCACGGGACGGCCTGGTGCCGGTCGACGTCGCGCACGCCGTCTCCCCGCCCGCGCTGCCGAGGCGACTGCCGAGGTCGCTCACGGTGGACCAGGTGGACCAGCTGCTCGCCGGGTGCCCGGGGGAGGGGCCGGTTCCCTTGCGGGACAGGGCGTTGCTGGAGCTCCTGTACTCCACGGGCGCCCGCATCTCCGAGGCCGTCGGCATCGATCTCGACGATCTGGACGTCACCAGCCGGACGGTGCTGCTGCGCGGCAAGGGGGGCAAGCAGCGGATCGTGCCGGTGGGGCGGCCCGCGCTGGAGGCCGTCGACGCCTACCGGGTCCGCTCGCGTCCCGACCTCGCCGCCCGCGGCCGGGGCACCCCGGCACTGCTGCTCAACGCGCGTGGCGCCCGGCTGTCCCGGCAGAGCGCCTGGCACACCCTGCGCTCCGCCGCCGAGGTCTCGGGGCTGAGCACCGACGTCTCCCCGCACACCCTGCGGCACTGCTTCGCCACCCACCTGCTGGCCGGGGGCGCGGACGTCCGCGTGGTGCAGGAACTGCTCGGGCACGCCTCGGTGACGACGACGCAGGTCTACACGCACGTGACGGTGGACGCCCTGCGCGAGGTCTACGCGACGGCGCACCCGCGGGCCCGCGCCCGCTGAACGCAGGCCCGGTTGCGCGCGGACAGTCACCTGATCGATACCCTCGGTCACCATGACGGCCCGCCGGCTCCTGCTGCTCACCCTCGGCCTGCTGCTGGTGGCCGGCTGCTCCGTCCAGGGCCTGTCGGTCGGATCGGCCTCCGGTAGCCGGGACGGCTCGCGCAACGGTGAGCAGGACGGCGACGTCACCACGCGGCGGACCTCGGCGACCCACGACGGCCCCGTCTCCCGCGTCGAGGTGGAGTCCGACTCCGGTGACGTCGACCTCCGCCCGGGAGCCGACGGCACCGCCACGGTCACCCGCACCGCCCGCTGGACGGGCCCCGAGCCCGACGTCGCCGAGTCCCTCGACGGCGGGGTGCTGCGCATCACCGTGACCTGCCCGAGCCCGGCGGAGGTCTGTTCGGTGGACCTCGCCGTCACGGCCCCGGCCGCCACGGCCGCCCGGACGCAGGTCGGGGCCGGGGACATCGCGGTCGCCGGGCTCACGGGCACGCACGACCTGTCGACGGCGTCGGGCTCGGTCGAGGGCACCGGTCTCGGCGTGGGAGCGGTGTCCGCCCGGACCGCCGCCGGGGATGTCGGCCTGACCTTCGCGGACGCTCCGCCGCAGGTGGAGGCCGAGTCCACGGCCGGGGACGTGACCGTCCGCGTCCCCGCCGGCGCGGCCTACCGGGTCGACGCGCGCACCACCGTGGGGGAGGTGGAGGTGGGGATCCCCGACGATCCCGCCGCCACCGCACGCATCACGGCCAGGTCGACCGCCGGGGACGTGACCGTCTCGCGGTCCTGAGAACGGCCCGGGGAGCGCTCCGGTGCACGGGGTCCGCCGATCACCCGTACGTGCGCACCGCGTAGCGTTGCCGAAACCACCGCGCCCGTCTACGGCGAGGCGCGTTGCCGCACGTCGGACGCTTTCCTACGCTGCGGCCAGGCAGACCCGGCAGGCCGGGACGCCCACGAAGAGACGGAGAGCCCGCATGGACACGCCGCGGACCGTCGAGCCTCATGTCGCGGCCGGCGGATCGGGTCTGGTCGGCGCCATGACGGCGGCGGCGCCCGAGCCGGAGGTCGAAGGCTTCGCGGACGACACCGCCGTCGACGCCCTCGCCGACGCCTCCACGGCCGCGGGGAGCGCACCGCACCGCGTCGGCGCGCCGGAGCCGGCACCGCTGACCGAGCACGGCCCGGCCCGGATCATCGCCGTCGCGAACCAGAAGGGCGGCGTCGGCAAGACCACGTCGACGATCAACCTGGGCGCGGCGCTGGCCGAGTACGGCCGCAAGGTGCTGCTCGTGGACTTCGACCCGCAGGGGGCGCTGTCCGTGGGCCTCGGGGTCCAGCCGCACCAGCTCGAGACGACGATCTACAACCTGCTGATGGAGCGGGGCGTCGAGGCCGAGGACGTCATCCAGCCCACGAACGTGCCGAACATGGACCTGCTGCCCAGCAACATCGATCTCTCCGCGGCCGAGGTCCAGCTCGTCACCGAGGTCGGCCGGGAGCAGGCGCTGGGCCGCGCGCTCAAGCGGATCCTGGGGAACTACGACGTCGTCCTCATCGACTGCCAGCCCTCGCTCGGCCTGCTCACGATCAACGCACTGGCCTGCGCGGACCAGGTGCTCATCCCGCTGGCCTGCGAGTTCTTCAGCCTGCGCGGAGTGGCGCTGCTGATGGACACGATCGACAAGGTGAAGGACCGGCTCAACCCGGACCTGGAGCTGGTCGGCATCCTGGCCACGATGTTCGACGCCCGCACGCTGCACACCCGTGAGGTGCACCAGCGGGTCATCGAGGCGTTCGGGGACAAGGTCTTCGACGCCGTCATCAACCGCACGATCCGGTTCCCGGAGACCACCGTGGCCGGCGAGCCGATCACCACGTGGGCGCCGATGTCGAGCGGCGCGCAGGCCTACCGGATGCTCGCCCGCGAGGTCATCGCCCGTTGACCGGCCCGGAGGACTCGTGACGATTCTCGAGGACGAGCCCGGCCTGCCTGCGGACGCCGCGCCCGCACCGAGGTTCACGGTCCGGCTCCACAACTTCGAGGGCCCGTTCGACCTGCTGCTCCAGCTCATCGGCAAGCACGAGCTGGACCTCACCGAGATGGCCCTGCACAAGGTCACCGACGACTTCATCGCCCATCTGCGGGTCCTCGGGGACGACGCGGACCTCGACGAGACCACGGAGTTCCTCGTCATCGCCGCCACCCTGCTGGACCTCAAGGCGGCCCGGCTGCTGCCCTCGGCCGAGGTGGAGGACGAGGAGGACCTGGCGCTGCTCGAGGCCCGGGACCTGCTGTTCGCCCGGCTGCTGCAGTACCGCGCGTACAAGCAGGTCGCGGTCATGTTCGGCGAGCTGGAGAAGACCGCGCTGCGCCGGTTCCCGCGCTCGGTGGCGCTGGAGGAGCGGTTCGCGAAGCTCCTGCCCGAGGTGCTGCTGGGCATCGACGCCGCGACGTTCGCCGAGATGGCGGCCTCGGTGTTCCGGCCGAAGCCGCCACCGACCGTCGACGTCGACCACCTGCACGGCCACGAGGTCTCCGTCGCCGACCACGTACAGGTCCTGCGCGAGCGGCTCGCCGAGCTGGGGGAGGCCACGTTCGCGGTGCTGACCGCGGACTGCACGGAGACGATCGAGATCGTCGCCCGGTTCATGGCGGTGCTCGAGCTGTTCCGGGAGAGGTGCATCCACGTCGAGCAGCCGGAGCCTTTCGGTGAACTGACGGTACGGTGGGCGGCGGCGTTCCCCGAGGAGAGCGCGCCCGACCCGGCAGACACCGTCGATCCCCGCAGCGAATGAGCAGACGTTGAGCAGTCCCGATCCCACCGAACCGGACCAGATCGACGTTCTCGACGAGCTGCCCGCCCTCGCCCGGGACGACGAGTTCGACGCCGCCCTGGAGGCGTTGCTGCTGGTCGTGGACGCGCCGACGGAGGACCAGGCCCTCGCCACCGCGCTGGACCAGCCGGTCCCGCGGGTCCGCGAGGGGCTGCTGCGCCTCGCCGAGAGCTACCGGGTCGCGGGTCGCGGGATCGACCTGCGCCGGGTGGGGGACGGCTGGCGGTTCTACACCCGCGACCTCTACGCCCCGTATGTCGAGAAGCTCCTCCTCGACGGGCAGCGCGCCCGTCTGACCAGGGCCGCTCTCGAGACGCTCGCGGTCGTGGCCTACCGTCAACCGGTGACGCGTGCCCGGGTGGCGGCCGTGCGCGGGGTCAACTGCGACGGGGTGCTGCGCACCCTGCTGACCCGCGGGCTCGTCGAGGAGGCCGGGATCGACGCCCCCACGCAGGGCACGCTGTTCCGCACCACGGAGCTGTTCCTGGAACGGCTCGGGTTGTCGTCGGTGGAGGACCTCCCGCCGCTGGCCCCGCTGCTGCCCGACGTCGACGCGATCGACGAGCTCTGACACCCCGCCCGACCCGACCGGCGCCGACACCACCGGCACGAACACCGACACCGAGACACCACCAGAACACGGACGTGAACCCCATGAACAACCCCCGCAACGCCTCCGACGACGGAGTGCGGCTGCAGAAGGTCCTGGCGCAGGCCGGCGTCGCGTCCCGCCGTGCCGCCGAGGAGCTGATCGCCGCCGGCCGGGTCTCCGTCGACGGCAAGGTCGTCACCGAGATGGGCCGCCGGGTGCACCCGGAGACGGCCGTCGTGCACGTCGACGGCTCCCGCATCCAGCTCCGGGACGACCAGGTCTACCTGGCGCTGAACAAGCCGGCCGGGATGCTGTCGACGATGTCGGACGAGAAGGGCCGGCTCTGCGTCGGGGACCTGGTGATGCACCGCACCGAGCTGCTCGACCAGGCCGGGCGGCTCTTCCACGTCGGCCGGCTGGACCAGGACACCGAGGGGCTGCTGCTGCTGACCAACGACGGCGAGCTCGGCCACCGGCTGATGCACCCGTCGTTCGAGGTGGAGAAGACCTACACCGCCGAGGTGATGGGGCAGGTCGCGAAGGACCTCGGCAAGCGGCTGCGGGACGGCATCGAGCTGGAGGACGGGCCGGTCAACGTGCACTCGTTCCGGCTCATCGACTCCCTGCCCGGCCGCTCGATCATCGAGATCGTGGTGCACGAGGGCCGTAAGCACATCGTCCGCCGCCTGCTGGACGAGGTGGGGCACCCGGTGCAGCGCCTGGTCCGGACGGCGATCGGGGACGTCAAGCTCGGGGACCAGCGTCCCGGCAAGCTCCGGCCGCTGAACCAGACGGAGGTCGGGTCCCTCTACCGGACCGTCGGGATGTAGGCGGCGCCCGGGAGCCCGCTCCGGGGGCCGACGGGCCACCAAGGCACAATGAACCTCGGCTCGCGCCATGCTGCGGTAGCGAGGACGCGAGGCGAGGAGTGCCGGACCATGCCGGGGAAGTCGGACATGCCAGGGAAGCTGCGCGGGGTCGTCGCGATGGACGGACCCTCGGGCACCGGCAAGTCCACCGTCTCCCGGCGGCTGGCGTCGGCCTGTGGCGCCGCGTACCTGGACACCGGCGCGATGTACCGGGCCGCCACCCTCGCCGTCCTGCGGGCCGGCCTCGACGAGGCCAGCCCGGCCGAGAAGATCGCCGCCGTGGCGACGACGGCGGACGTCGAGTCCGTGACGGACCCGGCGGCCCCCGGGATCCGGCTCGCCGGTGAGGACGTCGAGGCCGAGATCCGCGACGTTCCGGTCACGAAGCTGGTCAGCGCCGTGTCCGCGCTGGGCGAGGTCCGCGAGGCGATGGTCGCCCGGCAGCGCCGCATGATCGACGCGGCGGTCGCGTCCGGCGGCGGCATGGTCGTCGAGGGCCGGGACATCGGCAGCGTCGTCGCACCGGACGCCCCGCTGAAGGTCTACCTGACGGCGTCGGACGAGGTCCGGGCCGCGCGCCGGCGCCGGCAGGACGCGAAGGCCGGCCGGGCCGCGGACGCGAAGGTCGTGCTCGCGGACGTCCAGCGCCGGGACCGGCTGGACTCCACCCGTGCCGTGTCCCCGCTGCACGCGGCGAAGGACGCGCTGGTCCTGGACACCGACGAGCTCAGCGTGGACGACGTGCTCGCCGCGCTGCTGGGCCTGGTCGAGGAGCGGGGACTGTGCGCCCCCTGAGCTCCCGATGATGACCACCCTCCGGGACACGGGCCCGGTCAGCACGGATCTCCCCGCCACCGCGCTCCCGCGGCTGCACGACGCCGCGCGCTGGCTGGGGACCTGGTGGTACCTGCCGTTCTTCCGGGTCTCGGTGCACCGCCGGGAGCGGATCCCGGCCCGCGGGCCGGTCGTCCTCGTGGCCAACCACAGCGCGATGGTGGACGGGCCGCTGCTCTTCGGACTACTGGGGCGCCGTTCGGTGTTCCTGGTCAAGCAGGAGATGTTCGGTGGCCCGATCGGGATCGGGCTGCGCGGTATCGGCCAGATCCCGGTCCACCGGGGCCGGGTCGACCGGGCGCCCCTGACCACGGCGCTCGGCGTCCTGCGCGGCGGCGGCGTCGTCGGGGTGTTCCCCGAGGGGACACGCGGGCAGGGCGACGTCCTGGCGGCGCAGCAGGGGGCGGCCTGGCTCGCCAGGGCGTCCGGAGCGGCGGTGCTGCCGGTGGTGTTCCGCGGCACCCGCCGCCCGGCCGGGGCCGGACGCCGGTTCCGGCCGCGCGTGGACGTGCTCGTCGGCGAGCCGCTGCCGGCACCCACCGGGAAGGGCCGCGCCGACCTGGCCGCGGCCACGGAGACCATTCGGGTCGAGCTCGCCGCGCTGGTCGCGGACCTCGACGACCGACGCAGTAGTAGTGACGGATGACGGAGCAGTACGTGAGCAGCGAGAACATTCTCGGCGGGAACATCGTCGGGGCGCCGGACCGCGCGGAGATGGCCCGGATGGGCCTGGACCCGGACGAGTTCGTCGTCCAGGGGGACCTCGGCGAGGACGAGTTCGGCAACCCGATCGAGGGTGAGGACGGCCCGCGGGTCCCGATGCCGGTCCTCGCGGTGGTCGGCCGGCCCAACGTCGGCAAGTCGACGCTGGTCAACCGCATGATCGGCCGCCGGGAGGCGGTGGTGCAGGACATCCCGGGCGTCACCCGGGACCGGATCTCCTACGACGCCCTGTGGAACGGCCGGCGCTTCACCCTCGTCGACACCGGCGGCTGGGACCCCGAGGCCACCGGTCTGCAGGCCGCCGTCACCGCTCAGGCGGAGCTGGCGATGCGGACCGCGGACGCCGTGCTGCTCGTGGTCGACGCCCGGGTGGGCGCCACGATCACCGAGGAGGCCGCGGCGGACGTGCTGCGCCGCTCGGACCGCCCGGTCCTGCTCGCCGCCACGAAGGTCGACGACGAGCGTCTCGTCGCCGAGGTCGCCGCGCTCTGGGGCCTCGGCCTCGGCGAGCCGCACCCGGTGTCCGGCCTGCACGGCCGCGGCTCGGGAGACCTGCTCGACGCGATCCTGGAGGCCCTCCCGGAGACCCCGCGGGACGACTTCGGGGCCGGGGGCGCCGGCCCGCGCCGTGTCGCGCTCGTCGGGAAGCCGAACGTCGGCAAGTCCAGCCTGCTGAACAAGGTGTCCGGTGAGGTGCGCTCGGTGGTGCACGACGTCGCCGGCACGACGGTGGACCCGGTGGACTCCCTCGTCGACCTCGACGGCGAGATCTGGCGCTTCGTGGACACCGCGGGCCTGCGCAAGCGGGTCAAGACGGCCAGCGGCATGGAGTACTACGCGAGCCTGCGGACCCAGGCGGCCATCGAGGCGGCCGAGGTGGCGGTCGTGCTGCTGGACGCGAGCGAGCCGATCTCCGAGCAGGACCAGCGGGTGCTGACGATGGTCCACGAGGCGGGCCGCGCGCTCGTCATCGTGTTCAACAAGTGGGACCTCGTCGACGAGGACCGGCGCGCCGAGATGAAGCGCGAGCTGGAGCGGGACCTGATCAGCGTCCGCTGGGCCGAACGGGTCAACATCTCGGCGCTCACCGGCCGCTCGGTCTCCAAGATCGCGCCGGCGCTGCGGACCGCGCTGGACTCCTGGGACCGCCGGATCCCCACCGGCCAGCTGAACAGCTGGCTCTCCGACGTCATCGCGGCCACCCCGCCGCCGGTGCGCGGCGGCAAGCAGCCGAAGGTGCTCTTCGCGACCCAGGCGACCACCCGTCCGCCGACGTTCGTGCTGTTCACCTCCGGGTTCCTGGAGGCCGGGTACCGCCGGTTCATCGAGCGCCGGCTCCGCGAGGAGTTCGGCTTCACCGGCTCGCCGGTGCGGCTCTCGGTGCGGGTGCGCGAGAAGCGCATCCGTGGGGGCCGCGGGAAGCGCTGACCGTCGTGCTGGTCCGGAGCACTCATCGGCATCCGGCGCATGGCCTAGGCTCGTCCGCATGACCACCGGACCCGGGGACACCGCGCCCCGGGTCCGCGTCGTCCTCGCGGACGACGAGGCGCTCCTGCGCGCCGGGCTCCGGACGGTGCTCCAGGCCCGCGGGACGATCGTGGTGGTCGGCGAGGCCGCGGACGGGGACGAGATGCTCGCCGCCGTCGACGAGACCTCCCCGGACGTCGTCCTGGCGGACGTCCAGATGCCCGGCCGGGACGGCCTCTCCGCCCTGCGGGTGCTGTGCGCGCGGCCGGACGCACCGCCGGCCGCCGTGCTCACCACCTTCGACCTGGACGACTACGTCGCGGAGGCGTTGCGCATCGGCGTCCAGGGGTTCCTGCTCAAGGACGCCGAACCGGACGCCCTGATCCGCGCCGTCCTGGACCTGGCGGCCGGGGGAGCGGTCCTGGACCCGCGGGTCGCCGCGCGGTTGTTGCCGAGGCTCGCCGGATCCGCGCCCGCGCCGTCGCCGCCCTCGGACCTGACGCTGCGGGAGGGCCAGGTGCTCAAGCTGCTCGCCGCCGGGAACTCCAACGCCTCGATCGGGGACTGTCTGGGCCTCGCGGAGGCGACCGTGAAGAAGTACGTGTCCGCGCTACTCATCAAGCTGGGGGCGGAGAACCGGGTCCAGGCGGCACTGATCGCGCAGAGCTGGGGGCCGTGATGCCCGGCCGGCCGGTCGACCGGTGGGTGCGCCTCGTCGGCCTCGAGGTGCTCGCCGTGGGGGTGCCGATCGCGTTCGTGCTGCTGGCGGCCCCGGGACCGTTCGCCTGGTCGGTCACCGCGGCGCTCGTCGGGTGCGCGCTGCTGCCGCTGCGGCACCTGTGGGCACCGCTCGGCATCATCGGCTCGTTCTGGGCCATCGCCGGCGGCCTCGGCTGGGCCTCGGAGATCGTGGCGCTGTTCGGGATGGGCCGGCGGACCGGGTCGGTGTGGCGCTCCCTGCCCTGGCTGGTGCTCTCGCTGGTCGCCGCGGTGGTGCCGGTCCTGCTCACCCAGGACCTGACCTGGCGGGCGATCATCCTGACGCTCGTGTTCGCCGGGCTGTCCGCGGGCAGCCCGCTCGCCGTCGGCCTGCTCGTCGCGCTGCGGGACCGGCTCACCACGAGCGTCCGCGAGCTGGAGGAGGCCCGGGAGGCGACGGTGCGCGCCCGCGAGTCCGCGGCCCGCGCGGAGGAACGCTCCCGGATCGGCCGGGAGATCCACGACGCCGTCGGCCACCACGCCACGCTGATCGCCGTCGGGGCCGCCGCGCTGTCCGCGTCCACCACCGAGCCGGGGACCCGGGAGGCCGCCGAGCGCCTCCGGATGCACGCCAAGCGCGCGCTCGCCGAGATGCGGACGGCCCTCGGGCTGGCCGGTGCGGACACGGCCGAGCAGGCCGGGACGGCGCAGCTCGCGGGCCTGGTCGACCGGTCCGTGGCCGGGGGGATGGCCGTGCGGCTGGTCCCGTCGGGGGAGCCGCGGCCGCTGACCGTGTCGCTGGACCGCGCGGTCTACCGGATCGTCCAGGAGTCCCTGACGAACGCCGCGCGGCATTCGCCGGGCGCCGCGGTCGAGGTCGAGGTCGACTGGCGCGAGCCCGTGGGGCTGCGGGTCGAGGTCCGCAACGGCCCGGCGCGCCGGGCCGTGGCACCTCGGGGCGCGTTCGGGATCGGGGGTGCCGGCCTGGCGGGGCTGGTGGAGCGGGTGCGGTCCGTCGGCGGCGACCTGCGGACCGGGCCCGCCGCGGGCGGCGGGTTCGCCGTGGTCGCCCGGCTCCCCGTGGCGGGCCGTCCGCCCCGGGCCCCGGAGCAGCAGGCAGCGCAGCAGCAGCAGCAGGCGGGGCAGCAGCAGGTGACCCAGCCCGAGGTGACCCAGGCCCAGGTGACCCAGGCCCAGGTGACCCGGTCCCAGATGACCCAACCCCAGGCGGTGCGGGACGCCGAACCGCGGACGGGCACCGGGCCGATCCCGCTCGCCCCCACCTGAGCATCCCCGCGGGCCGAGGGCGGAGGAAACCGGCGTCGGCGGCGGGCTCCCCAGTTGCCGCCGACACCGGTACCCATCCAACGAGACCCGGCAGTGATCGGTGTTGCCGCCCGGCGAATGATCGGTGAACCTCGGATGGCCGGGTCCGGCGGTAACGGATCGGCGTCGACGGGTTCGGCCCTGAGGGGGTTCGGCTCTGCGGGGGTTCGGCCCTGCGGGGGTTCAGCGTCGACGGGGCCGGCGGCGGTCGGCGCAGGCCAGGCAGGTCTCGGCGGCGGGCAGCGCCTCGAGCCGCTCGTCCGGGATCGGGTTCCCGCAGGTCGCGCAGGATCCGTACGTCCCGGACCCGAGCCGGCCGGCGGCCCGGTCCAGGGCCTCGAGGTCCGCACGTGCCCCGGCGAGCAGGCCCTGGAACTGGGCCCGGGCGAAGCCGATGGTCACACCCTCGGGGTCGTGCTCGTCGTCGTGGGTGGTCAGGGCCTGTTCCTCGGCGAGCCCTGTGACCTGACGGTCCAGCGAGACGATCCGCGACATCGTCGCCGCGCGCTCGGCCCGGAGCAGCCGGGCGGCCTCGTCGTGGTCCACGCAGAGGGGAACGCCCGGCCGGTCCGCGGTTCTTCCCTGTCCCGACCGGGCGTCCGGTCCCGCTGGTGTCAGTGGCGCAGGCCCGCCTGCTTGAGCAGCGGCATCACCTCGTCGCCGAAGTACTTGAGCTCCTCGTTGTAGTCGATGAGGCCGAAGATCATGCCTTCCATGCCGGCCTCGTTGAGCTTGCCGAGCTCCTCGGTGACCTGCTCGGGCGTGCCGACGATCGGGTAGCCGCCCCAGCCCGCGATGAACCGCTCCTGCATCTCCTTCACCGCGTGGTCGAACGACTGCGAGGCGCCGGATCCGGCGATCTTGATGACGTTGCCCGCGGCGCCCCAGTCGCCCTCGTCGACGACCTGTTGGAAGGCGCGCTTGGCCTCCTCCTCGGTGTCCCGGCAGACGACGAGGCCGTAGGTCATGGCGTGGATGGTGCGCTGGTACTCGTCGCGGGCCTTCTTCTTCAGCGCGGTCGTGTACGCCTTGATGTTCTCCAGGGTGTCCAGCGAGGCGAAGTTGAAGTCGACGTTGCGCGCGGAGAACTCGATGCCCGACGGGCTGTTGCCCGCGTTGATCAGCGCGGGCCGCGGACCCTGGTGGGGCTTGGGGTAGGCCTCGAGCAGCTCGGAGTCGAAGTACTTGGAGTGGATCGCGAAGGTGCCCTCCTCGGTCCAGAGCCGGTTGACGAAGTCGAGCCATTCCTGGCCGTAGGCGTAGCGCTCGTCGTGCTCGCGCTGCTCGGAGCCGAACATCTCCATCTCCGGCGGCACCCAGCCCATCACCATGTTCAGCGCGAACCGGCCGCCGGAGATGCGGTCGACCGTGGTCGCCTGCTTGGCCGCGACGATCGGGTGCATGGTCGGGAGGTGGCTGGTCGCGGCGACCGCGATCCGCTCGGTCGCCTCCGCCACCCCCGCCGCCCAGGTGTAGGTCTCGAAGCAGTTGCCGTTGAAGTTCGTGGACCCGCCGAAGCCCTTCCAGCGGGCGACGGGGACCAGGACGTCGAACCCGAGGCGGTCGGCGCGCTGCGCGATCTCCTTGGTGTGCTCCCAGGTGATCTCGAAGCTCGACGGTGCGTGGCTCATGATCAGCCCGTAGCTGGTGTTGGTGCCGAACAGACCCAGCTTCATCTTCTGGTCGCCGAACAGCGGGTTGGTCGTGGTGCGGTCCGCCGCGGGCTTCGTCTCCGAAGCGGGGCGCGGGTCGGTGGGGGCGAGGCCGAGGCGCTCGTTGGCGGTCACGGTCATGGCGTCTCCTTCGACGTGTTCTCGACGGGTGCGGGCGCGCGGCAGCGCCGTTCGCCCGGCAGTGCCGGGCGAACGTGCCGTCGTGCGTAGAGCGGGTTCGGGGGGATCAGCCGAGCTGGAAGGGGTCTCGCGTACCGCCGGTGAGCTCGATGAACACGGACTTGTTCTCGGTGTACTCGTGCACCGCCTCGACGCCGTTCTCGCGGCCGATGCCGCTGGCGCCGAACCCGCCGAAGGGCATGTTGGGTGCGACCACGCGGTAGGCGTTGACCCACACGGTCCCGGCCCGGAGCTTCGCGGCGACCCGGTGGGCGCGGTGCACGTCCTTGGTCCACACCGCCCCGGCCAGGCCGTACGGGGTGTCGTTGGCGAGCTTGAGCGCCTCGTCCTCGTCGCGGAAGGTGTAGGCGGCCAGGACCGGCCCGAACACCTCCTCGCGGACGATGGTGTTCTCGGGCGTCACGTTCGTGACGACCGTCGGCCGCACGAACAGCCCGCCGCGCTCGGCGTCGGGCTCGCCGCCGCAGGCGAACGTCGCGCCCTCGGCCGCGGCGCCCTCGAGGTAACCGAGCACCTTCTCGTACTGGGGCGCGTTCGCGACCGGGCCCATCTCGGTCTCGGGTGCGGTCGGGTCGCCCAGGACGATGCTGTTCGCCCGCTCGACCACCTTCGCGACGAGCGCGTCGTGCACGTCGGCGTGCACGATCAGCCGCGAGCCGGCCATGCAGGTCTGCCCGGTCGCGGCGAAGACGCCCGCGATCAGGCCGTTCGCCGCCGCGTCGAGATCGGCGTCGGCGAACACGATCTGCGGGCTCTTGCCGCCGAGTTCCAGCGTCACCCGGTTCAGGTTGGCCCCGGCGGCCTGCGCGACCTTCGCGCCGGTGGCGGACGAGCCGGTGAACGCGACCTTGTCCACGCCGGGGTGCCCGGCGAGGGACTCGCCGGTGCTGCGGTCCCAGCCGGTGACGACGTTCAGCACGCCCGCGGGCAGCCCCGCCTCGTGCAGGATCTCGGCGAACGCGACGGTGGACGCGGGGGAGTGCTCCGAGGGCTTGACGACCATCGTGCAGCCGGCCGCGAGCGCGGGGGCGAGCTTGAAGGTCAGCAGCAGCAGCGGCGAGTTCCACGGCGTGATCGCGCCGACGACGCCGACCGGCTCGCGGGTGGTGTAACCGAAGTAGTTCGCGTTCACCGGCGGGACCGTGCGTCCCTCGATCTTGTCCGCGAGCCCGGCGAAGTAGTAGTACCAGTTCGGCAGGGCCTTGAGCTGGCCGATCATCTCGCGGTAGAGCTTGCCGGAGTCGTTGACCTCCAGCATCGCCAGGCGCTCGGCGTTGGCCGCGATCGCGTCGCCGACCCTGCGCAGGATCGCGGCGCGCTGGAAGCCGGTGATGCCGCCCCACTCGTCGCCGTCGAAGGCGGCGCGGGCGGACGCGACGGCGGCGTCGACGTCCTCCGGGGAGCCGTCGGCCAGGCGGGCCCAGACGCTGCCGGTGTACGGGTTCTGGGACTCGAAGGTCTTCCCGGAACGCGCGTCGACGGACTTGCCGTGGATGAAGAGCTTGAACTCTTCCGGTCCGGTTCCTGTGGACTCTGTGCCGGAGGGGGCGGTCATCGACCTTCTCCTTCGCGTCGGTTGGCCGGGGGATGTCCCGGGACCGACGGTAGGAACTCCGGCCCGCGGGCGCTATCCGGACGCGGCGGGCGAGCATCCGGAGAGTGCAGACGTGGTGTGATCGACAGCGGATTCGCACCCAGCGGATATCGGGCTGCCGTCCGGGGATGGTGGCGTGCCGCGCCGCGCTCTGATATGTAGGCTCTTCTGTCAAGGGCAGGGTGAAGCGGCGCCCAGGACCGTCG
>JAOZVV010000162.1:0-17587 GCA_025869365.1 Pseudonocardia sp.
ACCGGCACGTCCGGCGCGGCCGCCGCCGCACGCGCGCGGGTCCCGGCGCGCCGCAGCAGCAGGACCGCGGCCCCCGGGAGGGTGCCCACCAGCGTGAGCACGCCGTAGACGACCGCCACGCCGACGCCCTGCGCCGCGCCCAGGCCGACCGCGCCGAACGCCACCGCGGTGACGGCCTCCCGCGGGCCCCAGCCGCCGACGCTGATCGGCAGCCCCATCACCAGCAGCGCCAGGACCACCAGCGGGAGCAGCTGCGCGAGCGGGGCGGGCGAACCGACGGCCCGCGCGGCCACGACGAACAACGCCACGTAGCCCGCGAGCGCGACCGTCGACAGCGCGGCCACCCCCGGCCAGACGTCCCGGGCGAGCAGGCCGCGGCGGGCGTCCGCGCCGAACCGTACGAGCCCGGCCCGGACGCGGGCCGCGCGGCCGCCGCCGAAGCGCACCCACGCCGCCGCCGCGAGCAGCAGCGGACCCCCGACCACCAGGGCCGGGACCAGCCCGCCGGCGAGCGGGGCGAGGACCGCCGGCTGCGTCCCGAGCACCGCCGCCCCGACGACGAGCAGCACGACCTGTCCCGCCGACCGTTCCAGCACGACGGCCCGGACCCCGGCGCCGAGGTTCCCGGCCGAGCGGCCGTGGCCGACGGCCCGCCCCACGTCGCCCAGGACGCCCGCCGGGAGCACGGTGTTCAGGAACAGCGCCTGGTAGCAGTCCCCGACGGCGGTGCGCAGGCTCAGCGGCAGGCCCAGCTTCCGCGCGACGAGGCACCAGCGCCAGGCACTCGCGGCCGTCGTCACGAGGCCGATCGCCAGCGCGGCGGCGACCGCGGTGCCGTCGACGGCGCGCAGGCCGTCGAGGAAGGCGCCGGTGCCGAGCCTCCAGACCAGCACGGCGAGGATCGCGACGGCCGCGACCGTGCGCAGGCGGGGGCGGGGCAGCCGCATCACAGCACCTCCGCCAGTGACCGGACGGTGCTCTCCCAGGTGGCGAGGGTGTCCCGCCGCTCGAGGGCCGCGGCCCGCAGGTCGTTGCGCACGGCGGCGTCGCCGAGCCAGCGGCGCAGGCTCGGCGCGAGCTCGGACCGCGGGACGAGCAGGCCGGGGACCGCGCCGGACACCGTGCGGCCGAGCGCCTCGGACAGGCCGCCCACCGCCGTGGCCAGCACCGGGATGCCGCGGGCGAGCGCCTCGCCCACGACCATCCCGTAGGACTCGGCCCGCGACGGGACGACGAGGAGGTCCGCGGCGGCGAAGGTCGCGGCGAGCAGGTCCCCGGTGCGCGGGCCGGTCAGGGTGACCCGGCCGGCGAGGCCGTGGGCGGTGACCGAGCCACGGACGTACCCGGCGAACTCCGGGTTCCGGCCGAGCGGGCCGGTCAGCGTGGCGGTCCAGCGCAGGTCCGCGACCTCGGCCAGGGCGTCCACCAGCAGGTCCTGGCCCTTCGTCGGGGTCAGCGAGCCGACGCAGAGCAGCCCGCCGCCTCCGCCGGTCCCCGGGGCGAGCGGCGCCGGATCGGTCCCCGGAGGGACGACGTGCACCGTCCCGGCCGGGAGGCCGTGCCGCTCCTCCAGCCGCCGTGCCGTCCACGCACTCGTCGCGACGACGGCGGCCGCGGCGTGCAGCGTCGTCCGCTCGCGCGCGTCGAGCTCGGGCGCGGCGCCGCGCTCGTCCGCCAGCGAGAGGTGCACGAGCACGACGAGGCGCAGCCGGCCGGACTCCGGGACGAGCACGTCCGGGACGCCGCAGGCCACCAGGCCGTCGAGCAGGACGACTCCGCCGTCCGGCACCTCGGCCAGCGCGGTCGCGAGCGCCTCGCGGCTCGTCCGCGACGGCAGCGGCCAGCTGCCCGGCACGGCGATCTCGTACACCGGGCGGTCGGCGGCGAGGCCCCGGCAGACCCGGCGGTCGTAGCGGTTGCCGCCGCTGGGCCGGTCCGGGTCGTCGACGTCCGCGGGCAGGACGACGTGCACCGGCCGGACCAGCACGGACGCGCTCACAGCGCGCGTTCGTACGCGGCGGACGCCACGTGGGACTCGTGCAGGGTCACCGCGATCTCGGCGATGCCCCGGGCGCCCTCGCCGAGCGCGCCCGCGTGGATGCGCTCGGCGAGCCGGTCCGCGACCACCTTGGCCAGGAACTCCGTGGAGGTGTTGATGCCGGCGAAGTCCGGCTCGTCGTCCAGGTTGCGGTAGCTCAGCGCACCCACGACGGCCCCCAGCTCGGTGGTCGCGAGCCCGATGTCCACCACGATGTTGTCCCCGTCCAGGTCGGGACGGCGGAACGTGGCGTCGACCACGAAGGTGGCGCCGTGCAGCCGCTGCGCCGGTCCGAAGACCTCGCCGCGGAAGCTGTGCGCGACCATCATGTGGTCGCGGACGGTGATGCTGAACAACGTCGGCCTCCTGGGATCGCGGGACGGCTCGTCAGCCGTCCCCGTAGATGACACGGTGCAGCAGCCCGGACGGTTCACCACCGAGCACGGCCGGCAGCACCCGGGGCAGCTGCTCGAACGCGGATGCCCCCGTGACCAGGGCGTCGTAGCGGGGATCGGCGAGCAGTCGCAGCGCCAGGGCGAGCCGGTCGGAGAACGTCCGGCGGGACCGCCGGGCCGGGGACACCATGCCCACCTGGCTGCTGCGGACCGTCAGCCGCCGCGAGTGGAAGTTCTCACCGAGCGGCAGCCGGACCGCGCGGTCGCCGTACCAGCTCATCTCCAGCACCTCGCCCTCCGGCGCGAGCAGCTCCAGCGCCCGCACGAGCCCGGCCTCCGACGCGCTGGTGTGCACCACGAGGTCGCACTCCCCCGCCGCGTCGGCCGGCGACGCGAAGCCGACCCCCAGCGTCTCCGCGACGGCCGCCCGGCCCGGGTCGACGTCCACCAGCTGGACCTCCACCCCCGGGAACCCGGCGAGCACCGCGGCGACGCCGCAGCCCACCATCCCGGCACCGACGACCGCGATCCGGTCCCCGACCAGCGGCGCGGCGTCCCACAGCGCGTTGACGGCGGTCTCCACCGTCCCGGCGAGCACCGCGCGGGCGGGCGGGACGTCGTCCGGGACCGGGGTCACCGCACCCGCCGGGACGACGTAGCGGGTCTGGTGCGGGTAGAGGCAGAAGACGGTGCGCCCGCGCAGCGCCGCGGGCCCCTCCTCCACGGTCCCGACCCCGAGGTACCCGTACTTCACCGGCGCCGGGAACTCCCCCTCCTGGAACGGTGCCCGCATCGTGGCGCGCTGGTTGACCGGGACGCCGCCGCGGTACACCAGCGCCTCGGTCCCCCGGCTCACCCCGGAGAACAGGGCCCTGACCAGCACGTCGTC
Source organism: Pseudonocardia sp. (assembly GCA_025869365.1). Taxonomy (GTDB): domain Bacteria; phylum Actinomycetota; class Actinomycetes; order Mycobacteriales; family Pseudonocardiaceae; genus Pseudonocardia. The sequence goes on from JAOZVV010000162.1 coordinate 3,323, forward strand.
GTCCCCGCGCGCCGGCAGCGTGAGATCGCGGATCTCGTACTCGCCGGGGGCGCGCAACCACAGGGCCCGGGCGCTGCGCTCCACGCGGCCTCCCCCTCGTCGAAGATCGGGTGAACCGGCCGGCGGCGCGGTCCGTGAGGGAGCGTAGGGCCGACACGGAGGACGCATGACGACGACACACATCACGGCTCGGGCACCGCGGGTGGCGGACCCGGACCTCACCGCCGCGGTGGGCGCGCAGCTGGTGCTGCTGAGCCTGCTGTGGGTGGGCGCGGACCTGGGCCCGGTCGGCTGGGTCACCGGGCTCGGGTACCTGCTCGGGCTGCAGGTGCTCCTCGGCCGCGCCCGGCGCGCGGCCGGGCGCCGCGAGCTCGGCCCGGCGGACCGGGTCACCCTGGGCCGCGCCGTGCTCGTCGGCGGGGTGGCCGCGCTCGTCGCGGACGGCCTCGCCGGGCAGGCCCCGCCGGTCCCGGTGCTGGTCGCGCTCGCGGCCGTCGCGCTGGTCCTCGACGCCGTCGACGGGCGGGTGGCCAGGCGCACCGGCACCGCGTCCGCACTCGGCGCCCGCTTCGACATGGAGACCGACGCGATCCTCATCCTGGTGCTCAGCGCGCACGTCGCGGCGGGCCTGGGCGGCTGGGTCCTGGCGATCGGCCTCATGCGGTACGCGCTGGTCGCGGCCACCTGGCTGGTGCCGTGGATGCGCGCGACGGTGCCGCCCACACCCGGCGCGAAGACCGTCGCCGCGGCCCAGGGCGTCGTGCTCGTGCTGGTGAGCGCGGCCCTGCTGCCGGTCGCACTCGCGGCCGGCCTGACCGCGCTGGCACTCGGCGCGCTGACGTGGTCCTTCGGTCGCGACGTCGTGTGGCTGGCCGGCAACCGGCGGGCGTTCCCCGCTCAGCGCCAGGCGCCGCGCTCGTAGTTCGGCGGGTAGGGCGCGTCGTGCGGCGCGACGCCCAGCTCGTGCGCGGCGCGCAGCGGCCACGCGGGCTCGCGCAGCGCGGCCCGGGCCAGCAGCACCACGTCCGCGTCCCCGGCGTCGAGGATCTCGCGGGCCTGCCCCGGGTCCGTGATCAGGCCGACGGCCCCGGTCGGCACCCCGGCCTTCGCCCGCACGTCCCGGGCGAACGGCACCTGGTACCCGGGCTCCACCGGGATCTGCTGCCGGGCGTCGAGCCCACCGGAGCTGACGTCCACCAGGTCCACCCCCCGGGCGGCCAGCAGCGCGGACAGCTCGATCGTCTCCTCGGCCGTCCAGCCGCCCTCGACCCAGTCGGTGGCCGAGAGCCGCACGAGCAACGGCTTGTGCCCGGGCCAGGCCGCGCGGACTCCGTCGACGACCTCGAGCAGCAACCGGACCCGGTTCTCGAAAGCGCCGCCGTAGGCGTCCGTGCGGTGGTTGGCCAGCGGGGACAGGAACTGGTGGAGCAGGTAGCCGTGGGCGCCGTGCAGCTCCACGACGTCGAACCCGGCCCGGTCCGCCCGCCGCGCCGCGGCCACGAACGCCTCGACGATCCCGTGGATCTCCCCGACCGTCAGCTCGTGCGGCACGGCGTAGCCCTCGAAGGCGGTGGCCGACGGGCCCGACGCGACCCAGCCGCCGTCCGCCGCGGCGACGGTGCCGGCACCGCGCCAGGGCGCGTACACGGAGGACTTGCGGCCGGCGTGGGCGAGCTGCGTCCCGGCCGCGGCGCCCTGGGCGTGCAGGAAGCCGACGATCCGGGACCAGGCCCCGGCCTGCTCGTCGGTCCACATCCCGACGTCCTGCGGGCTGATCCGACCCTCGGCGGTCACCGCCGCCGCCTCCGTCATGACCAGGCCGAACCCGCCGGTCGCCCGGGCACCGAGGTGGACGAGATGCCAGTCCGTCGGGATCCCGTCCCCGGCGTCGACCGCGTACTGGCACATCGGCGCCAGCCAGATCCGGTTGCGGACGGTGAGCCCGCGGAACGTGATCGGGTCGAACAACGACGGCATGGGATCCTCCTCGGGCGCGTGGGTCTCCCCGGTCAGCCGCGGACGTCCGGTCCACATTCCTCGTGTGGCCCGAGTCACCCGGTCACCGGCCCCGGAAACGCGGTGCGCGCTTCTCGACGAAGGCCGCCACGCCCTCCCGCACGTCCGCGCTCCCGTTGACGACGTCGACGGCGAACTCCGCGTCGTCGAGCGCCAGGTCGAAGGGCACCTCGGCGCCGCGCCGGACGAGCTTTTTCGCCGTCCGTACCGCCAGCGGGGCGCGGGCCGCCAGGGCCGCCGCGAGCCCGGCCGTCCGCGCCTCCAGCTCCGCGTCCGGGACGACCTCGCCGACGAGCCCGAGCTCCCGGGCCCGCGCCGCGTCGTAGACCTCGCCGAGCAGGGTCATCCGCAGCGCGGCCTCCTGGCCCATGACCCTCGGGAACAGCCAGGCGCCGCCCTCGTCGGGGAGCAGGCCGACGGTGCCGCTGGTGTCCCCGAGCCGCGCGCCGGCGGCGGCGATGCGGAAGTCGCACAGCAGCGCGAGGGTGAGCCCGCCGGCGACCGCGGCGCCGTTGATCATGGCGATCGTGGGCTTGTCCAGGCGGTACAGGCTCCGCGCGACCCGGTGCATGCCCTCGCGCATCACCATCGCGTGCCCGAGCTGACGCCGTTCGCCCTCCTCGGTCTCCTCGCCGTTGCGGATGTCCCCGCCGGCGCAGAACGCGCGGCCGGCGCCGGTCAGGACCAGGACGCGGAGGGCGTCGTCGGCCTGGAACGCCGCCAGCGCCTCGACCAGCTCGCGGCACATCACGCTCGTGTACGCGTTGAGCGACGCCGGCCGGTCCAGGGTCAGCCGGGCGACGGCGCCGTCGGCGGTGAAGCGGATCGTCTCGAAGGTCATGCAAGGGACTTAGCACAGGCGTTGACCCTCGTGCGCCGCTCCACCACGATCGGCCCCGGACGATCACCGCCGGACGGGGGAGGACGAGCATGCAGGTGGACGCGGTCGCGGACTTCGCCGCGGACCCGCTCCGGGCCGAGGCGGCCGCGGTCACGGCGGAGGCGGACGGCTACGCCGGCGTCACGGTCGCCGAGACCGGGCACGACGCGTTCGTCGCGCTCGCGCTCGCCGCCCGCGCGACGGAGCGGATCACGGTGCAGAGCGGGATCGCCGTCGCGTTCGCCCGGAACCCGATGACGGTGGCGACGGCGGCCAACGACGTGCAGCTGATCTCCGGAGGGCGGCTCCAGCTCGGCCTCGGCTCGCAGGTGAAGGCACACATCGAGCGGCGGTTCGGCATGCCGTGGAGCCGGCCCGCGGCGCGGATGGAGGAGTTCGTCGCCGCGGTCCGGGCCATCTGGGCGCGCTGGGAGACCGGCGAGCGGCTGCGGTTCGAGGGCGAGTTCTACACCCACACCCTGATGACGGAGTTCTTCGATCCCGGGCCCAACCCGCACGGCAACCCGCCGATCCTGCTGGCGGCCGTCGGCGCGCGGATGACCGAGGTCGCGGGGCGGGTGTCCGACGGGCTGCTCGCGCACGCCCTCACCACGGACTCCTACCTGCGCGAGGTCACCGTGCCCGCGCTGGCCCGCTCCCGCGGCGGCTCGCTGGACGGGTTCACGGTGAGCCTGCCGGTGTTCTCGGTGCTCGGTGCGGACGCCGACGCCCGGGCGAGGGCCGAGGCGGGTGTGCGCCGGCAGATCGCCTTCTACGGCTCCACCCCCGCCTACCGCGCGGTCCTCGACCACCACGGCTGGGGCGAGCTGGCGGACCGGCTCAACGGCCTCTCCCGCCGCCAGGCCTGGGACGAGATGGCGACACTGATCGACGACGACGTGCTCGGCGCGTTCGCGCTCGACGGCTCCCCCGCCGAGCTGGCGGCGAGGATCGAGGCCCGCTACGGGGACCTCGCGGACCGGGTCTCCCTCTACACCCCCTACGACGTGGACCCGGCGCTGCTCACGGCCACCGCGCACCACCTCCGGAGCCGGACGGGCGGCACCGCCGGGTGACGAGGTGCCGATTGCCCGACAGCAGAGGGGTACGCGTCACTCCCGGTAGCCGATCGTGACATACCGGGAGAAGCTGGTCCGATGCTCCTCGGACACGGGACCTTCCTCCGCCGCGCCCTCCGCCGGCCCGACCTGACCGGATCGCCGGTCCCGACCGGCACCGCCCTCGCCGTCGAGATCGCGGCGGTGGTGCCCCGGACCGGATCCCCGACCGTCGTGGAGCTGGGTGCCGGGACCGGGGTGCTGTCCGACGCGATCCGGGCGCGGCTGGGCCCCGGATCGCGCTCCGTCGCCGTCGAGGTCGACGCGGACTTCGTCGCCTACCTGCGGCGCACCCGGCCGTGGCTCGAGGTGCTGCACGGCGACGCGGCCGATCTCTCCTCGCTGCTCACCGAGGCCGGCGTCGGCACGGTGGACGCGATCGTCTCGTCGCTGCCCTGGACCTTGCTGCCCCCCGCCCAGCGGCGCGCGATGCTCGCCGACGCGGCCCGCACCCTCGCGCCGGACGGGGTGTTCGCCACCATCACGACGCTGACCGCGGTCCCGGAGCGGGTCAGGGACCTGGTCCGCTGCCTCGAAGGCGAGTTCCTGGACGTGCGGCCGACCTCGCCGGTGTGGCGCAACCTGCCGCCCGCCCGGCTCTACGTGTGCCGCGGGCCCCGCCACGCCGTGCTCCCCGTGGAGGAGGCGGGCTAGGACCGCCCGGTCAGGGCCGGTCCCCCTCGCCGGTCCGCGGCGGGCCCTGCGGCGGGACCCGGGGAGCGCCGGGGGGCGCCGGCACAGGGCCGGAGTACCGCCGGGGCCGGGGCAGCATCCGTTCCAGATGTCGTTCGACCGCCCGGACCTGCGCGTCGGTCAGCTCGGCGACGGGTGCGGGCGGGCCGGTGTCCTCGCCACGACCGGGTCCGCCGCCCAGCTCGTAGCCGGTCTCGGCGTGCTCGTTGAGGTCCAGGCCGCCGGCCTCGTTCTCCGGCCGGACGCGGAAGCCGATCGTCACCGTGATCAGGTAGCCGATCAGCAGCGTGACGACGAACGAGTAGGCGCCCACGGCCCCCGCGGCGAGCGCCTGCCGCCCGAGCTGGGTGAACCCGCCGCCGTAGACCAGCCCGTCGGTCTCCAGCCCGCCCGGGTTGACCGCGCGGGTGGCGAACAGGCCGAGCATCAGGGTGCCGACCAGCCCGCCGCCCAGGTGGATCGCGACGACGTCGAGCGAGTCGTCGAGGCGCAGCCGCCACTTCACCGAACACGCCAGCGGGCAGACGACGCCCGCGACGAGGCCGATCGCGATCGCCCCCCACAGGTCCACGAAGCCGCAGGCGGGGGTGATCGCCACGAGCCCGGCGACCGCGCCCGACGCCGCGCCCAGCGTCGTCGGGCGGCCGGTGCGCAGCTGCTCCACCAGCAGCCAGGCGAGCACCGCCCCGCAGGTCGCGACCGTGGTGTTGGCGAAGGCCAGCGCGGCCAGGCCGTTCGCCGCCAGCGCGGATCCCGCGTTGAAGCCGTACCAGCCGAACCACAGCAGGCCGGCGCCGAGCAGCACGAACGGGAGGTTGTGCGGGCGCGCGACCGCGTCCGGCCAGCCCCGGCGCCGGCCGAGGACGATCGCCAGCGCCAGCGCGGCGGCGCCGGCGTTGATGTGCACGACCGTGCCGCCCGCGAAGTCCGCGGCCTTGAGCTGGTTGGCGATCCAGCCGCCCGTGGCGCCCGGGCCCGCGAAGCCGTCGAAGGAGAAGACCCAGTGCCCGACCGGGGCGTAGACGAGCACGCTCCACAGCGCGACGAACACGACCCAGGACCAGAACCTCGCGCGCTCCACGATCGCGCCGGAGATCAGCGCGGGGGTGATGATCGCGAACATCAGCTGGAACATGGCGAACGCGAGCAGGGGGATCGCGTGCGGCCCCGGCCAGGGCACCGCCGGGTCCTCCGCGGCGGACCCGACGAGCTGCGCGACGCCCCAGCTCCGCCCGGGTGGCTCGACGCGGCCGATCAGGCCGAGGAACGCGTCGTCGCCGAAGGTGAGGCCGAACCCGCCGAGCGCCCAGACCAGCCCGACGACCGCGATGCAGGCGACGTTCATCATCAGGACGTTCAGGACGCTCCTCGCCCGGACCATCCCGCCGTAGAAGAAGGCCAGCCCCGGCGTCATGAGCATCACCAGGGCGGCGGCCGCGAGGACCCAGGCGGTGTCGCCCGCCTGCACGCTCACGCGCACCCCGGGCGGAAGCGCGCCGCGCCGATCCCGTCGATCCCCCTGCCGACGCCGCGGGCGCCGACCCCGGGCGGCGGCGCCGTGGGGGTGATCTCCACGGTCCGCGCCGCCGTGGCGTGACCGGCGGTGAACGGCCAGCCGGCCGGGGTACGCCGCCGCAGGCCGACCGCGCGGTGCCGGCCCTCGGCCGGGAACCGGGCCCCGGTCGGCCTGGCCAGGACGGCGGTCATCGTCGGTTCCGGCAGGTCGTCGACGGGCGTGGGTGTCCGCGGGCGGCCGAACCGGGCGCCGACGAGCTCCTCGGGACCGTTCCCGTCCTGCCCGGACGTCCGGGCGCGCCGTCCCCACCGCACGTCGACCGCCACCTCCGCCAGACTCGACCGATCGTGTTCGCGGCGCCGAGAGTATGACTCTCGGTGACAGCACGGACGATCATGTGATGGAAGTTAACGGACCGGTAACTACTGTGCGCGGCCATGCCGGGACGCGGTCGGAAACGGTCGCGGTCCGTGGTCTGCTGATCACCGTGGGACGAGGAGTGTGCCGATGACGACCGGACCGGACGAGCCGCCCCGGCGCGGGCTCGATCGGGGGCTCGCCCTCCTGGTGGCCGGGGCCTTCTTCATGGAGATCCTCGACGGCACGGTCATCGCCCCGGCCGCCCCGCACATCGCCGAGGACCTCGGGATCGCCCCGGTGGCCGTCAACGTGGCGATCACCGCGTACGTGCTGACCCTGGCCGTCCTGATCCCGATCAGTGGCTGGCTCGCGGACCGGTTCGGTGCCCGCACCGTGTTCACCGTCGCCATCCTGCTCTTCACGGTCGCCTCCGCGGGGTGCGCACTCGCGGTGACGTTGCCGATGCTCGTCGGCACCCGCGTGCTGCAGGGCGTCGGCGGCGCGATGATGGTGCCGGTCGGACGGCTGGTGGTGCTGCGGACGACGGCCAAGACGGACCTCGTCCGGGCCATCGCCTTCCTGACCTGGCCCGCGCTCGTCGCCCCGGTGCTCGCCCCCGCGCTGGGCGGGGTGCTGAGCACCTACGCCTCGTGGCGCTGGATCTTCGTGATCAACGTCCCGCTCGGCCTCGTCGCCCTCGTACTCGCCCGCCGGCTCGTCCCGGACGTCCGCGCGCACACCCCGGCGCGGCTGGACGTGCGGGGGTTCACCCTCACCGCGGTCGGGGTGGCGGCGCTCGTCGTCGGCCTGGAGAGCGTCGGGGCGGCCACCCCGGACCCGGTGGTGGCCGCGGTGTCCCTGCTGGTCGCCGCGGCGGCCCTCGGCACCGCGGTGGCGCACCTCCTGCGGTCGCCGCGGCCGCTGGTCGACCTGCGGGTCCTGCGGGTCGCCACCTACCGCGTGACGGCGCTGGGCGGCTCGATGTTCCGCGCCGTCATCACCGCGATCCCCTTCCTGCTCCCGCTGTTCCTCCAGCTCGGTTTCGGCTGGACCGCGGCGGAGGCGGGCCTGGTGGTGATCGCCCTGTTCGTGGGCAACATCGCCATCAAGCCCGTGACGACCCCGCTGATGCGCCGCCTCGGCATCCGCACCGTGATGCTCGGGGCCGTGCTGGCCTCCGCGGGCTGCCTCGTCGGGATCGCGTTCGTCCAGGACTCCACGCCGCTGCCGCTGCTGCTCGGCCTGCTCCTGCTCAGCGGCATCTTCCGGTCGGTCGGCTTCACCGCCTACAACAGCGTCGCGTTCGCGGACGTCGACCGGGCCCGGATGACCGGGGCGAACACGCTGCTCTCGACGCTGCAGGAGCTCGGCGCCGGCCTCGGGGTGGCCGTCGGCGCGCTGCTGGCCCGGCTCGGCGAGGGGCTGACCGGTGCGACGCCGCCCGCGGCGCCCTTCCGGGTGGCGTTCCTGGTGCTCGCGGTGCTGTTGCTGGGACCGGTCGTGGACGGCATCCGGCTCCCGCGCGACGCCGGTGACGAGGTCACCGGCCGCGCCTGACCACCCCCCCCGGGAGTGGGACCGACCGGATCCTGCGCGAATCAGCGGCGGTGCGATCCGCAATGGCGCGCGGCGCCGATCCGGGCTCGCGCTCGGGCGAACCACCCCCGGTTCACCAGGCACGCACCCCACCAGACCGGCATCCCGGCCGCAGGCCGCTGACCTCGGACATGACGCCCACCGGAGGTCTGTCCGCAGAACCCCGAGACAACCGGCATCCCTGTGTTCCTCTCGCCGACGGTCACAGCCCCCACAGCGGGACGTTCGTGCTCGACGACGATGCCGAGAAGGCCCCTACCGCGACAGCGGGAGGGCGCGCATTTGCGACGAATTGCGGTTCGGGACCGGTGAACGGCGGCCGGACAACCGCCGGACGCGCATTTCTCCTCGCACCACACCGAGTCGCGCACAATTGAATTGTTCCGCCGCGAATTCAGGAACGGACGAGGCTCACGACCCGCACCAGGGAGGGTGCGCCCGGGGTGGACCCGAACCCGAACCGCACCGGCGGCTCGACGGGGGCGAGCCCGCCCTGGTCCACTCCGTCCCAGCGGAGGTCCGCGACCACGATCCGGTGCAGGTCCAGCGCGGCGTAGAACTCCTCCCGGCCGCCGCCCGCACTCCCCCGGGTCCGGACGCCGGGCAGCACCAGCCTGGCGACGACGTCGATCGCCGAGATCCACCACGGTGCCGTGGCGAGGGACCGGGGCACCGCACGCAGCAGCGCACCGAGCACGGGCCGGCCACCGACGTGGAACCCCAGCTCGAGGGGACCCGCCGAGACCCGTCGCCAGCCGCCGTCGACCCGATGGACGACCGGCGTGAGCACGACCTCGTCGAAGGAGTAGGTCCCGGAGACGAAGTCCGCAACGACCTGGCTCGGCGCGAGCAGGATCCGGTGACCGTCCGGACGCTCGACCATCACGTCGGTGAACGCCCCCAGCGGCGACGACGGCCAGTGCCCGACCACGACCCGGAGCCCCGCGGCCGTGCCGAGGCCGGCGATCTCGCCGTCGAACCGGTCCGTGGTCGCGCCTGACCTCGTCATCGCAGCGGGTACCCGACGGTGCCGGACCCGAACCGGCACGGCTACCGGGGCAGGCGGAAGCCCGTACCCGGCAGCGTCGGGATGCCGTAGAGCGCCGTCGCGTTCTCCCCGAGGATCCGGCGGAACCGCTCCGGGTCCCGCCGCACGGACGACGGGAAGTCCCCGGGGGCGTCGAAGTCCCAGTGCGGGTAGTCCGAGGAGTAGAGGATCTTGTCCGCCATCCCGGACGACTCGAACAGGCCGAGCACCTCGTCGAAGTGGCGCGGGTTCTCCGGCTCCTCCATCGGCTGCGTGGTGTACCAGAAGTGGTCCCGGATGTACTCCGAGGGCAGCCGCTCCAGCTCCACCTCCCGCGGCATCACGCGGTAGGCGTGGTCCATCCGCCAGGCCAGCGGGACCACCCAGGACCACGCCAGCTCCACCAGCGCGATCCGCAGCCCGGGGAACCGGTCGAAGACGCCCTCGAAGACCAGGCTGGCCACCAGCGGGAAGTTGAGCGCGGCGAAGTCGCAGTGCTCCTCGAAGTAGAAGTTCGCGGGCCCTGACGGCGTGATCCGCCGTCCGCTCAGCACGTGGAAGCCGATCGGGATCCCGTAGGCCTCGCACGCCTCCAGGACCGGCCAGTACTTCCGGTACCCGGCCCCGCGTTCGTTGTCCGGGGCGAAGAGCGCCTGGACCCAACGGTCCGCGTACGGGCCCTCCTTGCGCCGCACGATCTCCTCGACGGCGAGGTCCGGAACCTCGTAGGGCAGGTTGATCGAGCCGTACCACCGCGGGTCGTCGTCGAACCAGGCCTCCTCACGGTGGGTGTTGAGCGCGGTGCAGAACGCCGCGGCGAGCTCGGCCGGGGCCCGCAGACCGCCGCTGAGCTGGAAGCCGCCGATGTCGTTGAGGATGCCGGCGCTCATGTCGTAGGTGTCGAGCAGCTGGGCCCGGGCGAACGCCGGGTCGTTGCCGGGGGCGCCGCCGGCCGGTGGCACCGCGTCCCAGCGGCTGGCGAACTCGCGGTGCCGCGGCCGCTCGCCACCGGGGCTGCCGCCGCGCAGCCCGGTGTGCTCGAGGTGCTCCCGCCAGCGTTTCGGCAGGTGGGCGAGCACGCCGGGGCTCGCCGGGTTCATCGACGGGTGCACGTCGGAGTCGATGATGCCGATCGTGGTGGCGGGGGGCTCCGCCGGCCCTGTCGGCTGCGCCGAGGGTGTCGGCCGGACCAGTTCGGGTAGGGACATCTCGGTTCTCCTGGGGTCAGCCGATGCCGAGCAGGGACTCGGCGTCCGGCGCAGCGGGCGCGTTCGGCAGCTGGATCAGCGAGCGGTCGATCTCCTTCACCGAGGTCGCGCCCAGCAAGGACATCGCCCGGACGATCTCGTTGTGCAGCAGTTCGAGGACCCGGTCCACGCCGCTCTCGCCGCCGGCCGCGAGCGCGAACATGTACGGCCGGCCGACGAGGACCGCCTGTGCACCCAGCGCCAGGGCCTTCACGACGTCCGTGCCGCGGCGGACCCCGCTGTCCAGGAACACCTCCGCCCGGCCGGCCGCCGCCTCGACGACCTCGGCGAGGACGTCGATCGTCGCGGGCGCGCCGTCGAGGTTGCGCCCGCCGTGGTTGGACACGACGATCCCGTCGACGCCGAGGTCCACCAGCTGCGGGACCTCCTCGCAGCGCAGGATCCCCTTGATCACCAGCGGGCCCTTCCACCGCTCGCGCAGCCAGCGCACGTCGTCCGGGGTGACGGACTTGATGTGGTTGATCGCGTCCGCGAAGTTGTCGTAGGCGCGCTTGGCCGCGAACAGGTCGAACCCGCTCCCGGTACCCAGCAGGAAGTCCCGGGACCAGGAGGGATGGCGGAGCCCGGCCAGCGCCAGCTTCGGGCTGGGGGTGACGGGCAGGGTGACGCCGTTGCGCAGGTCCTTCTCGCGGTAGGGCTTGATGGCGGTGTCCACGGTGACGCAGAGGACCCGGTAGCCGGACGCCTCGACGCGGTCGAGCAGCTCCTCGTTCGCCGCGTGGTCCGGCTTCATGTAGAGCTGGTACCAGAGCGGCCCGGTGGCGGAGCGTGCGACGACCTCCGGCCGCTCCCCCGATCCGCCGGGGACGGCGTACAGCGTGCCCGCACGGCCGGCCGCGCGGGCCACCGCGGACTCGGCGCCGCTGCTGCACATCCGGGCGAAGCTGCACGGCGCGAGCATCATCGGCATCGAGACAGGGTCGCCCAGGATCGTCGTGGTGGTGTCGACGTGCTTGACGTCGGCCAGCGCGCGGGGGCGCAGCGAGATCCGCTCCAGGGACTCGCGGTTCCAGCGCAGGGTGTGCTCGTCCCCCGCGCCGCCGTCGATCACGTCGAACACGACGCGCGGGAGCCGCCGGCGGGCGAGGGTGCGCATGTCCCCGGCGCTGTGTGCGGCCTTGATCCGGTTCATCGGTGATCTCCTTCTGCCCGTTCGTTCCGGGCTCCCGTCGCCTGCCAGGCGAGTGCCCACCAGACCTGGACCAGCGCGTCGTTGTCCCGCAGCGAGCACCGGGTGACGGCCTCGAAGCGGCTCAGCCGGTACCGCACGGTGTTGGTGTGCAGGAACAGCTCCTGGCGGGTGGCCTCGAGCCGGCTGCCGTTCGCCACGTAGCGGCGGACCGTCTCCAGCACGGCGGCGCCGGACGGGCCCATCGACTCGAACGGCGCCACGAAGCGCCGGTACATCAGCTCGCCGAGGTCGTGGTCCGCGACGACGGCCGGCAGCAGCCCGAGGTCCGCGATGCCGACGATCTCCCGGCGGCCGGTCGCCAGCGCGGTCTCCAGCGCGCGGGTCGCCAGCCGGAACACCGCCGGCAGCTCCGTCAGCGGGACCGGAGGGGAGACGCCCACCGGCGTCGGCGGCAGGTCGTCGGGGAGCACCGCGAGGAACCCGCAGAGGTCGCCGTCGATCATCGTCATCATGCCGTTGCGCCGGCCGTCGGCGGAGGAGATCTGCAGGTAGCGCTCCATGGCCCGGAGCATGTCGGCCCGAACTGTGTCGGCCCGAACTGTGTCGGCCCGAACTGTGTCGGCGCGAACTGTGTCGGCCCGGGGTGTGTCGGCCCGGGATGTGTCGGCCCGGGGTGTGTCGGCACCCTCTCGGCGGTGGTGGTCCGGCCGCACCCGGAAAGCGTGGTAGCTGCGGGAGCGGTCCAGCCCGTAGGCCTCGGCGCCCTGCCCGATCTCCGACGCCGCGGCCCCGCCGGACAGGACGCGGCGGACGAAGCCGTCGTGGTCCTCCCGCTCGCGGCGCTGCATCTCCAGCTCGGCCTCGCGGTGCCCGGCGGCCATCGCCACCATGCCCCACGCGGCCCAGGTCTGCTTGGTACTGAACAGCTCCAGCAGCAGGCTGTCGCGGTGCGGCGACGCCGGGGCGAGGTCGCGGACGAGGTCGAGGAACACCTTCTGGTGCGTGATCGAGGTCTGCAGCATCTCCGCGACGCTGACCCCCTGCCGCGCCCGCATCTCCCCCACCTCGCGCAGCGGGGTGTCGTCGTCGTCGGGTCCCGGGAGCCGGCGCTCACGGACGCCGTCCAGGGAGACCGACAGGTTGCGGCACCAGCTCTCGTGGAGCTCGTCGCGGCCCAGGTGCCGGTAGGAGGGGAGGGTGAAGACGCGCTCCACCATCCGGTCCGCGAGCGGGCCGCGACCGTCGAGCACCCCGGCGGACTGCAGGCAGTCCATCAGGTCGTCCCACGCCTGGTCCCGCGAGGACACCGCCGTCCCCACCCCGGAACCTCCCCGCACGAAGCACCTCCCCGCGTCGCCCCTGACGCCCTCCCCTCGATGATGCAGGTGCATGACTCGTGGGCCAACCGCCATCCGGTTCACAGGCGGTACCACGACCGGGCGGTCTCGGCCATGATCTTCGGGCGCATCGTCGCGGGCGCGGCGGCCAGGAGGTCCCGCACGTCGTCGTCGTAGCCGTGCGGGTAGTCCGTGGCGAACATCAGCAGGTCCTCGGAGCCGAGCCAGCCCAGCACCGTCGCGAGCTGCTCGGACGAGCCGCCGTCCGTCGGGGCGACGGAGAAGCGCATGTGGTCCCGGATGACGTCCAGCGGCGGGCGGTCCAGCCACGGCACCTCCCGGCGCAGGCCCTTCCACTCCTTGTTCATCCGCCAGCCCCACACCGGCAGCCAGGTGAACCCGCCCTCCAGCACGGAGACCCGCAGGTCCGGGACCACCTGGAAGACGCCCTCGGAGATCATGCTGGTGACCTGGGAGGTGAACGCCTGCCACTCCGCCGCGTACTCCTCGACGTAGTAGGTGGCGTACCCGGTGGACGACGGCGCGTCGTTGGTGATGCCGCCGAAGTGCAGCCCCGCGACCAGGTCGTGCTCGGCCATCGCGGCGAACACGGGATGGAACAGCCGCTGTCCCCAGAGGATCGCGCTGCGCACCGGCAGCAGCACCTGCACGAACCCGGGATGTCCGCCGACCCGCCGGATCTCGGCGATCATGGCCTCCGGGTCGCGGGCCGGGACGACCATCGACGCGGCGAGACGGGGGTCGCGGTCCAACCACTCCGCGATCAGCCAGTCGTTGACGGCCCGGGCGAGCGCGGCGGCCCAGTCCGGGTGTCGCAGCCCGTCGACGGCGTAGTAGCAGTTCACGATCGCGCGCTCGACCCGCCAGGGGTCCAGCACGTGCTCCTGCAGCAGCCCGACGTTCGACGCGGCGGGGACGTCCGCCGGCCGCCACTGCGGCCGGCACGTGCGGTCCGAGCCGGGCGGGTAGGACAGCGCGACGCCGCCGAGCGGGCCGTGCCACCCGCGCTCGGTGCACCAGTCGATCCAGTGCTGCTCCATGTAGGGGAACAGCGCCTCGAGCGACGGGACGTTCGCATGGACGTCGGCGTCGATCACCGCGCCGGGCCAGATCTCGTCCCGGGTCACGCCGTGCAGCAGTGCGGAGGTCACGAGGCGACCTCCTTCCGGGCGTGCCGCATGCTGACGACGAGGTACTCGTCCTCGACGGACACCTCGACGGTCTCCGCGGTGTAGGGCCCCTCGACCCTGCCTCCCGATCCGGCCCTGCCTCCCGATCCGGCCGTGCCCCCCGATCCGGCC
>JAOZVV010000162.1:17597-29600 GCA_025869365.1 Pseudonocardia sp.
CCCGATCCGGCCGTGCCCCCCGATCCGGCCCTGCCCCCCGATCCGGCCCTGCCCCCCGACCCGGCCGTGCCCCCCGACCCGGCACCGTCGGGCAGCCCCACCTCGCCCGCATCCACCGCCTGCGCGACGTCCACCCCGGCCGTCACGGCGACGTCGTAGGTGCGGAGCCGGACCTTGGCGGGGTCGATGAAGGAGCGGCCGGTGCGGACGTCGAACTCCCACCCGTGCCACGGGCACATCAGGTACCTCGTCGACGGGTCGTAGCGGTACTCCCCCGGCCGCGGGGAGGTCAGGCCGGCGACGACGTTGCCCCGGCACATCTCGGCGCCCTTGTGCGGGCACCGGTTGACCAGCCCGAAGAACTCGCCGCCGATGTTGAAGACCCCGACCGGACGGCCCCCGACCTCGACCAGCAGCCGTCCGCCGTCCGGGATGTCCGCGACCCGGCCGACCACGAAGCGGTCCATCCTCAGACCGTCTGCAGCCGGGTGCCGGCGACCTCGCGCCCCGCTCGGAGCGCCTGGGCCGCACCGACCGCGACGAGCCGCTGCTCCATCGCGACGGACAGGAAGTCCATCCCCCAGCCCCGCCCGATCTCCGGGTCCCCCGGCGCGAGCGCGAGCATCCCGGCCCGCTTCCCGGCGTTGTGCGCCGCGGTGACGATCGCCCGGTGGCGCTCGTCGACCAGCGGGTCCGTGTAGGACATCGACGGCTTGCCCCCGCCCGAGATGCTCAGGTCCGTGGGCCCGACGAACAGCACGTCGAGCCCCGGGGTCGCGGCGATCTCGTCGATGTTGGCGAGCGCCTGCAGCGTCTCGATCTGCGCGAACGTCACGATGTCCGCGTTCGCCTCCTCGAAGTACCGGGCGCCGTCGGCCGCGCGGTAGGGGCCGTAGGAGCGGGTGCCGTCCGGGGCGTAGCGGGCGGCGCGGACGAACCGCTCGGCCTCCTCGCGGGTGTTGATCATCGGGCACATGACGCCGCGGGCGCCGGCGTCCAGCACCCGGCCGACGAGGACGGGATCGTTGCCCGGCACCCGGACCAGCGGCATGGTCGGGGAGGCGGCGAGCGCGATGATCGACGTCACGACGTCGCGGTACTCGGCCATGGTGTGCTGCATGTCGATGACGATCGAGTCGTAGCCCAGCCGGCCGATCACCTCGGTGCTCAGGACCGAGGATCCGGAGACCCAGCAGTCGACGGCGGCCTCGCCGGCCGCCCACCGCTCACGGATCGTGTTCGCTGCCATGGGGCGCCTCTTCCTCGAGGTGGGACTACGTGCCGTACACCCCCGACGTTCGCCGACGGAGGATCCGGACGCATCGGCAGAACGTCCGAAAAGTACGCAGCCAGCCTTGGCGGTTCCGCCAGCGACAGCCCGTCCGACGTCGTCCTAGCGTCGGGCGCTGCGGGTGGTGCCGGTCACAACGTGGTGTCGGTCCCGATCCCCGCCTCGCGAGGAGTGGATGCCCCGTGACCGTCAACGAGCCGACCACCGACGAGCGTTCCCGCGGCGGGCCCGGAATGGGCCCCCTGGAGACGAAGCACAGCAGATCCGCGGCGTTCCGCAACGTCAGCGACGGCGACGCCGCCGAGCGGCTCACCCGAACCCACTGGCACATCGCCGCGGCCCTGGGGCTCGGCTGGATGCTGGACGGCATCGTGATCGCGCTCTACGCGCTGATCGTCCCGTACCTGCTCGAGGACTTCGGGATCTCGCTGAACTCGCTCACCCTGGCGGTGACGATCACCGGCGTGCTGGCCGCGTTCGCCGCCTACTTCTGGCCCTGGCTGGCGGACCGGATCGGCCGGCGCACGGCGTTCATCATCAACGTGGCGTTCAGCGCCTTGTTCCTGGTGCTGATCGTCGTGTCGCAGAACTGGCTGTTCTTCATCGTCTTCTACACGCTGATGCGGGTGACGATCGCCGGCGAGTGGGCCGTCGGCTCGCTGCTGACCGTGGAGACCTGGCCGGCGAAGCACAGGGCGAAGGTGCTCAGCGGGGCCCGGTCGCTCTACGGCTACGGGGTCGTCATCGCGGGCCTGACCGGGACCTACATCATCGCGCCGCACGGCTGGCGCTGGGCGTTCCTCGTCCCCGCCGCGATCGGCCTGCTCGCGATCTACGCCCGGCTGCTCTGCCCGGAGTCCCCCGCGTGGGTCCGCAACCGGGACCGGATCGCCGCCGAGGCCGACGACACCCCCGCGGCGGCGACGTGGGCGGAGCGGGCGCGGAAGGCCTCGGTGGGCCAGCTGTTCGAGACGGATCAGCGCAAGCGCACGGTCGTGGCCCTGTTCGTGGCGGCCACGGCGACGATGTCCTGGTACACGCTCGGCTACTGGGCGCCGTTCTACCTCAAGGAGACCCACGGCTGGAGCACCGGCGAGTACAGCACCTGGTACATCTGGTGGGGCGTCGCGGGGGCCTTCGGCTACTACCTGATGGGCTGGATCGCGGACCGGTGGAGCCGCTTCCGCGCCATGCTCACCGGCAACCTGATCTTCATCGCGACGATCATTCCCTGGGCGCTGGCCACCGAGAGCTGGCAGCTGTGGGTGTTCGGGCTGGCCTCGAACTTCGGGCTGATCGGCGTCTGGGGCACGGTCCTGACCTACACCGCGGAGCTCTACCCGACCCGGATGCGCGGCGTCGGCATGGGCCTGACCTGGATGGTCGCCGGCTTCCTCGGCGTCCTGGTGCCCTACGGAGCGCTGTGGGTCCGCAACGTGACGGGCTCGTTCACGGTGGCGTTCCTGATCATCCCGCTGCTGCTGGTGATCCAGCTGGTCGGGCTCTTCGTGGCCCGGATGGACTACGCGGGCAAGCGGCTGGACACGATCGCGACCTGATCAGCGGTCCGCCGTCACCGGCTCCCGGGGCGCGATGCCGCGCAGGACGTTGCGCAGCAGGCCGTCCACGAAGGCGGTGGTGACCGGCAGGTCGGGGATCAGCAGGCGGTGGTAGCAGGCACCCCAGAGCTGGTCCACGACGATCTCCGGGTCGACGTCCGCGCGCAGCTGGCCCCGGCCCTGCGCGCGGACCATCGCCGTCACGGCCAGGGCCCGGCGGGGTGCGGAGTAGCGCTCGCGGAACGCGGCGGCGAGATCCGGGTCCGTCTGGCTCTGCCCGATCAGCTCCGCGACCACCCGCCCGGCGCTCGTCCCGGTCATCAGCCCGGCGAAGGCGTGGACCTGGGTGCGCAGGTCGGCCTCGATGTCCCCGGTGTCCGGGAAGGTCAGGGTCTGCTCGACGGCGGCGAAGTACCCGTCGAGCGCGAGCGCACCCTTCGACGGCCACCACTTGTAGAGCGTCATCTTGCTGGCGCCGGACAGGGCCGCGACGCGCTCGAACGTGAAGCCGGCCATGCCGGCGTCGAGGAGCAGGGCACCGGCTGCGGCGAGGACCTCCGCGCGCACCTCCTCGGCCGGCCGCCTCCCGCGCCCCCGCCGAACCGGCACCGCCATCCCGACCTCCCGCATGTGTACGCCTCGTCCACATCTGTGGTTATATGGACCGAGCGTACACAAATGGTCAGGACACCACGGGCCCGGGAGGACCTCATGAACGACATCACCACCCCGCGCGTCGCGATCGTCACCGGGGCCTCGGGCGGGATCGGCCGCGCGGTGGCCGAGCGGCTCGCGGCGGACGGCCTGCACGTCGTCGTGCACTACTCCGGCAACGCCGGACGGGCCGAGGAGACCGTCGAGGCGATCGTCGCCGCGGGCGGCACGGCGGAGTCCCTCCGGGCGGACGTCGCGGACGAGGGCGAGGTCGCGGCACTGTTCGACCGCACCGAGGCGCTCTACGGCGGGATCGACGTCGTCGTGCACGCCGCCGGGATCATGCTGCTCTCGCCGCTGGCCGAACTCGATCTCGACGACTTCGACCGGATGCACCGCACCAACGTCCGTGGGACCTTCGTCGTGGACCAGCAGGCCGCGCGCCGGGTCCGCCCCGGCGGCGCGATCGTCAACTTCTCGTCGTCGGTCGTGAAGCTCGCCATCCCGGGCTACACCGCCTACGCCGCCACGAAGGGCGCCGTCGAGGCGATGACCCTGATCCTGGCGCGCGAGCTGCGGGGCCGCGACGTCACCGTCAACGCCGTGGCGCCCGGGCCCACCGCCACCCCGCTCTTCCTCGACGGCAAGGACGACGCGACCGTGGAGCGGATGGCCGCGGCGGCCCCGCTGGAGCGCCTCGGCACCCCCGAGGACATCGCCGGAACCGTCGCGTACCTCGCCGGCCCGGCCCGCTGGGTCAACGGCCAGGTGCTCTACGCCAACGGCGGGATCGCCTGACCCGCCCCGTGGCAGTAAAGCCGCCTCCACGCCGGATCCCGGCGGGAAAGTGGCCTTCCTGCCACCGGATCGACACCCACGGCGCCCCGGGGACACGTGACAATCGGGCATGACCACCACCGCCGCAGTCCCCCGGAGCCCCGAGGCGGACGCCCGGCTGCTCGCCGACTTCGTCGCCCTCTCCGCGATCGGCGCGACGCCCGCCGGGGGCGTCGAGCGCCAGGCCGCGACACCCGAGGACGCCGAGATGCGGGCCTGGCTGACGGCGTGGCTCACCGAGCGGGGCTTCACGGTCGCGGGCGACCGCGTCGGCAACCTCTTCGGCCTGTACGAGTTCACCCCCGGCGCCCCGTACGTGCTGGCCGGCTCGCACCTGGACAGCCAGCCCCGGGGCGGCCGCTTCGACGGCGCCTACGGCGTGCTCGCCGCCGCGCACGCCGCGGACCGGCTCGTCACCCACCACCGCGAGGCCGGGACGACGCCTCCGTTCAACCTCGCCGTCGTCGACTGGTTCAACGAGGAGGGCTCGCGCTTCACGCCGTCGATGATGGGCAGCGCCGTGTTCACCGGCGCGATGCCGTTGGAGAAGGCGCTGGCCACCACGGACACCGCCGGGATCACGGCGGCGGACGCGCTCGCCCGGATCGGCGCGCTCGGTTCGTCCGACGTCTTCGGCGGCGCGCGGACCGTCGGCTCGTACGCCGAGATCCACATCGAGCAGGGCCGGGAGCTGGACAAGTCCGGCACCACGCTCGGGCTCGTCGACGCGACCTGGGCGGCGAACAAGTACGAGATCGCGGTGCTCGGCAGCCAGGGGCACACCGGCGCCACGGCCATGGCGGACCGGCGGGACGCGCTCTACGGCGCGGCGCTCGCCGTCGTCGCGGTGCGGGAACTGGCGGAGCGCTTCGGCGAGGAGCTGCACACCTCGTGCGGGCAGCTGACGGTGTACCCGAACTCGCCGGTCGTCGTCGCGCGCGAGGTGCACATGCACCTGGACCTGCGTTCGCCCAGCGACGCCCTGCTCGCCGAGGCGGACGACCTGCTCCGCCGCCGGTTCGCCGAGATCGAGCTCAAGGCCGCGGTGGAGATCGAGCGCCGCTTCGCCCACACCTGGAAGGGCCACCTCTACCAGGAGGCGGGCGTCGCGCTGGCCCGGGCGGTGGCCGCGGACCTCGGGGTGTCGTCCATGCTGGTCAAGACGCGCGCCGGGCACGACTCGACGAACATGAAGGACATCGTCCCGACGGTCATGCTCTTCATCCCGAGCGTCGAGGGGATCTCGCACGCGGAGGCGGAGTTCACCGCGGACGAGGACCTCTGCACGGGCGTGGACGTGCTGACCGAGACCCTCGCCCGGATGCTCGACGGGGCGCTCGCGGAGTAGCCCGCGGGGCGCGCTCCCGGGTGCTCGCCGGGGCCCTTTGCTCTGCGCACACCCACGCACCGGCGGCCGACCTCGAGCCATGAATCGCCGGTCACGACCCGGACCCGGCCACGGACGACAGGGGCCGGGCTGGAAGGGGTGGTCATGGCTCCGCACCAGGCATGATCAGTGTCTGCGGTACATCCCGGCCGTATACGGCCGGGATGTACCGCAGGCGCTGATCATGGACGCCGCCACGCCGGGCGCATGAACTCCGGTGCGTGGGTGTGCGCAGAGCAAGGGCCGCCGGTGCGTGGGTGTGCGCAGAGCAAGGGCCCCCGTGGTGCGTCGGTGTGCGCAGAGCAAGAGGACCCGCTGAGACACATCCGTACGCCGGAACGCGCCCGCGACCGGGGCTTCGGCGTCAGCCCGCCCGCCCGATCCGGGTCAGTTCAGCGGCCGCACACCCTCCGGCAGGTTCGCCCCGCCCAGGATGTCCGCGGCGAGGTCCGCGAGGTAGGTCAGTGTCGCCCGCTGGGTCCAGGGGCCGTAGGACACCCGGGCGACCCCGAGCTCCTGCAGCCGGGCCTGGGGCAGCGAGCCCGGCACGTTGATCACGCTGACCTTGCGCTCACCGATCCCCTCGACGAGCGCGGCGACGGTCGCCTCGTCGAGCTTGCCGGGGACGAACAAGCAGGACGCGCCCGCGTCGAGGAAGGCGCGGCCACGCTCGATCGCGTCTGCCAGCACGGCCTTCGGGTCCCGGTCACCGGCCTTGACGAACGCGTCGGTGCGGGCGTTGAGCACGAAGGTGATCCCCTCCGCCTCCCCCGCCTTGACCGCGGCGGACACTTCACCGACGGCGGTGGCGAGCGGCCGCATCTGGTCCTCCAGGTTCGCCCCCACCACCCCGACGCCGATGGCCCGGCGGACGGTCTCACCGGCGTCGCCGTAGCCGCCCTCGAGATCCGCGGTCACCGGGATGTCGACGGCCCCGGCGATCCGGCCGACCGCCGCGATCATCTCGTCCCGCGGGATGTTCTCGCCGTCCGGATAGCCCAGCGAGGCGGCGATCGAGTGGCTCGCCGTGGCCAGGGCCTTGCTGCCCTGGCCCGCGACCACGGTCGCGGTGATCACGTCCCACACGTTCACGAGGACGAGGAGTTCGGGATCGGTGTGCAGCCGCAGCAGTTCGGAGGCCTTCGAGGACAACGTCATGCGGACGACGCTACTGCGGCCGGACGGCCGGAGCACGGGCCTCAGGTCGCCAGCAACCGGTTCAGCGCGGGCGCGACGTCCCGGTGGGTGCGCACCGTGGCCAGCTTCCCGTGCCCGAGCCGCGCGAGATCCCGCCCGAGCGGCTCGTCGTGCTCGCCGTCGGTCTCCAGCAGGACGTGCAGCTCCGGGAAGCGGCGGGCGATCGTCCGCGGGTCCGGGCCCGCGTTGTGCACGGCATCGGTCAGCAGGATCGCGGTCCGCTTGCGCACGGCGGAGCGGGCCAGCTCGGCATGGGCCACCTGCAGCCCGAACCCCACGTTGGTCAGGCCCCGGGCCGGGATGCGCAGCAGCTGGTCGAGCAGCGCGCTCGACGTCGCCCGGGTCGTCAACGGCTTGAGCAGCGCGGCGTCCGACCAGAAGGCGACGACGGCCAGCTGGTCCCCCGCCCCGCCCAGGTCCGCGGACAGGGCAGCGACGGTGGACGCGGCGATGCGGACCTTCTCCCCGCGCATCGAGCCGGACACGTCCACGATCAGGACGGCGGCGCGCCGCGAGCCCATCCGTTCGCGGACGATGATGTCCGTGTCCTCCGGGCGTGGCCGCTCGGTGAGCATCTCGATCGTCTTGTCCAGGTCGATGTCGTCCGAGCCGTACCGGTAGGGCACCGAGGCCAGCGCACCCGTCCCGCGTTCGAGCCGGGTGTCCCGGGGCCGGCGCCGGATCGAGAGCCGCCGCGCGATCTTCTGCGCCATGGCCGCGGCCTCGCGGTCCGGCGGGACGTCCTCGAGCAGCTCGTCGAGCTCGCGGCGGCGAGCGGCCTGGGACGTGACGAGTACGCCCTGGCCACCGGCGGGCAGCTCGTCCTGGCTTGCTCCCCGCTCGGTGTCGAGGTCGACGACGATCGGGGCGCCCTTGCCCATCTCGAAGACGCTCGGGGCCTCGCTCAGCTTCTTCGGCCTGCGCCGCAGCGGGGCCAGGGTCCGTCGCTCACCGGTGTCCGCGGCGGGCAGCGCGACGGCGTTGTCGACGTTCAGGCGGTGCGGTCCCGGCGCTGCCCGCCGGCGGAGGAGAAAAAATGGTTCTCCCAGATCTCGGTGATCACCTGCTCCGGGGTCGAGTCCGACGCCTCGTCCATCCCGATCCGGGCCGAGAGGGCCAGCAGCGCGGCGTCGAGGACGACGTGCTCCCGGTCCGGGTGTGCGTGCAGCTTCGCCAGCTCCTCCGCGATGGCGACCAGGTCGATCGCCCCGCGCACCGAGGACCCGCGGCGCAGCTCCGGGTGCGCGCGCGTGGCCCGGGTGAGCGCGACGCCGTCCTCGATCAGGGTCCGGTCCGCGGACCCGGTGCGGACGGCGACGATGTCCGACTCCTCCGCGGCGCTCTGGTAGCCGACGGCGAGCCGGTTCCAGCGGTCGTAGACGGAGTCCGAGATCCGCGCCGTGCCGACGTTGTCGAACGGGTTCATCGAGGCGAGCACCCGGAACGTCGGCTCCGCCTTGATCGTCCCGACCCGGGGCACGGTCACGGCCCGCTCGGCCATCGCGCCGAGCAGCGTGTTCAGCGTGTCCTCGGGGGCGCGGTTGAGCTCCTCGATGTAGAGGAAGCCGCCCTCGCGCATCGCCTGGACCAGCGGCCCGGGCACGAAGTTCTCCGCCGAGTAGTCCTCCTGCAGCACCCGGGCGGGGTTGTGGTGGCCCACCAGCCGCGCCGGGGTGAGCTCGGCGTTGCCCTCCACCAGCACGAACGGCACGCCCCAGTGCTCGGTGATCGCGCGCAGCATCGTCGACTTCGACGTCCCGGGCGGCCCCTCCAGGAGGATGTCCCGGCCCGCGGCGACGGCCGCGAGGACGAGGTTGAGCTCCCGATCTCGCCCGACCACGGCCGACGCGATGGCGTCACGGGCGGGCACGGACGTCGGCGTCGACGCTGTCATACGCGCTGGCTCCTCCTGGTCGAACGATCGCCTCACCCCGGCGACGCTACCTCGTGCCGTCCTGGCGCGGGCGGGTCACGACGGAGGACACAGCGCGCGACGCCGAGGGTGTCGCCCCCGGACGGCAGGGCCCGTCGCTCCACCACCGGACCGCCCGGACCCGGGCGGACAGGGCCCCGGGCGGGAACGGGTCGGCGAGCCCGAGCCGGGTGTGGACCCGGACCCGGGCGGTCGGGGAGACGAACGGCACGGTGGACTCCCGCGGGAACGCTGTCGGGCCGGGAGGCGATGGTGGCATCCTCACGACCGGTACCCGTCCCCGTCTCCTGGAGCAGTCGTGACCGTCACCGTCGTCGTCGGCAACCCCAAGCCCGCCTCCCGCACCCTCGCCGCCGGCACCCTCCTCGCGGAGAAGCTCACCGGCAGCGCCCCGGACACCGTCATCGACGTCGTCGAGCTCGGTCCCGGCCTCCTCGGCTGGGGGGACGAGGCCGTCGCCGCCGCGGTCAAGACGGTCGCCGAATCCTCGGTCGTCGTGTTCGCCAGCCCCACCTTCAAGGCCACCTACACCGGCCTGCTCAAGCTCTTCCTGGACCAGTTCGCGGGCGGCACCGGCCTGCAGGACGTCGTCGCCGTCCCGCTGATGCTCGGCGCCGGGCCCGCCCACGCCATGGCCCCGGACCTGCTCCTCAAGCCCGTCCTCTCCGAGCTGGGCGGCACGTGCGCGCTCCCCGGCCTCTACCTGATCGACCAGACCTTCGCCGAGGACCCCGCGCTCGACGCCTACGCGCAGCGGTGGTCCCCCGTCGTCGCCGCGCTCACCGCCGGCCGTTCCTGAGTCCCGGATGGCACCGCCGGCGGTGCCGCCCGGGATGTGACATGGCCGTCTCGCCGTGCGAGCGCCGTCCGCGGTCGCCCCGGCCGTGCGAGAATCCACCGAGGCTCGACGACGGCCTTCCGAACCCGGGACGGTCCCGGGCTCGGCGAACCGGCCCCACCGGGCCGGACGAACGCCGTCGAGGCCGTCCCGGGGACGGGGCGGCCATGCGGGCGGGAACGGGGTGGTCGAATGGCAGGGTCGGTACCTCCGAGGTCGGTGCCTCGGGACCGGGGACAGCGCGCGACGGTGCTGGCGGGTGTCGGCTCGTCCGTGCCCGTCGACGTGGTCACCAACCACGACCTGGCCGAACGGCTGCAGTCGTCGGACGAGTGGATCCGGTCCCGCACCGGCATCGTGACCCGGCACGTCGTGGCGCCCGGCGTCGCGACGTCGGACCTGGCCGTCGAGGCGGGCGGGCACGCGCTGAAGTCCGCGGGCCGGGAGGGCGTGGACGTCGTGATCGTGGCGACCACCACGCCGGACCGGCAGTGCCCGGCCACCGCGCCCGCCGTCGCCGCCCGGCTGGGGCTGGGCACCGTGCCCGCGTTCGACATCAACGCCGTGTGCTCCGGGTTCATCTACGGCATCGCCACCGTCGCCGGGATGCTGAACTCCGGCCTGTTCGGCTCGGCGCTGCTGATCGGGGCGGACACCTTCTCCACGATCCTGGACCACGACGACCGCAGCACCGCGTTCCTGTTCGGGGACGGGGCCGGCGCCGTCGTGCTGCGCGCCGGCGAGCCGGACGAGCCCGGCGCGCTGCTGGCCCTGGACATGGGCGCGGACGGGGAACTCGAAGACCTGATCATCGTCCCGGACGGCGGCGCCCGGAACCCGGACGGCCCGGCGGACCGCTTCGCGATGCAGGGCCAGGCCGTGTACCGGCAGGCCGTCGCGCGGATGACCGAGAGCGCGCGGACCGTCCTGGACGAGGTCGGCTGGACCCCCGCGGACGTGGACCTGTTCGTCGGGCACCAGGCCAACCGGCGCATCCTCGACGCCGTCGCGAGCCGCCTGGGCCTGCCGCTGGACCGCGTCTACAGCAACCTGGAGCGGGTCGGGAACACCGCCGCGGCGTCCATCCCGCTGGCCCTGTCCGACGCCGTCGGCGAGGGCCGGCTCAACGCCGGGGACAAGGTCGCGCTCACCGCGTTCGGGGGCGGCGCGACCTGGGGCGGCGCGGCGCTGACCTGGCCGGACCTGCGCGCCCGCTGACCCGGCCGCGCGGTCAGCCCGCGTTCTGCAGGCGCAGCGTGTCCCGCGGGAGCTCGCCGAACCGCTCCCGGTACTGCTGGGCGAACCGGCTCGCGTGCAGGAAGCCCCAGCGCATCGCGACGTCCGTGACCCGGACCGTCGCCGGGTCGCTGCGCAGCAGCTCCCCGCGGACGTGGTCCAGCCGCATCCGGCGCAGGTAGCTCATCGGGGACTCGCCGAGCTCCTGCTGGAACGTCGCGTGCAGGGTGCGCACGCTCATGCAGCCCACCCGGGCCAGCTCCTGCGGGGTGAGCGGCTCGTCCGCGTTGTTCTCCATGTACTCCAGCACGGGGGCGAGGCGGCCGCGGCGGGCGGGCTCGGCCGGGCCCAGCAGGTCCCCGGAGAACTGGTGCCGGCCGGCGTGCAGCAGCTGGGTCATCACAAACGCCTCCAGCTGCTCGCGGGCCAGCGGCATGTCCGCGAGCCCGCCCGGCCTGTCCAGCTCGGCGGCCAGGAACTCGACGGCGTTGAACAGGGACCGGCCCGGCGCCGTGGTCAGGTCCAGGGAGAAGTCGAAGTCGACGAGCTCGCCGACCGCACGGCCCAGCAGGTCCGCGAGATGGTCCTCGACCCGGCGGCGGGAGATCTTGAGGATCAGCTGCTCGGCGTCGGGGGTCCAGTGCACGGTGTTGCGCTGCTCGGGGGAGAGCACGACGCCCGAGTCCCGGGCGCTCGTCGCGGCCCGGCCGCCGTCGGAACGGTGCGCCCGCGTGCGCCCGGACGTCGTCAGGTTGACGTGGTAGCAGTCCTCGGTGGGGGGCATCACCAGCGTCGTCTCGGACTGGTAGGTCAGGTACCCGAGTGTCATGACGCTGTCCGAGACGGCGTTGAGCGTCATGTCGATCCGGTCGTCCGCCGACGTCAGCTCGTGTTCGAGATACACCCGGGTGACGGCGTCGCGGGCCTCCTCGAGGCTCCGCGTGCCGAGGATGGGGAAGCGGGAGAGCGCGTGCCTCCGCATCGGCACCTCCTCGTGTCTGCTGATCCGAGGCCGAGACTAGACGGTATGGAGGTCCGGGCTGGGGCCTCGCCACACATGTGAACGTGGGT
>JAOZVV010000163.1 GCA_025869365.1 Pseudonocardia sp.
GTTACCACGGCCGCCACGCCGAGTGATCACCAGGTTTCACAACACTCTCTCAGGCGTAGTTCCAGAACAGGTCGAAGTCCTCCGGCCCGGTGGACTCGACCAGCCGGCGCACCGCGGTGTCGAGCTCGGCGAAGGTCTCGACCCGCGCGGATCCGGGGACGTCGTCGACCACCGCGCACCAGCCGGTGTCCTCCCGGGTGACCGTGACCTCGAAGAGGGGCAGGGCGGAGCTCGATCCGTCGGACACCCCCCAATGCTGTCACGGCCGGGGAGCCGGTGTCCTGCTGCTCAGCACCCGCTCAGCTCAGCACCCCGGCCTCCGCGAGCTCGGCGATCCGCGCGGCGGGGTAGCCGAGGATCCCGCCGAGCACCTCGTCGGTGTGCTGCCCGAAGTCCGGGGCGGCGCGTCTCGGCGTCCCCGGCGTGTCCGAGAGCCGGTACCGCGGCGCCTCCACGACGTCCTCCCCGTGCCGGGCGTGCGGCAGCCGCACCAGATGCTCGCGGTGCTCGATCTGCGGGTCCGTGCAGAAGTCCGTGCTCGAGGCGACGACGTGCGCGGGCACCCCCACGGCCTGCAACAACGCCTCGACGGCGTGCGCCGGACGCTCCGCGGTCCACGCAGCCACAGCGGCGTCGGACGACGAGCGGGGCACCCCGACGAGCCCGAGCGCCGAACACAGCGCGGCCCACTCCGCGTCCGTCCGCACGGCGATCGCGACGAACCGGTCCCGTCCGTCCTCCGGGGCGCACGGGTAGACGCCGTGCGGGGCGTGTTCGCGGTCCGCGTTCCCCGCCCGCTGCGCCACGGTGCCGAGCACGTGGTGCTCCGCGACCTCGGGGGACAGGAAGTAGATCCCGCACTCCACCTGCGCGACGTCGATGTGGCAGCCCTGGCCGGTCGCCTCCCGGTACTCCAGCGCGGCGAGCAGCGTGACCAGGGAGAACTTCGGCCCGATGTAGTCCGTGTACGGCCCGAACGGTCCGACGGGGGGCCGGTCCGGCCAGCCGACGAGATGCTGGAACCCGCTCAGCGACGCCCCGACGTTGCCGTACCCGGCGAGCTCGTGGTCCGGCCCCGTCTGACCCTGCAGCGAGGTGCTGAGCATGACCAGGTCCTCGTGGCCCTCCCGCAGGTCGTCGTAGCCCAGGCCCCACCGCGCGAGCCGGCCCGGCGAGAACGCCTCGACGACGACGTCCGCCCAGCGCGCGAGGTCCCGCACCACGTCCCGGCCCTCGGGTCGGGACAGGTCGAGCGCGATCCCGAGCTTGCCGGCGTTGCACGTGCCGTAGAGCGACGAGTTCTCCGGGGAGGACTCGCCCGCGTAGAACGGCGGCATCCAGCGCGCCGTCTCGATGCGGGTGGAGGACTCGACGCGGATCACGTCCGCCCCGAAGTCCGCGAGTGCCCGGCCGATCAACGGCCCGGCCACCACCCAGCTCAGGTCCAGGACCTTCAGCCCGGCCAGCGCGTCGGCCGCGTCGCCGGTACCGGGGGTCACACCGTCACCTCCCGCGCCGCCCACTCCGCGAGCACGTCCGCGGTGTGCTCCCCGAGCCGCGGTGCCGGCCGGCGGACGCCGACCGCGCCGTTGGTGAGGTGCGCGAACCGGCCCGGGAGCCGGTGCGGGCCGATGTCCGCCCAGTAGTCCCGGGACGCGAGCTGCCCGGAGGACGCGATGTCGGACATGTCGTTGATCCCCACGCAGAGCAGGCGGTGCTCGATCGCGGCGCGCAGGATCTCGGCCTTCGTGAAGCGGGCCAGGAACGCCGCGACGACCTCGCGGGCCTCGGCGAGATCGGCGTTCGTCAGCTCACCGGCGGCGATCCGCTCGGGGAGCGTCGACCAGTCCCAGGCGGCCATGTGCTCGGGGCAGGCGCCCTCGGCGTGGATCCAGCCGAACAGGTTGTTCGTGAACCGCCCGGACGCCGGGCCGACGGCGAGGTGCAGCTCCACCAGCCCGTCCCGCACCGTCCACTTCTTCATCAGGCTCGGCGTGCCGGAACCGCTGCCGCTCCGGTCCGGGAGGGGTCTCGTGGGGCGCGCCCAGGTGACGTCCCCGACGGCGTGGGCGAGCACCCGGGCCAGCGTCGTGACCCCGAGCGAGGCCTGCACCGCCACGTCCACGACCTGGCCACGGCCGGTGCGCCGCAACGCCTGCCGGGCCAGCATGATCCCGCCCGCGGCGTCCGCCGCCGCGTGCCGGTAGGCCTGCGGCACGCTGATCCGCAGCGGTGGCCGCTCCCCGTCCCGGTGCGGTTCGAGCGGCCCGCCCGCCGCCCAGAGCACGAGATCGGACTCCGCGTACCCGGCCTTCGGCCCGGTGCGGCCGAAGGCCGAGATCACGGCCACGATCAGCCGGGGGTTCGCCTCCACCAGCTCCTCCGCCGAGGGCCCGGGATCATCGGGCCGCCACGTCATGATCACGACGTCCGCCGCCGCGGCCAGCCGCGCGACGTCGGCCGGGTCGTCGAGCACGACGCCGCGCTTGTTCGCCGCGAACGCCGTCCAGAGGAACGACTCGCCGGTCCCCGGGTCCCGCGGGGCGCGGCGCCGCGCGGTCGAACCCCCCGACGGCTCGACCGCGACGACATCCGCGCCCAGGTCCGCGAGCATCCGCCCGGCGAGCAGCCCGCGCTCGTCGGTGAGATCCAGGACCCGCATCCCCTCCAGGTACATCAGGCCGCCGCCCCGACCCCGACCCCGCGCAGGCTGAACATGAAGTTGATCCGGTAGTCCTGCGGCAGCACGACCTTGGTCGTGCGCGCGATCGGCGGCGTGTGCTGGTGCACGGGCACCCGCTTGCGGATGTCCTTCTCCAGCTCGACCATCGTGCGCACCGCAGGTGCCCGGGTCTCCGGGGTGTCGCCGACCAGGGCCGCTCCCCACGCCGCCACGTACTCGGGCGTGCTGACGTTCCACGGGTTGTAGTACTGGTCCGGCAGGTCGGGCAGGTACGCGGTGGTCGGGTCCGCGACCGGCGAGCCCATGCCGATCAGGGCGTTGCCCTCCTCGCGGCCGAAGAAGGTGTCGGCGGTCGTCGCGGCGTCGATCACCCGGGTGCGGACCTTGAAGCCGCCCGCCTCCATCATCGGAACGAGCGCCTCGGCGGCCGAGCGGTGGCTGTCGATGCCCGGGACCAGGAACTCGATCTCCGCGCCGTCCGGGTAGCCGGCCTCGGCGAGCAGGGACCTGGCGCGGGCGGGGTCGAGGTTGTACTCCGGGGCGTCCGGGGTGACGGTCGGGTCGTAACCCCAGTGGTCCGGCGGCAGGAACTGGGCGACGGGCTTGCCGTAGCCGAAGAAGACACCGTCGACGATCGCGGTCCGGTCGATCGTGTGCTCGAGCGCCTTCCGGACCCGCAGGTCGTCGAACGGCTTCTTGCCGGGGTTCATGAAGAAGTTGAGGATCGCCGTGCTGGCCGAGGCCTCGGCGATCAGCCCGGACGCGTTCGCCTGGTCCGCCTGCGAGGCCTCCAGGTTGGAGATGTCCGCCTGCCCGCCGAGCAGCATGTTCAGCCGGGTGGTCGCGGTCGGCTGGACGTAGATCTCGTACTTGGCGGCCTTCGCCGCCTCCTTGTCCCAGTAGTTCGGGTTCCGGTCGAACCGGACGACCTGGTTGGGCACGTACTCGGTCATGATCCCCATGCCCGAGCCGACGGGCTTCTGGTCCAGGTCGGGGTTGTCGAACGCGGCCGGGCTGATCATCACCCCGGACGAGCTGGCCAGGAAGTAGGGCAGGTTGCCGCCGGGTGCGGACAGATCGAGCCGGATCTCGGTGGGGGACACGACCTGGACCCCGGAGATGGCCTTGATCAGGCCCTTGACCGCGCTGGTCTCCATCGTCCGCGCGCGGTCGAGGTTCGCCTTGGCCGCGGTCGCGTCGAACGTGGTGCCGTCGATGAACGTGACGTCGTCGCGCAGCTTCAGCACCAGCGCCTTCCCGCCGTCCACGAACTCCCACGAGGTGGCCAGCTGCGGCTTCAGCTCGCCGAAGGTGTCCATCCGGATCAGGTGGTCGTACGGGAGCTGGTAGACGAAGTTGTCCCAGGGGTTCCCGGACCTGTGCGGGTCGAAGGTGGACACCGCCTGCGAGAAGGCGAAGCGCAGAGTGGCGTCGGGGTCCACCTCGGTGGCGGCCTCACCACCGGATCCTCCACCTCCCGCACATCCCGTCACCAGCAGGGACAGGGCTGCGAGCAGCCCCACGAGCCATCGTCGACGCGCCATTGCGTACTCCGATCCGTCAGGTGATGCCGAACTGTGCGGGTGTACGGCCCGCGCCGGGTGGTCCGGCGAAAGCCTGGGCGATTCCCTTCGTCAGGTGAGGCGGAACTGTCCGGGTGTCCGGCCCGCACCGGGCGGTCCGGCGAAGGCCTGGGCGATCTCCGCCCATCCGGTCGCGGCCGGCCCGGTCACGACGAGCTCGGTGTCCGCCAGGTGGCGGCGCTGGGTGACGAGCAGGCAGAAGTCCAGTGCGGGACCGGTGATCCGGTCCGGGACGTGCGCCGGGCCCCAGGCCCAGACGTCCCCGTCGGGGGCGGTGAGCTCGACCCGGACCGGGCGCTCGTCGTCGGGCCTGCGGTTGGTCGCATAGGCGAACCTGCGGGCGCCCACGCCGATGTGGGCGACGTGCCGCAGCCGCGCCGTCGGCTCCCGGGCGACACCGAGCCCGTCCGCGGCGTCCTGGCCGTGCGCCCAGGTCTCCATCAGCCGGGCGGTGAGCGAGGACGCCACGGACATCGGCGGCCCGTACCAGGGCACCCGCAGCGCCGGGTCGCTGCCGCCGAACACCTCGATCAGCTCGGTCCGGGCCTCACGGAACCAGTCGAGCAGCTCCGTGCCCGGCAGCGCCCGGTAGCGCTCGGCGATCGCGTCGCCGGACGCGGGGGCGGGTGCCCGCCGCATCGCCTCGAGGTCCGCCCGGAAGCCGTCCGGGTCGAGCACGGAGCGCACCGCGGCCTCGTCGAAGTGCGCGAGATGGCTGACCTGGTCCCGCACGGCCCACCCGGGGGCGGGCGTGGGGGTGTCCCAGCCCGCCTCCGGCAGGGGTTCGACGAGTGCGAGGAGGTCGTCGCTCTCGGCGCGCAGATCCCGTGCGAGAGCCTCGATGTCGGCCGGCACGAGAACTCAGCCCGCCGCGATCGCGACGCCCCGGAACGTCGGCGCGTAGGCCGGCTTGTAGCCCTCGGGGAAGATCACCTTGTCCGTCCAGACGCTCGGCGGCTGGGCGGCGTAGATGCCGAACTGCCGGCGCAGGTCCTTCTCGTCCTCGATCATCTTGTGGACGGCGGGCAGCCGCTCCTCGCGGGTGGCACCCACCAGGGACTCGTTCCAGGCGGCGGTGAACTCCGGCGACGTGGTGTTCCACGGGTTGGTGAATTGTCCCGTGAGGTTGGACTCGTACTGGGTCGTCGGGTCCACGAACGGGGCGCTCGCGCCGATGTAGGCGTTGCCCTCCTGGCGGCTGAAGAACGTCGACGGCGTGGTCGCGGGCTCGATCACCCGGGACTTCGGGCGCAGGCCCACCGCCTCGAGCATCGGCACCACGGCCTCGGACACCGCGCGGTGGTCGTCGAGGGCGGGGACGAGCATCTCGAAGTCGGCACCGTCCGGGTAGCCGGCCTGCGCGAGCAGCGCCTTCGCCTTCGCCGGGTCGTAGTTGTAGTCCGGCCCGTCCCAGGCGACCTTCTCGTCGTAGGCCCAGTGGCCCGGCGGGATGAGCTGCGCGGTCGGCTTGCCGATGCCGAACAGGATCCCGTCGACGATCGCCTGCCGGTCGATGGCGTGCTCCATCGCCTGCCGCACCTCGAGCTTGTCGAAGGGCGCCTTGGCGGTGTTGACCGTCATCCGGAAGATCGTGGTGCTCTGCGACGGCTCCACCTTCAGCCCCGCGGCGACCGCCTGGTCCTGCACGGACGGGTCCAGGTAGGTCATGTCGATCTGCCCGGTGCGCAGCATGTTCAGCCTGGTCGGCGAGGACGTCTGGACGTACACCTCGACGCCCGCGACCTTCACCGCGGCGGGGTCCCAGTAGGTCGGGGCCTTCGTGTAGCGGGTGACCTGCCCCGGGACGTACTCGGTCATGGTGAACATGCCGGAGCCGACGGGCTTCTGGTCCAGGTCCGGGTTGCCGAACGCCGCCGGGCTGATCATCGAGCCGTAGCGCTCGGTGAACAGCGCGGGCAGGTTGCCACCCGGTGAGTTCAGGTTCAGCCGGACGGTCGTGGCGTCCGGGGCGTCGATCGAGTCGATGGCCCTCAGCGCGCCACGCAGCGTGCTGGTCTCCATCGTCTTGGCGCGTTCCAGGTTCGCCTTGACCGCGGCGGCGTCGAACTTCGTGCCGTCGTGGAAGGTCACGTCGTCCCGCAGGGTGAGCTGCAGGACCTTGCCGCCGTCCGTGAACGCGTACTTCGTGGCCAGCATCGGCTGGATGTCGCCGTTCTGGTCCTCCTGCAGCAGCTGGTCGTAGACCAGGCGCAGGTTGACCATGTCCCAGGCGTTGCTGGAGCGGTGCGGGTCGAAACTGGAGACGTTCTGCACGAACGCGTAGCGCAGGATCGCGTTCGGGTCCGACGCCGCCGCAGCGGTGTCGGCCGTGCCCCCACCGCCACAGGCGGTGAGGAGCAGGGCGGACGCGGCGACGAGGCCGATGAGCAATCGTCGCGGAGTGCCTATCACGGGGGTGGTTCCTCTCTTACGGGGTGGGGCTCAGCCCGTGAACTGGCCGCCGGCCGGATGCAGGATCTGACCGGTGGTGAACGACGAGTCGTCACTGGCGAGGTAGAGACAGGCGGCCGCGGACTCCGCCGCGGTGCCGAGGCGGTTCATCGGGGTGATGGACATGGCCGAGGTGAAGGCCGCCTCGTTGTCCTCGATCCCGGCGATCATCGGCGTGGCCGTGTAACCGGGCCCGACGGCGTTGACCCGGACGCCGGTCTGGGCCAGCTCCAGCGCCATGACCTTGGTGAGCATCCAGGCCCCGGCCTTGGACACGCAGTACGGCGCAGCCCCGGCCAGCGGGATCTTCGCCGCCGTCGAGGCGATGTTGACGATCGAGCCGCCGGTGCCCTGCGCGAGCATCTGCCGGGCCAGCGCCCGGTCGGTGAACAGCACCCCGATCACGTTGACGTCGAGGACCCGGCGGAAGTTGTCCGGCTCCAGGTTCACGACGTTCGTGGCGTTCCCGCCCGCCGCCCTGGTCTGCACGTTGCTCGCCCCGGCCGCGGTCGCGACGCCCGCCGCGGCCACGCCGACGTCGACCTTCCCGAACGTCTCGACGGCGGCGGCGACCAGCGCGTCGCAGTCCGCCTCGCTCGTGGTGTCGGTCCGGACGAACCGCGCCTTGCGCCCGGCCTGCTCGACGAGCGCGACGGTCTCGGCCCCGTCCTGGAGGTCGCCGATGACGATGTCCGCGCCCTCCTCGGCGAACCGCACCGCGGTCGCCTGCCCGATGCCACTGGCGCCGCCGGTGATCACCGCGACCTTCCCGTCCAACATGCCCATGGTGGTGATCCCTTCTAGAAGGTGAGGACGAGACGGCCGCGGGTGCCGCCCGCCTGGAGCCGCTCGTGGGCGGCGGTGGCCTCGGCGGCCGGGTAGGTCTGCGCGACGCGCAGGGTCAGCCGCTTCTCGACGACGAGCTGCGCGAGCTTCGCGATCTCCGCACCGTCGTGCAGGTGGTCGCCGACCATGACCGGGTGGATCCGGATGTCCCGTTCGGACGGTCCCGGCCAGAACCGGACCGTGGCCAGCGCCCCGCCGTCCTTGACGATCGGGAGCGCGCCCGCGTCCAGCACCGCCGCGTCGATCAGCCCGTCGACGCCACCGGGTACGGCCTCGCGGAACGCCGAGACCTCCTCGTTGACGTTCTTCGACGCGCGCACCACGACGTCCGGGCCCAGGGAGCGGACCAGTTCCTCGTCGCGTTCACTCGAGTCGGCGACGACCCGCAGCCCGGCGACCTTGCCGAGCTCGATCGCGTAGCCGCCGACGGCTCCCGCCGCGCCGGTGACGCCGAGCGTCTGGCCGGGGGCGAGGCCGAGGTGCAGCAGGGCCGAGTAGACGGTCAGCCCGTTCATCGGCAGCGTGGAGGCCTCGGCGTCGGAGATGCCGTCCGGGATCGCGGCCGCGCCGTCCGCGGGGATGACGACGTACTCGGCCTGGGCGCCGCCCAGCGCCCGGCGGGGCATGACGATCGCCATCACCCGGTCGCCGACCGTCCAGGGCGCGCCCTCGCCGACCGCGTCCACGGTGCCGGCCATCTCCATGCCCGGGATCCACGGCGGCGCCAGGCCCTCCTTCTCCCGCGGTCCCCACTGGCGGAACGCGGTGTCGGTGGGGTTGACCGCGGCGGCGGCCGTCCGGATGCGGATCTCGCCCGGCCCGGGCTCGGGGGTCGGGAGCTCGACGAGCTCCAGGACCTCCGGGCCTCCGGGGCGGGGGATGCCGACGGCGTACATACGTGCTCCTTCGAATGGGGGAGAGCTGGTCGTCGCCGAGATCTAGTCGGGCACGACGACGACCTTGATCGAGCCGTCCACGGCGTGTTGGGTCTCGAAGGCCTCGCCGACACGGCTGAGCGGCACGCGGTGGGACACCAGCGCCGCCACCCGGACGGCGCCGGCGGCGAGCAGCCGGAACGCCTCGGCGGAGTCCGGCCCGGTGTAGGCGAAGCTGCCGAGCAGCCGCAGCTCCTTCTGCACCACCGTGTCCAGGTCGACCGGCGGGGTGGAACCGTTGAGCCCGGCGAGGGAGACGGTGCCGCCGGCGCGGGTGACCTCGGTGGCGATGGTCGTCATCGGGACGGCGCCGGAGCACTCGAAGAACGTGCCGACGTTGCCGCCCTGCTGGTACGGCGAGACCGAGGTCCCCCAGCGGTCCAGCAGGTGGGTGCGGGCGTCCTCCGCGCGGGCGTCCACGACCTGGGCGCCGATCGCGCGCGCGACGTCGAGCCGGGCGGGGGAGACATCGATCCCCACGACGTCCGTCGCGCCGTAGGCGAGCAGGACCCGCAGCACGCACTGGCCGATCGAGCCGAGCCCGGCGACGACGATCGGCGCGTCCAGCTCGGGCGCCGCGGAGGTCACCGCGCGGACCGCGACGGAGAGCGGCTCGAGGAACGCGCCCTCCTCGAACGTCATCTCCTCCGGCATCCGGAACAGCCGCGCCCCGGACTCGGCCTCGGGCACCAGGACCTGGTCCGACAGGCCGCCGCGGGCGCTGTTCACCGCGCCCGCGCACAGGTTGGTCCGGCCGAGCGAGCACTGCCGGCACACCCCGCACGGCCCCATCGGGTTCACGGCCACCCGGTCCCCGACCGCGAGCCCGCGGATCTCCGCACCCGCGCTGCGCACGGTGCCGGAGAACTCGTGGCCCATCGGGGAGCCCGCGGCGATCCAGGCGCCCTCGGCATAGGCGTGCACGTCCGACCCGCAGATCCCGCAGGCGCCGATGTCCAGCACGACGTCGCGCGGGCCGGGTTCCGGCGTGTCCACCTCGGTGAGGGCGATCTTCTCGATGCCCTCCCACACCGCCCGCCTCATGCCGGCACCTCCCGCGAGCTGCGCACGGGGATCCCGGCGCCCATCGTCCGGACGGACGAGCCGCCGAGCCGCGGGCCGGTGGTGTGCAGGTGGCAGGCCACCTCGCCGGAGCCGATCGCGGGCGTCGCGAGCGGGACCTCCGTGCGACAGATGTCCATGACGTAGCGGCAGCGGGTGTGGAAGCGGCATCCCGGCGGGACCCGCGACGGGTCCGGCGGGTCCCCGGACAGCACGATCCGCTCGCGGTTGCGCTGGGTCAGCGGGGACGGGACGGGCACGGCGGAGAGCAGCGCCTGGGTGTAGGGGTGGGCCGGGGAGTCGAAGACGCGCTTGGCGTCCCCGTGCTCCACGATCTGCCCCAGGTACATCACCGCGACCCGGTCCGAGATGTGGCGCACCACCGACAGGTCGTGCGCGATGAACAGGTAGGTCAGCCCGATCTCCGTGGACAGCTCCTCCAGCAGGCCGATGACCTGGTTCTGGGTGGAGACGTCCAGGGCGGACACCGCCTCGTCGAGGACGAGGATCTTGGGGTCCGCGGCGATCGCGCGGGCGATGGTGAGGCGCTGGCGCTGCCCGCCGGAGAACTCGTGCGGGTAGCGGGTCATGTACTCCGGCGGCAGGCCGACCCGGCGCAGCAGCTCCGCCACCTTCTCGACGCGCTCGGTGCGGCCGAGCTTCACGTGGACGTCCAGCGGCTCGCCGATCGAGTCCCGGACCAGCATCGACGGGTCCAGGGACGAGTACGGGTCCTGGAAGACCATCTGGATGTCCCGGCGCGCCGTGCGCAGCTCCTTCTGCGGCAGGCCGAGGAGCTCGCGGCCCTCCAGCTTCACCGAGCCGCCGCTGGGCTCGACGAGGCGCATCAGGCCGCGCGCCGTCGTCGACTTGCCGCAGCCGGACTCGCCGACCAGGCCGAGCGTCTCGCCCTCGGTGAGGTCGAAGCTGATCCCGTCGACGGCGCGCAGGTTCACGCGCTCGCGGAACAGCCGCTTGCGCGGGGAGAAGGTGACCTCGAGGTCACGTACTTCGAGGAGCGGCTCGCTCACGGTGAACCTCGCAGCGTCAGCTCGGGGTGCCGCAGGCACCGGGTGGTGTGGCCGGGGGCAACCCGTTCCAGCAGGGGGGACGAGTCCGTGCGGCACGCGTCCGTCGCGTAGCCGCAGCGGGGGTGGAAGCGACAGCCGTCCGGCATGTCCCCGACCCGTGGCGGATGGCCCGGGATGCTCACCAGGGCGTCGGACGGGTTGTCCATCCGCGGCATCGCGGCGAGCAGCCCCTCCATGTACGGGTGCTGCGGGTCCGCGAACAGCTCGGCGAGATCCGCGCCCTCCACGATCTGGCCCGCGTACATCACCAGCACCCGGTCGCAGACGTCCGCGACGACCCCGAGGTCATGGGTGATGAAGATGACCGACATCCCGTGCTCCTCCTGGATCTCCCGGAGCAGCTCGAGGATCTGGGCCTGCACGGTGACGTCCAGCGCGGTCGTCGGCTCGTCGGCGACGATGACGTCCGGGTTGCAGGCCAGCGCGATCGCGATCATCACGCGCTGCCGCATCCCGCCGGAGAACTCGAAGGGGTACTGCAGCGCCCGCCGTGCGGGGCTCGGCACCCCGACCCGGTCCAGCAGCTCGATCGCCCGCTTGCGGGACTCCTTGCGGGACAGGCCCTCGTGCCGGCGGAGCACCTCGGCGATCTGGTCCCCGACGGTGAACGCCGGGTTCAGGCTGCTCATCGGCTCCTGGAAGATCATCGCGATCTTCGGGCCCCGGATGTCCGCCATCTCCTTGGGGGACAACGCGGTGAGGTCGTGCTCCAGCAGCCGCAGGGTGTCCGCGGTGACGCGGGTCTGGCCCGGTGGCATCAGCCCGGCGATGGCCAGGCACGTGACGCTCTTGCCCGAGCCGGACTCGCCGACGATGCCGAGCGTCTCCCCGCGCGCCACGCCGAAGCTCACGCCGTCGACGACGGTGGCCCAGCCCTTCTCGGTGAGCACGTCGACCTTGAGGTTCTCCACCTCGAGCGTCGTGTCGGTGGCGGTGGGGGTGGTCGGTGCTGCGGTCACGACTCGGTCCTCTCCTCGCGGCCCAGCGCGTCCCGCAGCCCGTCCCCGAGGGTGACGAAGGTGAAGACGGTCAGGGCGATGAGCACGCCGGGGAAGATGCCCAGCCAGGGCGAGCGGCCGAAGTACAGGAAGCCCTCGCGGATCATGGAGCCCCAGCTGGCGTCCGGTGGCTGGACGCCGAGGCCGAGGAAGCTCAGGCCGGCCTCCGACAGCATCGCGTAACCGGCCGTGACGGCGATCGCGACGGTCAGCGGGGACAGCGTGTTGGGCAGGATGTGCCGGATGATGATCATCCAGGTGGGGGTGCCGATGCTGCGCGAGGCCTCGACGAAGGTCTCCTCCTTGAGCCCGATCACCACGCCCCGCACCAGCCGCAGGAACCGGGGTGCCATCAGGATCCCGACGGCGAACATCGCGTTGCGCAGGCTCGGGCCGAGCACGCCGACGAGGGCGATCGCGAGCAGCAGCGGGGGGAAGCTCATGGCGGCGTCGTTGAGCCGCATGACGAGCTGGTCGAACCGGCCCCCGATGAAGCCGGAGACGAAGCCCAGCGGTACCCCGATGACCATCGCCACCGCCAGTGCCAGGGTGATGGCGAACAACGAGACCCGGGTGCCGACGATCAGCCGGCTCAGGATGTCGCGGCCGAGCTGGTCCGTGCCCAGGATGTGCCCCGCGCTGAACGGGTCGAGCAGCACGGCGCGGAGGTTCTGCTCGTTCGGGTCCGCCGGGGTGATGAAGGGCCCGATGGCCGCGATCAGGACGAGGAACGTCAGCACGCCGAGCGCGATCATCGCGCCGGTGTTGCCGCCGACCCGCCGCCGGAAGTCCGACCACGCGCCGCCGCCGTGGGCGAGCGCCGCGGCCGAGACGGTGGCCGGTTCGCCCGAGGGCATCGCCGAGGCGGCCGGGGCCTCGGGAGCCGTGATGGTCTCGGGCGTGGTGTCCGGCTTCTTCTCCGCAGCCATTCTGGGATCGACTTCGGTCATCGGGGCCGCACCTTCGGGTTGAGGTAGCCGTACGTGAGATCGACGAGCAGGTTCGAGCCCATCGCCACCACCACCGCGACCAGCACGACGCCCTGGATCACCGGGATGTCCCGGGTGGTGACGGCGTTGATCGCGACCTGGCCGAGGCCGGGGACACCGAAGATCTGCTCGACGAGCACCGCGCCGCCGAGCAGGGCGGTGATCTGCAGCCCGAGCACGGTGACCAGCGGGACGCTCGCGTTCTTCATGACGTGCTTGCCGATCACCATCCGGCCGCGCAGCCCCTTGGCCCGGGCGGTGCGCACGTAGTCCTGCTGCAGGACACCGATGATCGACCCGCGGAGCTGCCGTGCGCTCTCCGCGGCGCCCGCGATGCCCAGGGTGAGGGCCGGCAGGAAGATGTGGAGCAGCCAGTCCCCGGGGTTGCGGGACATCGGGACGTAGCCGGTGGCGGGCAGCCAGCCGAGCGTGAGGCTGAAGAGCAGCACGAACATCAGGCCCAGCCAGAACGACGGCAGGGCGATCCCCAGCGACGAGCCGATCGTCGAGACCCGGTCCAGCCAGGTGCCGCGGCGCAGCGCGGAGACGATCGCGGTGGGGATCGCGATCAGCAGCGAGATGAGCAGGGCCGTCGCCGCGAGGGCGATCGTGACCGGCAGCCCGTCGCCGATGGAGGTGGCGACCGGGCGGCTGGTGAACAGGGACGTGCCCAGGTCGCCGGAGGCGGCGCTGGTGATCCAGTCCCAGTACTGCACGACCATGGGGCGGTCCAGCCCGAGCCGGACGCGGACGGCCGCGACCTGCTCGACCGTCGCGTCGGGCCCCGCGATGGTGACGGCCGGGTCACCGGGGATCAGCAGCACCAACCCGAAGACCACGAAGGTCACCAGGATGAGCACAGGAATGGTCGTCGCCAAGCGCGTCAGAAAGAACTTCAGCACGAATGATCGACCTCCTCGTCGAAGTCGGTCCGGGACATTTCCGGGCACGGCGGAACTCCGGGACGTCCCGGTTCTCGTGCAGTGGTCTCGATCGTGTCACCGGTGTGGGTACCGGCTCGAACTGGCGCTGAGGTGTGGTGCGCCGCTGTGGGGGACGCTAAGCCGTGCGGCCCTGGAAAGGCAACGTGTCCACACTCGGATATGCGGCGGACTTCCGGACGTCCGGCCCTTTACGGACAGCTGACCGGGAAGATTGGAAAAGCGTCCACTGCTACCGGGAAACGAGTGTGCGGTTCTCCATTGTCCGCGGGCTCGGGCGCCGCCCACGCTTCCCCGGTGAAGTTCCACTGGTTCGCAGAGGTGACCTACGACGGCCTGCCCCCGGAGTTCCCCGCGCCGGGGCAGGGCGGATGGGTGGAC
Organism: Pseudonocardia sp.; assembly: GCA_025869365.1. Lineage (GTDB taxonomy): Bacteria > Actinomycetota > Actinomycetes > Mycobacteriales > Pseudonocardiaceae > Pseudonocardia. The sequence continues at coordinate 13,961 of JAOZVV010000163.1, forward strand.
AGCCCGATCGCGATGGCGGACCCCCACCGGATCGGCGCCAACTACCGGATGTTCATCCGGCTGATGCAGCAGGCGGACCGGGACGGCTTCGACGGGCTCGCCGTCAACGAGCACCACCAGACGCCGTTCGCGATGACGCCGTCGCCCAACCTGCTCGCCGCGAGCGTCGCGAGCAGCACCGAGAACGCGGCGATCCTCGTCATCGGGGACTCTCTCGCCCTCTACAATCCGCCGATCCGGGTCGCGGAGGAGATGGCCTACCTGGACTGCCTGTCCGAGGGGCGGCTGATCGCCGGGTTCGTCTTCGGCACCCCGATGGACTCCGCCTACGCCTACGCCCGGCCCCCGATCGAGCTCCGCGAGCGTTTCCACGAGGCGCGCGAGCTCGTCACCCGGGCCTGGCGCGAGCCGGAACCCTTCGCGTTCAACGGGAAGTACACCCAGCTGCGGTACGTGAACCTGTGGCCGCGGCCGATCCAGTCCCGGCCGCCGATCTGGGTGCCCGGCTCGTCGAGCCCGGAGACCTGGGAGCTGGTGACCCGGGAGAACTACTGCTACGGCCACCTCTCGTTCTCCGGGTTGCAGGCGGCGAAACCGCTGGTCGACGGCTACTGGGACTACGTGGCCGCGAACGACGGGGACATGAACCCGCACCGGATGGCCTTCACCCAGCTCGTCTGTGTCGCGGACACCGACGCCGAGGCCGAGGCGAAGTACTCCGAGGCCGTCAAGTACTTCCAGCGCGTCCGGGATCCCGCGATGCGCTGGGCCACCCCGCCCGGCTACAACTCCACGGCCGCGATGGCGGGGGTGCTCAAGCGCACCACCAGCCCGCAGGCGGCGGAGGACAAGCGGCGCGCGGTGAACGGCGAGATGAGCTTCTGGGAGTACGACGAGAAGGGCTACATCATCGCCGGGACCCCGGACCGGGTGGCGCAGCGGCTGCGCGAGCTGGCCACCGAGCTGCGCGTCGGGCAGCTGATCGCCTCGCTGCACATGGGCAACCTCCCCGAGGAGACCGCGGCCGAGAACACCCGGCTGTTCGGCAGCAAGGTCATCCCGCAGCTCCGCGACCTGTGGGCGGACCAACCGGACCACTGGACACCGGAGGTCAGCAGGCGCCGCGTCGCCGCGGCCGCCCCGTCGCTGGTGGCCGGCTCATGAGCACCGCCACGGTCAACGGCGTCACCCTGCGGTACGACGTGACGGGGGACGGTCCGCCGCTGCTGCTGATCGCCGGGCTCGGGTCGAGCTCGCTCGCCTGGGCCGCCGCCGCGCCGCGGCTCGCACAGTCCTGGACCGTGATCACCTTCGACAACCGGGGCACCGGCCTCTCCGAGGTGCCCCCCGGCCCGTACGCGATCGACGACCTGGGCGACGACGCCGCGGCGCTCGTCGAGCACCTCGGGCTCGGCCCGGTCGCCGCGGTCGGCTGGTCGCTCGGCGGGTCCGTCCTGCAGTCGATGCTGATCCGGCATCCGGAGGTGCTGACGCGGGCGGTGCTGCTCAACGCCTTCCCGTCCTACACCGGCGTCCAGGACGCCTGGCTCGACGCCGGGCTCGCGCTGCGCCGGGTCGGCCTGGATCCCGTCTCGATCGGCATCCAGGGCATGCCGTGGGCGTTCACCCCGCGGCTGCTCTCGGACCACACGGTCGTGCAGGCCCAGGCCGAGCTGTCCCGCAAGGACCCGCACCCGACGTCGCTCGCCGGGTTCGAGGCCCAGGCCGCGGGTCTGCGGGTCTACGACTCGCGGGCGGACCTGCCCTCCGCCACCACGCCGACGCTCGTGCTGGCCGGGGCGGAGGACGTCCTGACCCCGGTGTCGCAGTCCGTCGAGATGGCGGAGCTGCTGCCGAACGGGACGCTGCAGGTCCTGCCGCGGGGTGGGCACGGGATGATCCTGGAGTACCTCGAGGACACACTCGGCGCGATCATCGCGTATCTGGGGGCCGGACGACCGGCGTGAGCACCGACTGCCCGGCCCGGGCCCCCGGCACCGCCGAAGCCGCCCCCGTCGTCGTCCGCCGACGGGGGCTGTTCCTGGCCCTGATGTGCAGCGTCCAGTTCATGATGCTGGTGGGCGGGACCGTCGTGACGGTGTCGCTGCCCTCGATCCGTCGCGAGCTCGGCCTCGGCCCCACCGAGCTGCAGTGGGTGCTGACCGCCTTCCCGGTGGCGTTCGGCTGCCTGCTGCTCCTGGGCGGGCGCCTCGCGGACGTCTTCGGCCGTCGCCGGCTCTTCCTCGCCGGCCTGGTGATCTTCGCCTCCGGCTCGCTGCTCTGCGCCGTCGTCGGGCAGGCCGGCCCGTTGATCGCCTCCCGGGTGATCGCCGGCGTCGGTGCCGCGATGGCGTCACCCGCGGCGATGGCCCTGCTGACGTCGGTGTTCACCACGACCCGGGAGCGGAGCGTCGCCCTCGGGGCGTGGGCCGCCGTCGGTGCGGTCGGGGCGACCCTGGGCAACGTCCTCGGCGGCGTCCTGACCGAGGCGGGCGGCTGGCGGTGGATCTTCCTCGTCAACGTCCCGGTGTGCCTGATCGCCGCCGTGATGGCGCTGCTGATCGTGTCCGCCGCGCGGCCCACGCGGCGCCCGCGGCTCGGCCTGGTGGGCGGGCTGCTCGGGACCGGCGCGGTCGCGGCACTGGTCCTGGGCCTGGGTGAGCTGCGCGGATCGGCCGGGCTGCCCGTCGCCGTCGGCCTGCTCGTCGCCGCGGTGCTGCTCGGCGTGGCGTTCGTCGTGTCGCAGCGCCGGAGCCCGGAACCCCTGCTGCCGCTCGCCCTGTTCCGCAGCCGGACGTCCTTCGCGTTCCTCTTCATCGTGGTCACCGCGGGCACCGGGATCGGCTGCTACTTCACCAGCTCGCTGTTCATGCAGGAGACGATCGGCTGGTCCCCGCTCCAGGCGGGCCTGGCGTTCGTCCCCTGGGCGGCGACGACGGCGGTCGTCGCGCAGGTCGCGTCCCGCACCCTGCACCTGGCCGGTCCCCGGGTGCTGGTCCCGGCGGGCCTGCTCATGGCCGCGGCGGGTGCGTTCCTGCTGGCCACCGCGGTCACGCCGACGACGGTGTACACCGACCTGCTGCTGCCGTTCCTGCTGCTCGGCGCCGGCACCGGCGCCGCGAGCGTCAGCTGCACGGTGACCGCGATGTCCGGCATCCCGCGCGCCCGGCACGGCGTCGGGGCGGGGGCCCTGAACAGCACCCAGGCGATCGGCTCGGCGCTGTCCATCACCGTCGTCACCCTGCTCACCGGGATCGCGACCGCCCGGACCCTGGACGCGGGCGGGACCCCGCTCGGCAGCGACCTGGCCGGACAGCGCTTCGCGCTGTTCGTGCTCGCCGGCCTCGTGCTCGCCGGCGCGGTGGGCTCCGCGATCGCCCTGCCGGGGCGCACGCCGGAACCCTCGAACCCGGACGCGGGCGCGGAGGTCGCGCTCTCCCGGCCGGGCGCCGCACCGCTCCCGTGATCTCCTACCCCCATGGCATCCCCGGAGGACCCCGTGACCGACGAACTCTCGCTGCTCGACGCCCTGCACTCGACCCCCTCGCGCCGCTACCTCTCGACGGACCCGATCCCGGATGACGTGCTCTGGGCGATCCTCGACGCCGCGGTGCGCGGCCCGTCCGGCGGGAACCGGCAGGGCTGGGGCTGGGTCGTGGTCACCGACCCGGCGGTCAAGAAGCGGGTCGCCGACTGGTACCGGGAGGGCTGGGAGGCCGCCTACGGCCGGCGCAAGGAGGAGATCCTCGCCGCGCCCCCCGGGACCGAGGGGCTCAGCCCGAGCGCGTTCCGGGCCGCGGAGAACCTGGCGCTGCACCTCGAGGACGCACCGGTCTGGGTGTTCCCGGTGCTCCGGGACGCCGCCGAGGCCACGAACCCGCGGCTGGGCTCGTCGATCTACGGGGCGGTCCAGCAGCTGAGCCTGGCGGCCCGCGCCTACGGCATCGGCACGACGCTGACCACGCTCTACGCCGGGCACGAGGACGAGGTCCGCGAGCTGCTCGGCCTGCCCGCGGACGCGCTGACGATGGCGTTGATCCCGATGGGCTACCCGGAGCGCGGCCGGTGGTCGCAGCCCAAGCGCCTGCCCGTCGAGCAGGTCGTGCACTTCGACCGGTGGGGCGAGCACCGCACCCGCTAGGTCCGGCACTGTCGGGCGCCGAGGCGCACGCAACGGAAGGGGTCGACGTGGACCTGGGGATCGCAGGGAAGAGGGCCGCGGTGGCGGCCGCCACCGGCGGGCTCGGCTACGCGCGTGCCGCGGTGCGGGTCGCGGCGGGGGCGCAGGGCACGAGCTGCGGCTCGGACGAGGGGCGGGCCCGGTCCGCCGCGGAGAAGCTCGGCGTGCAGTACCTCGTGACGGACCTGCGGGACCCGGAGGCCGCGGCGGGGTTCGTCGAGCAGGCCCGCGAGCGGATGGGCGGGCTGGACATCCTGGTCGTCAACGGGCCGGGGCCGGCGCCCGGCCGCGTCGCGGACACCGCTCTCGGGGACTACCAGGCCGCGCTGGACCGGAGCCTGCTCGCCGTCGTCGGGATGTGCCTGGCGGCCGCGCCGGGAATGCGGGCGCAGGGCTGGGGCCGGATCGTCGCGATCACCTCGATCGGGGTCCGTCAGCCGCTGCCGGACCTGGTGCTGTCCAACACGGCCCGGGCCGGCGCCACCGGGTTCCTGCGGACACTCGCCCGGGAGATCGCCGGGGACGGGGTCACCGTCAACTCGCTGCAGCCCGGCTCGCACCTGACGAACCGGCTGCGCAGCATGGTCGGCAGCGAGGAGGACCTCGCCCGGGCGGGAGCGCAGCTCCCGGTCGGGCGGCTCGGGACGCCGGAGGAGTTCGGCGCGGTCGTCGGGTTCCTGTGCTCGCAGCAGGCGGCGTTCCTCACCGGTGCGGCCATCCCGGTCGACGGCGGGGCGTATCAGGCGCTCCTGTGATCAGGAACGCCGGTTGGCGCGCTGCGCGGCGTCCCCGGTCATGAGCTTCTCCAGCAGCGTGGTCAGGGTCGTGATCTCCTCGTCGTCGAGCGCCGCGGCCCAGCTCCGCTCCCGGTCGTTGTGGGCCACGAACGCGCTGCCGAAGGCGTCCTCACCGGCCGGGGTGAGCGTGAGCTCGGCGGAGCGGCGGTCGTGCGCGGCGGGGGTGCGGGAGACCAGGCCGTCCCGCTCCAGGGTCTTGAGCAGCGCGGACACCGCGGCGCGGCTCATCCCGGAGAGCTGCGCGACGCGTTTGGCCTCCACCGGTGCCGTCAGCCGGATCACGAACAACACCCGGAACCCCGGCCAGGACCAGCCGCGGGGCCGGTGCACCGCGGACTCCAGGTCGTAGGCCAGCGAGGTCGACGCCCGGTGCAGGCTCAGCACGAGCCGCATCGCGGCGGGATCGATCCCGGGCTGGACGGCGAGCGTCCGGGCGATCGCGGTGTCCACGAAGGACCAGTAGTCCAGCTCGCCGCCGTCCGGCACGTCCCCGTCCGGGTTCCTGTCCTCCGGCTGCATGCGGGCATTGTCGTCGTCGCCCGCCGTGCTCACCGCAGCGGCTCGCTCCCGTCGCGCGTCCCGAGGACCTCGACGGGATCCCCGACCCGCACGGTGACGCCCGGGGTGTCCGGGATCAGGTTCACGCCGAACAACGTCCTGGGACCGAACCTGCGGTGCCTGGCCAGCGTCGCGAGCGGCTCGCGGCCCTTGACCGCGGTCGCCGGGTCCACGGTGGTCATCACGCACCGGCTGCACGCCTTCGCCACCCGGAACCGGGCCTCGCCGATCCGCAGCTCCGTCCAGCCGTCCTCGGCCCAGGGCCCGGTGCCGCCGATCACGAGGTTCGGCCGGAAGCGGATCATGGGCAGCGGCCCCTCGGCCGCGTTCGGCCCGGCCGCCACGAGCTCGTTCAGGGCGGCCAGCGAGGCCTCGGAGGTGAGCAGCATCGGGTAGCCGTCCGCGAACGAGACGCGGTCCGCGGCGGCCGAGTAGGCCGGGTCGACCGGGCGGCGGCGCGGATCGTCCAGGTACACGAGCCGGACGGGCACGCCGATCGCCTCGGTGAGCCAGCCGTGTGCGGCGTCGTCCGCGAGCGTCGCCTTGACCCGGTCCTGCCAGACCTGGACCTCCGTCAGGGGGCGGCCGTGCGGGGTCGGCACGCGCAGGTCCGCGAGCCCGGGGGCGCGGAACAGCAGGCCGTCCGGTTCCGGAGCCGGCTCGACCAGCAGCATCCGGGGCTTCGTGCGGGCCGTGACGGCGAGCCCGTCGGCGTTGACGACCAGCCAGCGCCGGTCCCCGGCGAGCCCCCACGGCTCGACGACCGCGGAGGTCACGGAGTGTCCGCGGCAGGACTTGACCGGGTGGCGGGCGAGCGCGGTGAGCGTCGGGGTCACCCGCGCCAGATTAGCCGCGACGACACCTCCTGCCGCTGGAGTTCTGCGACGATCACAGTCGTGAGGATGTTCGCCGCGCTGGTCCCGCCGGCCGTCGCGCTCGACGAGCTGGAGGCGGCGGTCGGCGGCCTCGGCGACCCGGAGCTGCGCTGGAGCGGCCGGACCCAGTGGCACGTCACGCTGGCGTTCTACGGGGAGGTTCCCCAGCGCACCCTCGGGGACCTGCGCGGGCTCCTCTCCCGGGTGGCCGCGGCACGCCCGGCCCCGACGCTGTCCCTCGGCGGTGGCGGCCGGTTCGGGGACCGCGTGCTCTGGACCAGGGTCGGCGGGGACACCGAGCGGCTGGGCCGGACCGCGGCCCGCGCGCAGGCGGCCGGGCGGCGGGCCGGGCTCTCGGTCGATCCGCGGCGCTACCGCCCCCACCTGACCCTGGCCCGCGCCCGGACGGGGACGGACCTGCGGCCGTTCGTGGCCCGGCTCGGCGGGTTCACCGGCACGCCGTGGGTGGCCGCGGACCTGCACCTGATGAGCAGCACCCTCGAGCCCGGGACCACGAGCCGCCCGGTCTACGCGACCGTGGCGTCCTGGCCGTTCAGCGGCCAGGAGGGGGTCAGGCGCTGAGCAGGTCGATCACGGGTGCCAGCGCCTCCGCGTAGTTCGCGCCCGCCACGAAGTACGTCACGCCCAGGGTGTCCCGGCGGTGGTGCAGCTCGTCGGCCATCTGCCGTGGCGTCCCGCGGAGGACGGCGAGGGACTCCCGCTCGTCCAGCGTGGCGGGATCGACCCCGAGGAACCGCCGGGTCCAGGGCGGGACCGAGCCGCTCCCGTCGTCGACGACGAAGAGGTTCATCGCGAGCTCGACGTCCCGGTCCCCCGCGCGTTCCCGCAGCTCGGCCGCGAGGCCGGCGAACCGCTCGCGCGGCGCGAGCGGGGGCGTCGCGAGGGTGACGGTGTCCGCCAGCTCCGCCGCCAGGGCCGCCGCCCGCGGACCGCCGGCGGCCATCACCACCGGCGTATGCCGCTCCCGGTCGAGTTCTCGCAGGTGGGAGAGGGTCTCCCGGACGGCGTTCAACCGGTCGGTCGCGGTGCCCCAGGGTCTGCCGAACGACTCGGCCTCGGCGCGGGCGTCCGGCCGGCCGGTGCCGATCCCGAACTCGAACCGGCCGCCGGACAGCGCGGAGAGGGTGTGGCCCTCCCAGGCCGCGGAGCGCGGGGGCCGCAGCGACGCCGCGAGCACGAACGTACCGAGGCGCAGGTCCGGCACGGCGGTCGCGGCCGCGAGCGCGGGGAACGGCGCGTGCTGGGTCGTGCCGTCCGGCACGAGCAGGGTCGAGAACCCCAGGTCGACGACCCGGCGCCCGACCGCGAGCCACTCCTCGGCGGTGCCGCGCGGTGACTCGATCGCACCGAATCGGAACGTGTGCACGTCTGGCCTCCCCGGTGGTGGTGTCTCCTCCGCAGTCGTTACAGAAAGGAATCGTTCTACTCCGTATATGGTTTGTCAACGGTATGGTTCCGGCCGTGCCGCCCACGCCGCCCAGCGGCCCGGACCCCGGGCCGGGCTCCGCATTCCTGCTCGCCCAGCTGGGCTCCTACGCCGCATCGCGGTTCGCCGAGCGGATCGCCGAGATCGGCCTGACCCCGCCGCAGACCGGCCTGCTCCGGGCGATCGCGGCGCGGCCCGGCCAGTCCCAGCAGGCGCTCGCGACGCTGCTCGGCACGCCGCCGAGCCGGCTCGTCACGCTCGTCGACGGGTTGGACGAGCGCGGGCTCGTCGAGCGCCGGCGCAACCCCGCGGACCGGCGGCTGCACGCGCTGCACCTCACCGAGGAGGGGGAGCGGCTGCTGCGCCGGATCGGGGAGGTGGGCGAGGCGCACGACGAGGCCATCTGCGGCGGGCTCGCGCCGGAGGAGCGCGCGACGCTGCGCTCCCTGCTGGAACGGCTCGCCGACGGGCACGGGCTCACGCCGGGGGTGCACCCGGGCTATCGCCGGCTGTGAGGCTCTGCGGAGGTCGGCCCCGGAGGTTCAGCCCGGGAGGTTCAGCAAAGCCACATTCATGTAGCCACGTTTCAGGAATGTGGCTTTCCTGAACCGTGGGAGGGTGTGGGCCGCGCCCGGTGCCCTGCCGGCGCGGGGAGGAGCACGCCGAGATGACCGTCCGCTGGGGGATCGTCGGCCCGGGCCGCATCGCGGCCAAGGTGGTCCAGGACTTCCCGCACGTCCCGGGGGCGGAGGTCGTCGCCGTCGCCTCGCGGTCGAAGGAGCGGGCCACGGCGTTCGCCGCCGAGCACACGATCCCCACCGCCCACGGCTCCTACCGGGCGATCTTGGACGACCCGGACGTCGACGTCCTCTACGTCGCCACGCCGCACCCGCAGCACCGCGCGATCTCCCTCGCCGCCCTGCGGGCGGGCAAGGCGCTGCTGGTCGAGAAGGCCTTCACGGTGACCCCCGGCGCCACGCGGGAGATCGCGGACCTCGCCCGGGAGCGCGGGATCTTCGTCATGGAGGCGATGTGGACACGCTTCCAGCCGGCCGTCGTCCGGATGCAGGAGCTGATCGCCGACGGCGCGATCGGTGACGTCGTCTCGGTCCAGGTGGAGCTGGGCGCGAAGCAGAACGCGGACCCGGACGACCGCTTCTACTCCCCGGCGCTCGGCGGCGGGGCCCTGTTCGACCTGACCGTCTACCCGATCTCGTTCGCACAGATGGTGCTCGGCACGCCGGACACGGTGTACGCGCACGGGCTCCTGAGTGCGAGCGGCGTGGACGTCGAGGAGTCCGTGCTGCTGGGTTACGCGGACGGCCGCACCGCGACGGCCTTCGCCTCGCTGCGCTGCCAGTCGCCGGGGATGGCGCGGGTCGTCGGTACCGACGGCTGGATCGAGGTGCTCCCGCGGTTCCACCATCCCTCGACGATCGTGCTGAGCCGCAACGGCGACGACCCCGAGACGATCACCCGCCCCGCCTCGGGTGCCGGGTACTCGCACGAGCTCGTCGAGGTCACGGAGTGCTACGCCGCGGGCCGCACCGAGAGCGCCGTCCTGCCCCTGGCGGACACGATCGCGGTGCAGGACATCATGGCAGCCGTCGCGGAGCAGCTGGGGATGGAGCCGCAGGAGGGCCCGGCCGAGCTCTGACCCGGTCCCGGCCCGTTCTCGAACGTGCGTTCGACTTGCCCACAGGTCCATCCACAGCTGTGGACAACTCCGGTCCGGGCAGGTCGCCGCCCTATCGACGCCGGGTCCGCCGGGTGGCGGGCATGTCCATCCGGTCCCCGAGCATCGTCCTGCACACCCGAACGGCATGCCCCCGCATCGACGGAGGCAGGTCTCCCAGGTTGATCGCGACGACGTCGAGCAGGGACGCCATGCCGAAGGCGTACTCCTGGTGGCTGAGCCCCGCGTACTGGGACTGGACGGCGTCGTGCCGGAGCCAGGCGGCCGCGCGGGCGATGATCTCCTGGTCCGCGCGCAGCGCGATGAAGCGCCGCCGTTCGTGCTGATTCACGTCTTCCCCCGAGGTCGTCCTGTGAGACGGCCCGGGGGAGCGGACCGGTGGACCACTCTGCCCCGTGCACGACCCGGTGGCCACCCCTGGCCGGGAGAGGTGTCTCTCAGGTCAGGCCGACGGCCAGCACCGCGGCCGCCGCCGTCGAGGCCAGGCCCCGCACGTGGTTCGCCACGGCCCACGGCCGGACGAACGCCGCCCACTCGCCGCCGCGGTCCAACCGGTTGTTGAGCGGGATGTTCACCGCGACCGTCGTCCCGTGGCCGCCGACCAGCGAGACCACCGCACCGGTGATCAGCAGCGGCGTCCCGCCGAGGACCGCGCCCAGGACCGCCGTGGCCAGGCACAGCACGGCCGTCCCGCCGAACAGCAGCCCGAACACCGGGTTGAGGATCCGCCGGTCGACCGCCCGCATCGTCTCGGCCGCCTCGGCGGCGGGCCGCAGCCGCAGGCCCGGCAGCACCGCCACGGAGAAGGCGGCGTAGATCCCCGCCATCAGCCCGCAGCCCACGAGCGTCGCGATGACCAGGACGGTCATGCCCGCACCTCCAGCGAGTCGGCGAACTCGGCGACCGTCGTCGGCGTGGTGGTGTCCGCGGTCCGGCCGGCGTGCGAGCGGATCACGCCCCGGTTGAACGCGGCGTTCATCGCCAGGTGCAGCGCGGTGAGGTCCGCGGGCAACCCCGCCCCGACGAGGGCGTCGGACAGCGCCTCGTCCGGCATCCGGACGTAGCCCAGGCCCGGCAGCCCGATCCGCGGCCCGAGCTCGGCGACGGCCTCCGGGACGGTCATGTCGCGCGGCCCGAGCAGCTCGCGCACGCCGGTCCGGTCCCGGGCCAGCAGGGCCTCGGCGGCGGCCGCGGCGACGTCCCGGGTCGCGATCATCGGCAGCGCGACGTCCGGCTCGATCGAGTCCGCGTGCGCGCCGTGCTCGCGCATGGCGTCCAGGCTCGGCAGGAAGGACTCGAAGAACAGTCCGGGGCGCAGGAACAGGACGTCCGCGTCGAGTGCGCCGAGGCGTTGCTCCTGGTCGTACAGGCTGCTCAGGAACCCGGTTCCGCTCGGCAGCTCGGCGCCGAGCGAGCTCAGCGCGACGACGTACGGCACGCCGGCCGCGCCCAGCGCGGCGGTGATCGAGGTGCCCACCCGCTCCTGCTGCCCGGCGTAGCCGCCGCCGGCCAGGTCCAGCGGCATGAGCACGTAGGCGCCGTCCACGCCGTCGAACGCGCGGGTCAGGAACGCGGTGTCGGTGATGTCGCCGACCCACGGCTCCGCGCCCCGGGCCCCGGCCTCGGCCAGCCGAGCGGCCGACCGGCCGACCGCGCGGACGGGCTCCCCGGCCTCGCGGAGCAGGGTGGTGACGCGGCCGCCGGTGTTCCCGGTGGCGCCCAGAACGGTGATCATGGGGTCTCCCTCGGTCGGTGTGTGCGTCCAGCCTCTTCCGGCTGCGGCGGACGCGGAATGACCGTGCGACCGGGCTTCATGCCCGTTCGTCCAGGAGCCCTGGACGTGCGGTGCGCGGGGGCGCAGGCTTGGCCGCGTGGATCCGGACCGCAGCGACCTGCACCCGCCCTGGTCCCGCACCGACGCGATCGGCGAGGCCCTGCACGTGCTGCGGATGAGCGGTGTCTTCTACTGCCGCTCGGTGCTCGGCGCGCCGTGGGGCATGACGCTGCCGCCGATGCCCGGCTGTCTCTGGTTCCACGTCGTGACGGCGGGGGTGTGCCTGCTGGAGGTCGGCGACGGCCCGGTGCTGAGGCTCGGGCCGGGGGACCTCGTCCTCGTCCCGCGCGGGGAGGGACACGTGCTGCGCGGCGAGCCGGACGCGTTCGCACCGGAGATCATGACGATCCCGCACGACATCGTCGACCGCTACGCGCTGCTGGAGCACGGCGGCGACGGTGCCCGCACGACGATGGTGTGCGGCGCGGTCCGCTTCGACCACCCGGCGGCGCGGACGCTCGTCACGCTGCTGCCGGACCTCGTCCACGTGCCCGTCTCGCCGCTGACCGAACGCCTGCAGGACACCCTGCGGCTCATGGCACTGGAGGTCGACGAGCTGCGGCCCGGCGGCGAGGCGGTGATCACCAGGTTGGCGGACGTGCTGGTCGTGCAGGCCATCCGCGCCTGGCTGGAGAGCGACGACGCGGCCCGGACGGGCTGGCTCGCGGCGCTCGGGGACCGGCACGTCGGCCGGGCGCTCGCGCTCGTCCACCGGGACCCGGCGCGGGACTGGACGGTCGCGTCGCTCGCCGCGGAGCTCGCCCTGTCCCGCTCGACCTTCGCCGCCCGCTTCACCGGGCTGGTCGGGGAGCCGGTGATGGCGTACGTGACGCGCTGGCGGATGCACGTCGCACTGGAGCGGCTGCAGTCCGGGGACGTGACGGTCGCGCACCTCGCGGGCGCGCTCGGCTACCGCTCGGAGGCGGCGTTCAGCCGGGCGTTCAAGCGGGTGGTCGGGACGTCCCCGGGGAAGGTCCGGCAGCGGCCCCCCGCGGGGTGGGAGGAGTCGCTGCCGGCGGGGTGAGGGTCAGTCGGTGCAGGTGTCGTCGGCCCGCGGGACCGGCGTGACGCCCGGTGCGGGCGTCACGCCCTCGGCAGGGCAGGGCGCCGGGGGCGTGGTCGGCGCGCATTCCGTGGACCCGGCCGGCCGAGCCTGCCGCGCGGGACACGGGATCGGCTCCGCCGGCGTCGAGGGCTGGAGCTGCACGACCGTGGACGGGAGCGTCGGGGTGCCGGGCGCCGGGGCGGCCGGCGTCCGCGGCAGCGGCGCCACGGTCAGCGTGAGCTGCACCCGCGGCCGCGTGCTCGTCACGGTCGCGGGTTCCTCCTCCGCCGTCGTCGTCGGCGCCACGCTCGTGGTGGTCGGCGCGGGCGCCGAGGGGGTGGGTGCGGCCCGGCCGGGCAACGCCGTGGACGCGGAGAAGGAGGCGGGCTCGTCCCCGCCGCTGCCGAAGAGCACGGTGACGCCGATCAGCACCGCCGCCGCGGCACCCCCGGCGATCCAGACCGCCTTCCCGGGGCCGCGCCGTCCGGCCGCTCGCCCGACCCGGTGCGGCGGGGGTGCGACCGCGCCGCCGGGCACCGCTGCCGGCCGGTCGTCGTAGGTGGCGTCGTAGCCGGACTCGTACGGGCCCGGCTCGTAGAGGGCGGCCTCCTGCTGGACCCAGCTGTCCCCGCCGGACTGCTGGGGCACGAAGGCGTGGTCCGGGCCGTGGTTCTGCTGCGGGAGGTCCCCGAGAGGCGACGCCCGCGGGTCCACGACGGGGGTCAGCCGCGTCGGCTCCTCGGACTCGTCGAGGGCCGGGAGCCGCAGCTGCAGCTCGAGGCCGCGCGTGCCGTGCTTGAGGACCGCCTCCGCGCCGGGCTGCTGGCCCGCCGCGTAGACCTGTTCCAGCAGCTCCGCGTAGCGGTGGGACATCGTGGGCGTGAGCTCGCCGACGCGGTACCCGTCGAGGCGGACCTCGATGCCGCGGGAGCCGACGTACATGCCTGCCGAGACGGTGCAGAACGTCAGCTCGACGAGGACCTCGCGCCGCTCGGAGCCCACGGGCGCGTGGTCGGCGAGGATGTCCTGATGATCCTCGACCTGCGTGACGATGATCGTGCGGCGTGGCTCGAGCACGGCCAGGCCGGGGACGGACGACATGAAGGAACTCCGATGCGGGGAGCGACGGGGGCCATGTCCTTGATCGCGGGCTGTGCCGTTTCGTTACCGATCGGGTGAACGTGGCGTGTCGGAGGGTCACATCCCGTCGGTGGGTGCTGGTAGACAGCTGCCCATGACGACACCGGGGACGACACCGGACAGCACCTCCCGGCACGTCGGCGTCTACATCGCGCGGAGGCCGACGCAGGTCCGCGAGTACGTGGCGGACCCCGCACACCTGCCGGTCTGGGCGGCGGGACTCGCCGGGGGCGTGGAGCGGGTCGACGGCCGCTGGTACGCGGACTCCCCGATGGGCAGGGTGGCGGTGTCCTTCGCCGCGCCGAACCCGTGGGGCGTGCTGGACCACGACGTCGAGCTGCCCTCGGGCGAGGTCGTCACGAACCCCGTGCGGGTCGTGGCGAACGGCTCCGGTTCGGACCTCGTCTTCACCGTTCAGCGGCAACCGGGGGTCGGCGACGCGCAGTTCGAGGCGGACGTCGCTGCCGTCGCGGCGGATCTGCGGACCCTGAAGCAGGTGCTCGAGGAGGGTCGGCGGCAGCCCTGAGAGTCAGCCGAGGACGGCCTTCGCGAAGTCCCGCGCGCGTTCGCGCAGCCCGGCGCGGCGCTCCTCGACGGTGGTGCCGGGGGTCGGGCGGAGCGCGGCGGTCGCCTTCTCCACCCTGACGTGCTGCGCGCAGGCCAGGTCCCCGCAGACGTAGGTGCCCACGGTGTCCCCGTTGCGCCCCGCCGCCCCGGGCCGCCTCGCGACCAGCAGTTCCACCCGGCCGGCGGCGTGCGTGGTGCGGCAGAGCGCGCACATCGCGGCGGACCGCACCCCGCCCTCGCCCGCCCGCAGCGCGATACCGGTGAGCTCGCCCTCGTGCGTGAGCAGCAGGACCCCGCGGTCCGGTGCCTTCGGGTCCCGCCAGCCCAGGACGTCCTCGACGGCGTCGAGATCGAGGTCCCGTACCCACGCCGGCAGCGTCATCCGGGTGGCCTCGCCCTTGGTGGAGTTCGCCATGGCGCGGCGGATCCGGGCGTCGGTCGTGGTCGTCTCGCTCATCGTTCCGTCCGTCGGCAGGGTTCGGGGGCGTGCCCACGCTAGGCATCGCGGCGGGCGCCCGCACCCCGTTTCGGGGTGCGGGGCGCGCCGGAGCGCGTGAGGCTGGGTCCGTGCAGCCCCTCGTCGTCACCGCGCTCCTCGACGACGCCGCGCAGGCCTGCTTCGACGACCTGCGCCGCCGCCACTTCCCGCCGGAGCGCAACCACCTGGCCGCCCATCTCACCCTGTTCCACGCCCTGCCCGGCGAGCACGAGGAGGTGGTCGCGGCGGACCTGCGGGAGGCGGCGGGCCGGGCGCCGGTCCCGGTGCGGGTGCGCGGGCCGAGGCTGCTCGGCCGCGGGGTCGCGATCGACCTCGATGCCCCGGACCTGCTCGCCCTGCGCGCAGTGCTGGCGAGGCGCTGGGCGCCGTGGCTGACCAGGCAGGACGCAGGAAAGCGGGACCTGCACGTCACGGTGCAGAACAAGGTCGAGCCGGAGGCGGCGCGCGCCCTGCACGCCGATCTGACCTCCGCGGCGCTGCCGCGCTCGGGGACGGCCGTGGGCCTCGCCCTGTGGCGCTATCTCGGCGGGCCGTGGGCGGAGGTCGCGCGGTGGCCGTTCGCGGGCTGAGCCGTCACTCGCAGCCGATGCCGTCCTTGTTGCGGTCGAGCCCGTAGACGTCCGTGCCGAGGACCCGCACCGTCCCGACGACGTCCGAGCAGTTGAGATCGCGGGTGATCGGTAGGCAGGGGCTGTAGTTCGGGCTGCAGCCCGAACCCCCCGCCGCGGTCGGTGCGGGTTCCCGGGCGGTGGTGGTCGCCCGGGGCCGGGTCGTGGTCGGCGCGGCCCGCTCCGCCGCGACCGACGGCGCGCGGGCGGTCGTCGGCGCCGCCGCGCGTGCCGTCGTCGTCTCCGCCGAG
>JAOZVV010000164.1 GCA_025869365.1 Pseudonocardia sp.
GGTGGGGGGGGGGGGGCCCGCCCGCCCGGGGGGGGGGGGGGGGGGGGGCCCGCCCCCCGCCCCCCCCCCCCCCCCCCCGCCGTGGTCGGAAGCTACCCGGCCGCCGTCGTCCCCCGGGCCGGGACCGCCGGGACGATCCCGGCGCTCAGGACGTGACCTCGGGGGTCCGCGCCGGGATCGGGTCGGGCACCGTGGCCGCGACCGCCTGGTCCACCCGGATCTCCCGGGAGAGGTAGACCGGGATGATCGCGAGGGCGAAGAGGATCGCGCCCACGATCCAGATCGTGTTCAGCTGGGCCCTGCCGTCCGCGGCGGAGTTGATCCACTTCCCGCTCTGGTCCGTGATGATCCAGCCGACGGCGACCTGCGCGGCCGCGGACGCCCCGTTGAGCGTCCCGGTGACCTCCGGGCGGGCGATGCCGGCCCAGTAGCTGTTGACCGTGCCCCAGAACATCGGGTCGCAGAGGAAGGCGAAGGCGCCGATGAAGAAGCCCCACAGCACCCAGCTCGAGTCCTGCAGCAGCACGCCCATCAGGAAGCCGATCGCCCCGCAGGCAGGGCCCAGCGCCAGCCACGGCCGGGTGCGGCCGCCGAAGAACTTCGCCACGAGGCTGCCGTTGACCAGCCCGAACAGCACCGGGACGAGGGCGATCAGCGGGCTCACCCAGGCGATGGTGTCCGGGTTGACCTTCTCCAGGGTGATCAGGCCGTAGGGCAGCCACGGGCCGGACAGCCACGTCGGCGTGGTGGCCAGCGCGGTGGCGATGATCATCGTCAGCACGCTGCGGCTCTTCAGCGCCGCGGCCAGCTCGCGGAAGGTCAGCTTCTCGCGGACCGCGGCGCCCTTGTGCTCCTCCTGGATCCGGGCGGCCTCGGCCTCGGAGATGCCCCGGAGCTTGTCCGGCCGGTTCGAGGTGAAGAGCACCAGCATGATCAGGGCGGGGATGCCGAGCGCGGCGACGATGAGGAACGCGTCGCGCCAGGACAGGTGGTTGGCCAGGGGGAGGGCGATGGCCGGGGCGATCACCCCGGCGACGAGGGTCGAGCTCATCCACGTCGACGTCGCCCGCGCCCCGAGCGCGCCCGGGAACCACACCGACAGCAGCCGCTGCGACGGGGCCCAGAGGAAGCCGAAGAAGATCCCGAAGAAGAAGTTGCGCCACCACATCTCGCCGTAGGTGTGGACGAACGCCATCGTCGAGGACAGCACCGTCACCCCGAGGACGCAGATGATCAGCATCTGCTTCGCACCGAGCCGGTCCGCCAGGATCCCGGCGAGCAGCAGCAGCGGGAAGTAGCCCAGCAGGTAGCTGGCGGTGACGCTGGAGATCTGGGCGGGGTCCAGTCCGAGGTCGGCGGACCAGAAGGGGTTGAGGAGGCTGAACTTCGCGGTGTCCAGCCAGACCACGAAGTTCAGGAAGAGGATGCTGACCAGCATCAGCCCGCGCTTGCCCGCGAAGAGGCGGAGTGCCGGGGTGGGTGCGGTGCCTGCTGGTGTGCCTGTGGGGGTGACTGCCATGGGGTCCTCCGGTCTCGCCGGCGACGATGCCGGCAGCGGATCCGCGTTCGGTCAGTCACTGTGATCGCGGCGCCGAGGGCCGGACAACGGAAGTCCGACCACGGCGCGGCTCCCGGGGCTGGTCGGATCCCCACTGACGTGGGCGTTCTCGGCCGATCCGTCCGGCACGTCCGGAAACGACGTTGCTCCGACCGTGTCCCACCGGCGGTCCCGGACGCTGTTCCGGAGGCGGTGCGCACTGCTACGTTGCTCGATGTGACATGGATGTCACATCGAGGAGGTTGCTCGTGCCCGGACTCCCGCCGCTCGACCGTCGCACGGTCCTCGCCGCCTACGAGCGCGCGCTGGACCTGTCGCCGGACGCGCTCGCCCAGGTCGACGCCGCCGGCCGCTACACGTTCGCCGAGAGCTACGACCGCTCGCTCCGGATCGGGGGCGGGCTGCGGGCCCTCGGGGTGCGCCGCGCGGAACCGGTCGCGTTGCTGCTGGACAACTCGCTCGACCTCGTCCACACCTGGCTCGGGCTGAGCCTCACCGGGGCGGTCGAGGTCCCGGTGAACACCGCCTACAAGGGCCGCTTCCTGAGCCACGTGCTCAACGACTCGGGGGCCCGGACGATCGTCGTGGAGGCCGGGTACCTGCCGCGGCTGGCGGCGATCGCGGACGAGCTGACGACGCTGCGCACGGTGGTGGTGCGCGGTTCCGGCACCCTCGCGGGCCTCAGGGTCGTCCCGTTCGACGAGCTGCCTGCGGCCGAACCGGTCGCGCCGGTGGCGGTCGGCGGCGCGGACCTGATCGCGTACATGTACACGTCCGGCACCACCGGGCCGTCCAAGGGCGTCCTGACGTCCCACGCGCACGCCTACACCTACGGCTCCCGGGAGGACTTCCTCGCGCCGACGCCCGAGGACCGGATCCTCGTCACGCTGCCGCTGTTCCACCTCGCGGGCCAGTGGGCCGGTGTCTACACGGGACTGATCCACCGGGCGGCCTGCTTCGTCGAGCCGCAGTTCTCCGTCTCCCGGTTCTGGGACACCGTCCGGGAGCACGGCATCACGCTGACCAGCATGCTGGGCACGATCGCCCAGCTCCTCGCCCAGGCCCCGCCGCGCCCGGACGACGCGGACAACCCGCTGCGCCAGGCCGGGATGTCCCCGCTGCCCGGGGACATCGACGCGTTCCGGGCCCGCTTCGGCGTCGAGGCGACGACCGCGTACGGCATGAGCGAGATCGGTGCGGTCATCCTGGGCCCGCCGGACCGCATCCGCCCGGCCCAGGCCGGGTTCGCCCGCGAGGGCTACGACCTGCGGATCGTCGACTCCGAAGGCCGGGACGTCGAGACGGGCCAGGTCGGCGAGCTGATCGTGCGCCCGGAGCTCCGCGAGACCGTGATGGCCGGCTATCACGGCCTGCCGGAGAAGACCGCGGAGATGTGGCGGGACGGCTGGCTGCACACGGGCGACGCGTTCAGCCAGGACGACGAGGGCCGGTTCTACTTCAAGGACCGGATGAAGGACGCCCTGCGCCGCCGCGGGGAGAACGTGTCCAGCTTCGAGGTGGAGCGGGCCGTCGACGAGTACCCGCCGGTCGCGGAGAGCGCGGTCGTCGCGGTGCCGTCCGAGCTGGCGGAGGACGAGATCAAGGCGGTGGTCGTGCTGCGCGAGGGAGCCTCCTTCGATCCTGCCGCGTTCGATCCCGCCGAGCTGATCGCGTTCCTGGTCGACCGCATGCCGTACTTCATGGTGCCGCGCTACGTCGAGGTCGTCGACGCCCTGCCGCGGACCCCTACCCAGAAGGTGCAGAAAGCCGTGTTGAGAGACAACCCGACGGGAACCGTCTGGGACCGCGAGGCCGCCGGGATCGTCGTCGGGCGGCACTCGTGAGGCGGGTGCTGGTGGCCAACCGGGGCGAGATCGCCGTCCGGCTCGTGCGGGGCGCCGCGGACCTCGGGTACGAGACCGTCGCCGTCACGACGTCGGACGAGCCCGGTGCGCTGCACGCGCAGCTCGCGGACCGGCGGATCCTGTTGCCGGGCACCGGGACCGCGGCCTACCTGGACCGTGCGGCGCTCGTCGCCGCGGCGCGGGAGTCCGGCGCGGACGTCGTGCACCCGGGCTACGGGTTCCTCTCCGAGGACGCCGGGTTCGCCCGCGACCTCGCCGCCGCCGGCATCGTCGTGGCCGGTCCGGGACCGGAGGTGCTGGAGGCGTTCGGGGACAAGACCCGGGCCCGTGCGGCGGCGGTCGAGCACGGGCTGCCGGTGCTCCCCGCCACGGACGGGCCGGTGGATCTCGCCGGGGCGCAGGCGTTCCTGGAGTCCCTCGGCCCGGGCGCCGCCGTGATGGTGAAGGCGCTGGCCGGTGGGGGCGGGCGCGGGATGCGTCCCGTGCACTCCCCGGACGCGCTGCCCGAGGCGATGGAGCGCTGCCGCTCCGAGGCCGAGCAGTCCTTCGGGGACGGCCGCGTCTACGTCGAGCAGCTCCTCACCGGGGCGCGACACATCGAGGTCCAGGTCGTCGGGGACGGCAGCGCCGCCGTCGCGCTCGGGGACCGGGACTGCACGCTGCAGCGCCGCCGGCAGAAGCTCGTCGAGTTCGCGCCCAGCCCGTGGCTGGCCGAGGACCTGCGGACCCGGCTGCTGGAGATGGCCCGCACCCTCGCCGAAGGTGTCGGGTACCGCGGCGTCGGGACCGTCGAGTTCCTCGTCTCGGGGGAGACGGTGGCGTTCCTGGAGGTCAACCCGCGGCTGCAGGTGGAGCACACGGTCACCGAGGAGGTGACGGGCGTGGATCTCGTCGCCACCGGGTTGCGGATCGCCGGCGGCGCGACGCTCGCGGGGCTCGGCCTGACCACCGCGCCCGGGTCACGGGGGATCGCCGTCCAGGCCCGGGTCAACGCCGAGACCCTGCAGGCCGACGGCACCGTCCGGCCCGGCGTCGGGGAGCTGATCCGGTTCCGGCCGCCCGCGGGCCGCGGCGTCCGCGTCGACACCCACGGCTACCCGGGCTACACCGTCGGCCCGCAGTTCGACTCGCTGCTGGCCAAGGTGGTCGTCACCGATCCGGACGGGGACGTGGAGCGGCTCCTGCGGCGGCTGGACCGCGCGCTGGGCGAGTTCGACATCGCCGGTCCGCCGACGACGATCCCGGTCCTGCGGGAGCTCGCGCGCCGGGACGAGGTGCGCTCCGGCCGGATCGACACGGGGTTCGTCGAACAGGTGCTGCCTGCGCTCGTCCCCGATGCGCCCGCCGCCGCCCCGGAGGTGGATGCCGAGAAGGTGCTCGCCCCGATGGCCGGTGTCGTCGTGGCGATCGAGGCCGCCGCCGGGACCCCGCTGGCCCGCGGCGCGACGGTGCTCGTGCTGGAGTCCATGAAGATGGAACACCTGGTCACCACACCGGCGGACGGCACGCTGGGGGAGATCGTCGTCGCCCTCGGGGACGTCGTCGGCGAGGGATCCGTGCTCGCGCACTTCGTCCCCGGCGAGCTCGACGCCGCCGTCCGGGACGCCGCCGAGCAGGTCGACCCGGACGCGATCCGGCCCGATCTCGCCGAGGTGCGCGCCCGCCGGGCGTTCGGGCTCGACGAGAACCGGCCCGCCGCCGTCGCCAAGCGCCGGAAGACCAAGCACCGCACGGCCCGGGAGAACATCGAGGACCTCTGCGAGCCCGGCACGTTCGTCGAGTACGGCGCGCTGACGATCGCCGCCCAGCGCCGCCGCCGCGAGCTCGACGACCTGATCGAGAACACCATGGGCGACGGCATGGTGACCGGCATCGGGGTCGTCGACGGGCGGCGCTGCGTCGTCATGTCCTACGACTACATGGTGCTCGCCGGCACCCAGGGCAAGCGCAACCACGCCAAGACGGACCGCATGGTGGACCTGGCCGAGCGCGGGAAGCTGCCGGTGATCCTCTTCGCCGAGGGCGGGGGCGGGCGGCCCGGGGACTCGGACACCGCCCAGATCTCCGGGCTGGACGTGCCCACGTTCCGGGACTTCGCCCGGCTCTCCGGCCGTGTCCCGCTGATCGCGATCGTCTCGGGCCGCTGCTTCGCCGGCAACGCGGCGCTGGCCGGCTGCTGCGACGTCCTGATCTCCACCGAGGACGCGAACCTGGGCATGGGCGGCCCGGCGATGATCGAGGGCGGTGGCCTCGGCGTCGTCTCCCCGGACGAGATCGGGCCGATGCCGGTCCAGGACGCGAACGGCGTCGTCGACGTGCTGGTGCGGGACGAGGCCGAGGCCGTGCAGGCGGCCCGGCGCTACCTCGCGTACTTCCGGGACCCCGCGGAGGTCCGTCCTGCCGAGGCACCGGACCAGCGCCTGCTGCGGCAGGCGATCCCGGAGAACCGGCTGCGCGCCTACGACGTCCGCGAGGTCGTCGACGGGCTGTTCGACACCGGCAGCGTGCTGGAGCTGCGCCCGCGGTTCGGGCACGGGGTGCTGACCGTCCTGGCCGAGCTCGACGGCCGTCCGGTCGGGGTCATCGCCAACAACCCCCGGCATCTCGGCGGCGCGATCGACTCCCCGGCGTCGGACAAGGCGGCCCGGTTCCTGCAGCTCTGCGACGCGTTCGGGCTACCGGTGCTGTCCCTGTGCGACACCCCGGGGTTCATGGTCGGCGTCGCCTCCGAGGAGACGGCCACCGTGCGCCACTTCTCCCGGATGTTCGTCGCCGGGGCGAACCTGTCCGTGCCGGTGGTCGCGCTGGTGCTGCGCAAGGCCTACGGGCTCGGGGCGATGGCCATGCTCGGCGGCAGCATCAAGGCGCCGTTCGCCAGCTTCGCCTGGCCCACCGCGGAGTTCGGCGGGATGGGCCTCGAGGGCTCGGTGGATCTCGCGCACCGCAAGGAGCTGGCGGCGATCGAGGACCCGGACGCCCGCCGGGCCCGCCGCGCGGAGCTGATCGCGGAGCTCTACGAGCGGGGCAAGGGGCTCAGCGTCGCGTCCGTCTTCGAGATCGACGACGTGATCGACCCGGCGGACACCCGCGCCGTGCTCGCGGCGACGTTCGCCGCGGCGCCGCGGAGGACGGAGGCACAGCGGACGTTCGTCGACACCTGGTGAGCCGTTCCGGTGCGACGCGCGGCATCCGGTGCGACGCGCGCCGTCGACGGCGCGCGTGGAGCGGAGGGCCGCGCGTGGGGCCCTTCGTCGCCGACCTACCGGAGGCGGATCCGGCGACGCCGGTGGGGCAGGGTGGGACGGCGCATCACACGCCGCCCCGCCCTCGCCCGGGGACTACTTCGGGGGCATCCGGATCGCGCCGTCGAGGCGGATGGTCTCGCCGTTCATGTAGTCGTTGGTGAGCACCTCGACCGCCATGGACGCGAACTCCTCCGCGGACCCGAGCCGGTTCGGGTACACGACGCTCTCGCCGAGCTTGGCCTTGAACGCCTCGGCCTTCTCCCCGGTGCCGTAGATCGGGGTGTCGATCAGGCCGGGCGCGATGGTGTTGACACGGATGCCGTGCCGGGCCAGGTCCCGGGCCATCGGCAGGGTCATCCCGACAACGCCGCCCTTCGACGCCGAGTACGGCGTCTGGCCGATCTGGCCGTCGAACGCCGCGGCGGACGCGGTGTTCAGGATCGCGCCGCGGGAGGTGCCGTCCGCCAGCGGGTCCGTCTTCGCCATGGCCGACGCGGCCAGGCGCGAGCAGTTGTAGGTGCCCACGAGGTTGACCCGCAGCACGAACTCGAACTGCTCCAGCGGGATCGGCTCGAGGTCCCGCCCGATGATCCGGCCCGCGCGGCCGAGGCCGGCGCAGTTCGCGAGGATGCGCAGCGGGCCGAGCTCGGACGCGGCGTCGACGGCGGCCTTGACCTGCGCCTCGTCGGCGACGTCCGCCTTCGCGAACACACCGCCGATCTCGGCGGCGAGCTTCTCGCCCTTCTCCTCCTGCAGGTCCAGCACGACGACCTTGGCGCCGCGCTGCGCGAGCAGCCTCGCCGTGGCCTCGCCGAGGCCCGAGGCCCCTCCGGTCACGACGGCCGATGCACCCGTGATGTCCATGAAGCGTGACTCCCGTTCCGGGCGGTCCTCGCCCCGTGCGCCCTCGCGCGGAGCCGGCCGGTCCCTTGCTGCATCCTCACCGACGACGTGGTCGGTCCGCAGCCGCCCCGCTCGAATTGACGGCTGCGTCACATCGATCGGGTGGTCCGCCGGGTAGCGTCCCGCGCGGTAGGACGACGAACGGGAGGATCGACGCATGGGGCGCAAGCACGATGGGCGGGGTCGCAGACGTGGGGGCGCAGGGGGCAGGGATGTCGCCCGGCTCCTGCTCCGCGCCGTTCTCGGCGGCACGATGATCGCCCACGGGGTGAAGCACGGGCGCAGCCTGGACGGCACCGCGGGCTGGTTCGGCTCCATCGGGTTCCGGGAGCCGATGCTGCAGGCGCGGGCGAGCGCCGTCGTGGAGGTGGGGGCGGGGACCGCGCTGATCGCCGGCGCCGGGACCCCGCTGGCCGCCGCCGCGGTCGTCGGGACGATGGGGGTCGCCGCGCGCTCGGTGCACCAGCCGAACGGCTTCTTCATCACCGGCGAGGGGTACGAGTACGTGCTCAACCTCGCCGCCGCGTCCGTCGCGCTGGCCGGGCTGGGGCCGGGTCGGTGGAGTATCGACCGCGCCCTCGGGATGGACCGCAGGTTGCGCGGTGGCCCGGCCGCCGCCGTCGCCGCAGGTCTGGGACTCGCCGGTGCCGCGGCGCAGCTCGCCGTGTTCTGGCGCAGGCCCGCTACGGAGTGATCCGCCCGCTCTCGTGCTCGGCGGGCAGCCCCGTCGACAGCGAGCCCGCCGCGGTCCCGCCCTCGTGCCGGGACCGCGCCGGGTATCTGCTGCCGGCGGGGATCAGGGCCCCGACGAGGGCACCGACCACGGCGAACCCGGCGAGGACGGCGAAGGCCCAGGAGTAGCCGGACTGCGTCGGGACGGCCGCGGCCGCGCCGAAGCCGACGGCGACGGCGGCCACGAGCTGGCCGCCGATCGCCCCGCCGATGAGCCGGACGTTCGCGTTCAGCCCGGTCGCCGCGCCGGTCTGGGTGGGCGGGACCGCGGACATGACGATCGTCGGCAGCACGGCGAACGCGAGGCCGTTGCCGGCACCGGAGAGGAACGTGACCAGCGCGACCTGCCAGGCGGCGGCGTGGAACAGGGCCAGCCCGCCGTAGCCGGCGGTGGCGACGAGACTGGCCGTCAGCAGGACGCGGCGGGGGCTCAACCACCGACCGAGCCGCCCGCTGAGCGTGCCGCCGAGCGCGAAGCCGACTGTCTGCGGGAGCAGGAGGAGCCCGGCCTGGCCGAGGCTCAGCCCGAGCCCGTGCCCGGTCGGTCCCGAGGCCTGCAGGTACCGCGGGATCAGCGCGAAGTTGCCGTAGACCGTCGCGCCCACCGCGAGGGCCACGAGGTTCGACGTCCAGACCGTGCGCAGCCGCAGCAGCCGTACGTCGACGACGGGGCGCTCGGCCCGGCGTTCGGCGAACCACCAGCCCGCGGCCAGCACCACCGCCCCCGCCGCGACCCCGACCGTCAGCGGCGAGCCCCAGCCCCAGCGCGCCCCGGAGCTCACCACGAGCAGGAGGCAGACCAGCCAGCCCGCCAGCAGGACGGTCGGCAGCAGGCCGGGCAGCCCGGGTGTGCGGACCCTGGACTCGGGCACGGCCACGACGACGGCGACGAACGCCGCGGAGCTGAGGATCACCGGGAGCCAGAAGATCGAGGAGTAGCCGAGGTAGGTGGTCATCGGCCCCGCGATCACCAGCGACAGGCCGCTGCCCACCGCGAGCAGGCTGGACACGACGCCGATGGAGGTGGCCACCCGGTCCGGCGGCGCCTCGTCCCGGATGATCGCGAAGGACAGCGGGAACAGGGCGCCCGCCGCCCCCTGCAGCACCCGCCCGACCAGCAGGACGGGCAGGGAGTCCGCGAGCGCGGCGACGAGGCAGCCCACCGTGAAGGTGCCGAGCACGGCGACGAGCACCCGACGCTTGCCGAGCACGTCGCCGAGCCGGGCCAACACGGGCGTGGCCACCGCCGCGCTGATCAGGTAGGCGGTGAGCACCCAGGTCACGCCCGTCGCGTCCGTCCGCAGATGCGCCTGGACCAGCGGCAGGAGCGGCGAGACGACGCTCTGGACCAGCGCGAACACGATGGCGGCGAGGACCAGGGCGAGAAAGATGGCGCGGTAGGTGCGCGCCCCACGGGCGGCCCCGTCGGTGTCCGGGATGGGAACCTCCCCAGGTCGACGGCCGTGATGCATCTGCATCATGCCTCATCGGTGGGGGCGGTGCCCCTGACCGAGCCTCCGCGCGGGAGGGGCGCCGCGCCCCGTCCCGGGCCCGTCCTGTCCCGGAACCGGGACACCCGGTGCCCGGCGAGCGGTGGCCGTCGGCGAAAGGGTCCGAAAACAGGACAGTCGGCTGTGTCCTGCGCCACTAGCGTCGGATCCGCTCGACGCGGACCGGCCGACTCGGTCCGGGCACCGCGTCACGACGACGGAGGCGAAATGAAGGCGCTTGTCTATCACGGTCCCGGGCAGAAGTCCTGGGAGGACGTCCCGGACGCGGAGATCCAGGAGCCGACGGACGTGGTCGTCCGGGTCGACACCACGACCATCTGCGGCACCGACCTGCACATCCTGCAAGGCGACGTCGCCGCGGTCACCGACGGGCGGATCCTCGGGCACGAGGCGGTCGGCACGGTCACCGCGGTCGGCGACGCGGTCAAGGGCTTCGGGGTGGGGGACCGTGTCCTCGTCCCGGCGATCACCAAGTGCGGGCGCTGCGAGTACTGCCAGCGCGGCATGCCGTCGCACTGCCAGACGGTCGGCGGCATCGGCTGGATCTTCGGACACCTCATCGACGGCACCCAGGCCGAGTTCGTCCGGGTCCCGTACGCGGACACCTCGCTCCACACGGTGCCCGAGGGCGTCACGAACGAGCAGGCGATCTTCCTCGCGGACTCGCTGCCCACCGGCTACGAGGTCGGGGTGCTGGCCGGGAACGTCCGGCCGGGTGACACGGTCGCCGTGGTGGGGGCCGGCGCCGTCGGCCTCTCGGCGATCCTCACCACCGGGCTCTGGGGCGCGTCGAAGGTCATCGCGGTCGACTCGAACAAGTTCCGGCTGGCCAAGGCACTCGAGTTCGGCGCGACGGACGCGGTCGAGGTGGGCCCCGGCACCGTCGCGGACGTCATCGCGCTGACCGACGGACTCGGCGTCGACGTCTCGATCGAGGCGGTCGGCTACCCCGAGACCCTGCTGACGGCGGCGTCGCTCGTGCGCCCGGGCGGCACGATCGCGAACATCGGCGTGCACGGCACCCCGGTGGAGCTGCCCATGCAGGACATGTGGATCCAGAACGTCACGCTCACGATGGGCCTGGTGGACACGGTCTCGATCCCGACGCTGCTGAAGATGGTCGGCAGCGGCCGGATCCCGGCGGAGAAGATGGGCACGCACTCGTTCACCTTCGACCAGATGGACGAGGCCTACGACGTCTTCAAGAACGCCGCCGCCCACGAGGCGCTCAAGGTCGTCATCACTCCGGGCTGATCCCGCCGGTGAGGTTCAGGAAAGCCACATTCAGGTAAGGAATCTTCATGAATGTGGCTTTCCTGAACCCAGGTCGGGCTCACGCGATGTAGCTGATCCCGAAGGCGTCGATCTTGCGGTAGAGGGACGAGCGGGCGATCCCCAGCATCGCGGCCGCCTTGTAGCGGTTCCCCCGGGACTCGTAGAGCGCCTGGATGATCGCGTCGCACTGCGCGGACTCCAGCATCGACATCCGCCCTGCCCGGCCCGTGAAACAGAGCGACGGCAGATCCGGCGGGCGGATCTCCCCGAGCGGCTTGCGGGCGACGACGTAGCGCAGCACGTCCTCGAGCTCGCTGATGTTCCCCGGCCACGCGTAACCCTCCAGCACCCGCACGACCTGCAGGGACAGCCGCAGCGACCGGCGTGGCCCGATCCGCCGGAGCACCGCCCAGGCGATGTCCCCGATCTCGTCGACCCGGTAGCGCAGCGCGGGGACCCGGATCGTCTCGTGGAAGTGCCGCAGCAACAGCCCGTAGGGCCGGGTCGCATCCAACGCGGGGGTGTCGACGCAGCCCACGACCAGCGGCGGGGACGGGCGCACCACGAGCTGGCGCAGGGACTCGTCGAGCCTGCGCGCGGCGACGGGGGAGAGCCCGTCGAGTCCGGTCAGCAGCAGCAGGTGCGCCGGTGCGCGGCCGTCGTCGAGGAGGCGGGCGACGGGATCGGAGCGGGACTCCCCGGCGAACGCGCCGCAGTCCACCGTGAGGATCCGGCCCTGTGGCCGGGCGGTCCGGAACCGTTCGAGCACGACCGTCCGCTTGCCGACCCCGGGCTCGCCGACGAGCAGGTGGTTGCGGCCCTGGGTGATGCCCGCCGCCACCTCGCGACGGGCGAGCAGGAACGGGGTGAGCAGCTCCCGGTTGGCGCGGATCCGCGCCTCGGCGTGCTCCGGCCCGGATCCCCCGCGCAGGTCCGCCGCGTAGTCCCGGTGCCCGACGGGCGCGACGTGGGACCCCTGCCGGCGCACGGCCTCGGACGCGATCACCGACCGCCGGGCCGGGCCGCCGGCGAGCACGCAGCCGACGAGCTCACCGCCCAGGTGGACCGGATCGAGCGCGATCTCCGCGCAGGCCCCGGACGGCAGGTCCAGGTGGCCGCCGGTGAACTCCTGCAGGGTCAGCGCGGAGAGCAGCCGATCGCTCAGCCCGCGCAGGTCCGCGCCGTCGAGGCGGCGGGCCCCGGCGCTGGTCAGGACGACGTCGCCGTCCGTGGCGAGGGCCCACTCGTGGTCCCCGGCGACGGCCCGGAACCGGTCGAGGAGCAGGGCGGTCCGCCGGGTCGGCTCGCCGGCCGTCCGCTCGGCCACCTGCCGGGCGAGCGTCGCGGCGACGGGCAGCAGCAGCGACGACGCCTCGCTGACGTGACACACCGCGACCACCACCCCGCCGCCCGAGCTGCCGTCCGGGCCCGGCACCCGGGCCGCCGCCTCGGCGAGCCAGGTCAGCTGCCCGTGGAAGTGCTCCGCACCGCGCAGGACGACGTCCTCCTGCTCGTGCTGGGCGACGGCCGCAGCGGTGGTCCCGACCGCCTGCTCGGACCAGCCGTGCCCGGGGACGAACAGCACGCCGTCGAGGAGCCGGGCGAGCGTCGGGTCGGAGTCCCGCCGCGCCCGGACGACGCCCGCCCGGTCGAGCAGCGCGAGGGAACAGCCGATCTCCTTGTCCCCGGCCAGGAAGTCGTCGAAGACGTCCCCGGCGGCGTCCGCCTCCGGCGAGCCGTGCGGGTGGTGACCGAGGAACCGGGGGGCGAGGCGCTCGGGGTCCACCCCGGCCGTCCGGGAGCGTTCCCAGGACGCGAGCACCTCGCGTCGCACGACGTCCCGGGCGACCATGCACGATCCGGTGGCCAGATACGACTGCCGTGCGGCCTGCATCTCGACGTCGGGCGGCACACCTCCACGGTAGGCCGCGCAGCCCGCCCCGGGTGTCTCAGAATCAGCCGCCCGAGGGGATCGGCCGGACGAAGGTGGTCACCGGACGTGCAGCCGGAGCCCGGAGGCCATCCGGAACAGCCCGGACATCGTGATGATCGCGCCGAGCATCTCCAGGGTCTCCTCGACGCCGTTGAGCAGCAGGAAGCCCGTGTCGTCGGGGGAGGAACCGGTGCTGCCGATCCAGGCGCCCTCGATCACCTCCATGCCCACGGCTCCCGCGAGGAACACCGCCGCGCCGAGGATCACGACGCGCCCGCCCGGCTTGCGCAGCACCATCCGCGTGCAGGCGAGCGCGACCACCGCGCACACCGCGACCGCGGGGACCACCCAGGCGTAGGTGAGCACGCCGCTGGTGTGGAGGCGCGTGTGCAGCAGCCAGCTGACGTCCTCGTGGAAGCCGGACACCTCGTCCATCGACACCGCCAGCACCATGGCGGCGAGGACGATCCAGCGCCACCGCTCCCGGCGCGCCGCCGCGACGGCCAGGAGGCCGAGGACGAGGCCGTTGACCAGGTGCAACGCCGAGCTGAACCAGGTGGCGACCGTACTCTCGGCGTTGAGCCTGACGGCGTCGGGCACGCGCAGCCCGGCGCTCGGGGCGGCCCACACGACGAGGACGGCGACGAAGTGCGCGGCCGCCAGCACCAGCGCCACGACGACCAGGCCGCGCAGCAGCGGTCTCCCGCGCAGGACGATCGGCGGGAGCTCCGCGGACGGGACATCCGGGAGACGGGTGGGGCTGGCGTGGCGAGCTGTGGTCACGGCGTCGTCCTCGGGTCCGCAGGTGCACGTGGGTCGTGCCACCGCCGTGCTCCGAATGAACTCGGCGATACGTACGAATGGCCTAACGACGGACAGCGGGGGACGACACCGTGTCCGGGGCGTCGATCACCCCTCCGGGGACGCGCCGTGCGATCCTCTGCCTCGAACCCGGGCGTACCGGGCATCGCACGGACCACGGGAGCCAGGCGTGAACCTCGAGAAGGTGGTCTTCGGCTTCTTCGTGCTGCTGGCCGCCACCCTGAACTTCGGCTTCTTCATCGGTGACATCAGCAACCCCGAGCTGCACAACATCTACGAGCTGTTCGCCGCGGTCGTCGTCAGCCTGATCGCGACGGTCCTGAAGTTCGGGGACCGCACCCAGCTCGGTGCCGTCCACCTGGCGACGAGCCTCGTCGCGGACCTGCAGCTCGTCGCCGCCGCGCTCGCCTGGACCTACGCCCAGCACATCTCGGACGCCGGGGTGACCGCGGGATCGACGGCCAGCGTGGTCTCGCTCTCCGGCGGCGCGCTCGTCGCGAACATGGTCTCCGTGGTGCTGCTCGTGATCGAGACCGTCTCGTTCCACCGGAGGTAGCGGGTGGGTAATCCGGTGCACGGGTTCTGGCTCCGCCTGCTCGGCCGGGACCAGGGGCCACCGAAGCCGTCCCGGACCCCGTTCCGGCTGCGCGGCCGGGTGCCGTTCGCCTCGGCCGTGCAGGCCGAGGCGACGATCTTCCTCATCCTGCGGCTGATGCGTGCCCCGCTGATCGTGCTCATCACGATCTTCGCGATCAGCGTGCTCGGGCTTACCCTGATCGAGGGCCGCGACGCCGCCGGGGCGCCGTCGCGCATGACGTTCTTCGACGCCTTCTACTTCATGAGCTACACGGCGTCGACGATCGGGTTCGGCGAGCTCCCGAACCCCTTCACGGCGTCGCAGCGGCTGTGGGTGACGGTGTCGATCTACCTGACGGTCGTCGGCTGGGCCTACGCCATCGGCTCGCTGCTGGCGCTGCTGCAGGACCGCGCGTTCCGGCAGGCGCTGGCGCTGCAGCACTTCACCCGCAAGGTCGCCCGGCTGCGCGAGCCGTTCCTGCTGATCGCGGGCTACGGGCGCACGGGTGAGCTGCTCGGCCGCTCGTTCGACGCGCTGGGCCGCCGGGTCGTGGTGCTCGACGTCGAACCGGGGCGGATCGACGCCCTGGAGCTCGAGGCGTACCACTCGGACGTCCCGGGCCTCGTCGCGGACGCCCGCGACCCGGGGCATCTCGGCATCGCCGGGCTCGGCAACCCGCGGTGCGAGGCCGTCCTCGCCCTGACCAACGACGACGAGGCCAACCTCGCCGTGACCATGACCGCGGCGCTGCTGCGCCCGGAGCTGCCGGTGATCGCCCGGACCATCTCCCCGGCCATCGAGGACCGGATGCGGGCCTTCGGCTCCCCGACCGTCGTCAACCCGTTCGACCGCTTCGGCGACCACCTGCGGATCGCCATGCGTTCCCCCGCCTCCTACCAGCTGATGACGTGGCTGGAGAGCGGCCCGGGCGCGGAGCTGCCCGAGCGCGGGCGCCCCCCGCGGCACGGGCGGTGGGTGATGTGCGGGTACGGCCGGTTCGGCCGGGAGATCACCGAGGACCTGCGCGCGGAGGGCCTGGACGTCACCGTCGTGGAGCCGGCGCCGAAGGACCCCGGCTCGAGCACCCTGCCCGGCCAGGGGTTCGAGCCGGACGTGATGGAACGGGCCGGGGTCGCGGACGCGGTCGGGTTCGTCGCGGGGACGGACAACGACACCAGCAACCTCTCGCTGATCGCCGCGGCCCGGCGGGTGAACCCGACGCTGTTCGTGGCGGCCCGGCAGAACCGCCCGGCGAGCGCGCCGCTGTTCGAGGTCATGGATGTGGACTCGCTGCTCGTCCCGGCGGACGTCGTGGCGCACGAGGTGTTCGCCCAGCTCAGCACGCCGTTGTTGTGGCGTTTCCTGCAGCAGGTCCCGCACCAGGGCGACGACTGGGCCGCCGCGCTGATCACGCGGCTCACCCACCACTGCGGCCGGCACATGCAGGAGCTCTGGAAGGCCCGGCTCAACCGGGTGGAGGCGCCGGCGTTGACCGGCTGGCTCGCCTCGGGGGAGGCCACCGTCGGGGACCTCCTGCGGGACCCGGACGACCGGGACCAGCGCCTGCCCATCGAGGTCCTGATGGTGCTGCGCGGCGACGAGCCGACCATGGCGCCGGACGACGACTTCACCCTCGCCCCGGACGACGAGCTCCTGCTGCACGGGAAGGTCCCCGCCCGCCGTGCCCTGGGCTCGACCATGATCGTGGAGGCCACGCGGGAGTACGTCCGGACCGGGCGCCACCTGCCCACGGGCTGGCTGTGGCGCAAGCTCGCCCGGGTCCCCCGGTACTGACCGGGTCAGGCGCGGGCGGTCACGGTCAGCAGGGTGTCGTCCGGCCCCGGTTCGGCCGTCGTGCGGCCGCGGCGGACGTCGACCCCCGCGTACCCCGCGGCGCGGACGGGTCCGACGATCCCTCCGGCCGTCCAGAACCGGCGGACCCACTCGTTCAGCTCCGTGTGGACCAGCGTCCCGTTCACGAACAGCTCGTAGACGCCGATCCCCTCCTCGACGTCGGTGCGCGGGTCGAACCGGGTCCCGCCGCGCAGGGTGATCAGCGCCCCGTCCGGGCGCCGCCACCAGCGGGGACCGCCGCCACCGCCGTCGCGTGCCGCGGAGGTCTCGACCTCGAAGACGAAGGCCCCTCCGGGCAGCAGATGGTCGCGGACGCGTCGCAGGGTGCCGGAGACGACCTCGTCCGACGCCAGGAGACCGAACGACCCCGCGGCACAGAAGACCAGCCCGTAGCGACGGGACAGGT
Organism: Pseudonocardia sp.; assembly: GCA_025869365.1. GTDB lineage: Bacteria > Actinomycetota > Actinomycetes > Mycobacteriales > Pseudonocardiaceae > Pseudonocardia. The sequence goes on from JAOZVV010000164.1 coordinate 16,682, forward strand.
CGAGCTCCTCGGAGCGCTGCCGGTGCAGCCGCCCCGCCCCGCCACGTCGACGCCGCGTCGCGCGGCGGGAGCTGGAACCGGCCGCTGCCGCTCATGAGCTCCAGGACGGGCCCGTCGACCCGCCTGAGGAGATCCCGGTAGAACGCCAGTTCGTCCGCCGGGGCCTCGGGTTTGTCCAGGTCGTAGGCCTGGGTCAGGAGCTCGCGGTACTCGGCGCGCAGGGGAGGGGCCACCGTCGCATCGTGGCCCGGCGGGCGGGCGCCGTCACCCGGGATCCACCGGCGCGGACCTCACCACACCTCGGGCGAGGTCAGCGGCGAGCGCGCGCCGAGCCCGATCTCCGCCGCCGCCGTCCGCACCGCGTGGATGACCAGCTGCAGGGACTGCCGGCGGGCGGCCTTGGTCCGGTAGGCGATCGAGACGGTCCGCAGCACGGGCTCGGCCAGGGGGACGACGTCGATCCCCGGCGGGCGCAGCGTCAGCCCCAGGTCCGAGACGAGCGTGACCCCGAGCCCGGCCGCGACCATCGCCAGCGCCGTCGACTGTTCCTCGACCTCGTGGTTGATCTTCGGCTCGAACCCGTCCCGCTGGCACGCCAGCCGGACCGCCCGGCCGAAGTGCGACCGCGGGCCCGCCAGGATCCACGGGTGCTCGCCGAGCTCGAGCAGGGTCACCGTCGGTGCGGGCACCGCCCCGGCCGGAACGGCGGCGTGGAGGCGTTCGACGGCGATGACGTCCCTGGTCAACGACGCGTCCCAGGTCATCGGGTAACCCGAGTAGTCGATCACGAACGAGAAGTCCAGCGTGCCGTCCCGCACCGCGCCGGCCGTGTCCTCGGGCGGGAGCTCCCGGGTGCGGACCTGGATGCCGGGGTGGTCCGTGGCCAGCGAGGTGAGGGCGGCCGGGAGCAGTCCGGAGGCCACCGAGGCCCACACCCCGGCCGTCAGCCGGACGGTCACCGCTTCCTGCGCCTCCTCCAGGGCCATCGTGGCGCGCTCCACGGCGCCGAGGATCTCCTCGGCGTGGTCCGCGAGGAGCATGCCGAGCTCGGTGAGCTGCACCCGGCGGCCCAGGCGCTCGAACAGCGTGGTGCCGACGTCTCGTTCGAGCTGGGCGAGCTGCTGGGAGACGGCGGACGCCGTGTAGTGCAGGGACGCGGCGGCGGCGGTGACGGTGCCGCGCCGGTGCAGCTCCCGGAGCATGCGCAGCCGTTGCAGCGAGAGCTCCATGGGGGACCACAGTAGGCACGCGGACCCGACCGTGCAGGAAGGGTGAACGTTCCTGTGCACATTTGGTAACTGGACGCACAGCTGCGCCGGGCGCAGGCTGGGGTCACCGGCGGGGAGGCCACCCCGCCGGGCCGCACCCGCCCAGCAGCACACCCGACGCCGACCGCGCCCCGTGGGACGGCGGGCTGTGCCGTGTCCGCAGGAGATCGGGCCCCAGGAGATCGGGCCCCACCAGAGCCGGCGCAGGAGCGGGCGCAGAACCGGGCCAACCGCCACAGATCAGCAGCCGAGGAGGCAGGTCGACGTGACCACGATGCAGGAGCCGATGGGACCCGCGGGCGAGGAGATGAGCCTCCGGGTCGTGGCGGTTCCCGCCCCGACCCCGGCGGCCCAGGTCCCGGCGGTCCCGGCGGCCGAGGTCCCGGCGCCGGTCGAGAGCCCGCGGAGCCGCCGGCCCTACCTGCGGATGACGTGGACGGACCCGGTCACGGGCGCCACCGGCCACCTGGTCGTGCACAGCCTGGTGTCCGGCATGGCGACCGGCGGCACCCGGATGCGCGCCGGCTGCACGATGACCGAGGTCGAGGACCTCGCGTTCGGCATGGCCGCCAAGACCGCCACCTTCGACCTGCCCATCGGCGGGGCCAAGGGCGGCATCGACTTCGACCCGAAGGACCCCGGCGCCCCCGGCGTGCTGCGTCGCTTCTGCGAGGCCATGCACCCGTGGATCGACGGGCACTGGGTCACCGCCGAGGACCTGGGCGTCCCGCAGCACCTGATCGACGAGGTGTTCGCCGAGCTCGGGCTCGGCCAGTCCTACCACGCGGCCATCAGCAAGGCGGTGGACCCCGAGGCCACCCTCGCGCGGGTCCGCGCGGGCCTGGACGCGGAGGTCGGGGGCGGCCTGCTCGGGGACGTCATCGGCGGCTACGGGGTGGCGCAGGCCTGCCTCGGTGCCGCGGCGGCCTGGCGCTGGGCCGTGCCGGAGACCTCCGTCGCGATCCAGGGCATCGGCACCATGGGCGGCGGCGCCGCCTGGTACCTGCACGAGGCCGGGATGAGGGTCGTCGCCGTCGCGGACGCGGCCGGCACGCTGTACGACCCCGCGGGCCTGGACGTCCCGGCGCTGCTGGACCTGCGGGACCGGTACGGCGAGATCGACCGCACGCAGGTGCCCGCGCACGTGCAGCGGCTGCCGCGCGGCGCCGTGATCGGCGTCGAGGCGGACATCCTGGTCCCGGCGGCGATCTCCTACGCGATCACCCCGGACAACAGCTACGACGTGGCGGCCAAGGTCGTCGTCGAGGCCGCCAACGCGGCGACGACCCCCGAGGCCGAGGCCATGCTGACCGGCCGCGGCATCCCGGTGATCCCGGACTTCGTGGCCAACGCGGGGGCGGCGGCGTGGGCCTGGTGGCTGCTGCTGGGCCAGGTCGGCTCGGACCCCGCGGACTCGTTCGCGAAGCTCCGCACCGAGATGGGCGCCAAGGTCGGCCTGCTGCTGGGCCGCTGGATCGTCGACGGCGTCCCGCCGCGGCACACCGGCTGGGAGCTGATGACCGCGGACCGCCGGGTCCCGCCACTCGTCATCCCCTGAGGACCGTTGCGGCCGAGGGGTCCGGGACCGCGGGGGGTCCCGGACCCCGTCAGAACGTCACGCCCGTGGTGGTGAAGAACCACAGCGACGAGGTCAGCCACACCCCCGCCAGTGCTGCGAACACGATCCCGCCGAGGACCGGCAGGGCCCAGCCCGGTGCCCCGCGCCGGGTGAGCAGCAGCATCTTCGCGACGAAGGCGCCGTAGAAGACGCAGCCGAGCAGCGAGTGCACCAGCAGCCGGGGCGTGCCGTCCTGGAAGCCGAGCGCGTAGAGGCAGTGAACGACGACCGGCACCGTGGCCAGCACCGCGACCCGGCCGGACCAGCGGTGCAGGCCGCCGGTCCAGCGCGGGGCGGGCCTCGGCCCGATCCGCCCGTAGAGCACCGCGGCGGACCACAGCTGCACCAGGGCAAGCACGAACCCGACGCTGGCGAGCCAGGCCTTCGCCGCGACCCCACTGGAGAACCCGGCGATGTTGACGGCGAAGAACGTCGGCTCGTGCACCCGGCCGTAGACCCCCAGGGCGACGGCCACCAGGCCCCCCACCAGCAGCGGCACGAGGACCACCGTGGTCCCGGTGCGCGACGGGGACGCGGGGACGGGTGCGAAGCCCGTGGGATCGGTAGGCGGATCGACACCGCCGGGCCCGGTGCTCATCGGGCCTCCCCGGTGACCGGGGTGACCGTCACGGGCACCCCGTCGAGGCTGGTGGTGCCGTCGAGGACGAGTTCCGGGGCGTCGACGGGGGTGTCCCCGACCTTCCCCGCCCCCACCTGGCTGCCGTCCGGCAGCACGATCCAGCCGATGCGTGCGCTCACCCCGCGGACGTCCGCGCGCCCCTCGTACAGCCCGGACGGGGGCGCGGCGCTCTCGGCGGTGAACGCCAGGTCGCGGTCCCCGGTGGTGAGCGTGCCGTCCACCTGCCCGGTCGTGACGGTGCCCTCCACCGTGGTGCCGTCCTTCGCGGTCATGCTGAGCCGGTCCCCGCTCAGCGTGCCGTCCAGCCACGCCTCGACGCGCTTGCCGTCACAGGCGTAGCCCACCGCACGCTCGCCGTCGACGGCGATCGCGATCGTCATCTCGCGGCCCGCGGTCCGCCCGGCGTAGATCCCGCCGGTCACGGGCTCGACGGTCGTCGGCCCGGCGTCCTCGGTGGCGGCCTCGCCGGTGCCCGGGGCGGTGGTCGGGGCCGCGTCGGTCCGGTCCGCGGCGGTCGGGCCCGTGGTGACCGCGGCCGCCGGTAACCCGGACGGGTCCCGCGTCCCCATGTTCACGAGCAGCACCACGAGCCCGACGACCACGACCGCGGCGATCGTGATCAGTGGCCCCTTGGCGGTGGGACGGGCCATCTCCTGGCTCCCGGGCTCGACGGGCGCGGTCCGGCCGGACCGTACGACCGGCAGAGCGCCCGACCGGCCCGGCGGATACACGCGATCCCCCGGGTCTCGGGACCGGGGACCGCGTGGGGCGTCGGCCGCGGGGTCACGCGCGGAGATGCTCGCCGAAGAACGCGTCGATCCGGGCCCAGGCGTCGGCCGCGGCGACCGGTTCCGGGCCCATGCCCGCGACCCGTAGCAGCGGCCGCAGGAGCGCGGGACCGTTCTCGCCCCCGTTCAGGAAGGAGTGCCCCGCGCCCGGGTACTCCTTCACGTCGTGCGGGACACCCGCCTCGGTCAGCGTGGCCTCGAGCTTCGCGGCGACGCCCCGCAGCGTGACGTCCTTACCGCCGTAGCTGGCGACGATCGGGCACGCCTGCCGCAGCACCGACCCGTCGCGGGGCAGGAAACCGTAGTTCGGCGCGGACGCGTCGAAGTCCGGGGCCGTGAGCAGCGCGAACCCGCCGCCCATGCAGAACCCGATGATCCCGACCTTCCCGGTGCACCCGGCCGAGGCGCGCAGGTACTCGCGGCCGGTGGCGATGTCGTCGACCGCCGGGCCCCGCCCCGTGAACAGGGACCGGAACGTCGCGACCAGGCAACGCCGGGCTCCGCCGTTGCTGAACAGGTCCACGGCCAGCGTCAGGTAGCCCAGCCCGGCCATCGTGTCCGCGAGCCCGCGCTGGACGGGATCGAGGCCGAACGCCTCGTGCACGAGGACGACGCCGGGCCAGGGCCCCTCGCCGGTGGGCCGGGCGAGGTAGCCGGTCAGCTTCCGGGCGGCGCCGGGACCGGCGAGATCGATGTCGGGCACGGACCCGACCCTAGGGCCGCAGCACCCCGATCGTCAGCCGCGTGTCCACCGGCGGCGAGGCGACGAGCTTGCCCGGGTTGAGCAGGCCCTTCGGGTCCGTGACCTTCGCGGTCGCGATCGCGAGCCCGACGTTGCGGTCCACGTACCACTGGTGCGGCGAGTGCACCCCGGCCCCGACGGCGTCGAAGCGCGGCATCCCGGCGAGCACCTTCTCCTCGCTCTCGTACTGCGCCACCACCATCGCCAGCGGGGCGCTGCCCATCAGCTCGAGGTGCAGGTCCACCTGGCCGTCGTAGATCGCGCGGACGGCATCCGGGTCGTCCCAGTAGACGGTCCCGCCGGTCTCCATGTGGAACCAGCTGCGCTCGGGGTGTGCCTGCTGCAGGAAGTAGACGGGATGGTTGTAGGACATCCCGGAGAGCGTGTCCGTCTCGGCGTAGTCCGGCAGGTCCGCGACCACCCGGCCGTTTTCGGCGCGGACCCGGGACAGGATCTCCTCGGACGTCGAGGACTCGGCGATCACGCGCAGGCTGAAGCGGGTGGGATCGAGCTCCATCGGTGCGGGCAGCGTCGGCACCAGCGCGGGCTCGTCGGCGGACGCGAGCCGGGGGAGGACCGGCAGGTCCAGCAGGGTGCGGTGGACCGCGACGAGCTCGGCATAGGTGGCGAAGTCCGCGTAGAGCGCGCTCCACTCCCGCGCGGGATCCGTGCGGATCTCGACGTCGACCAGGATCCCGGTGACGCCGTAGGTGTGGATGTAGGGCGTCGCGTCCGCCCCGCGGTGGGTGATCAGCCGGCCGCTGCCGTCCATCGGCGCGACCGTCACCGAGACGACGAACCCGTCCGATGTCGTGCCGTGCTCGATCGTGCCGGTCCCCGCGCTGCCGCCGCCCACGAACCCGCCGACGGTGGAGCCCTTCGTCGACGGGAAGATCCAGATGTCGCGGCCCGCGGCGCGTGCGACCTTGTCGATCTCGGTGAGCGGGGCGCCCGCGCCGGCGGTGATCGTGCCGCCCGCGTTGACCGTGATCGAGCGCAGGTCCCGCAGGTCCAGCAGGATTCCGCCGTCGAAGGGCGTGGCCTGGCCGTAGTTGCCGGTCCCGGCGCCGCGCGGGGTCACCGGGACGTCGTGGTCGAAGGCGGCCTTGAGGATCACCGGGACCTGCCCCGGCTCGGTCGGGCGCACGACGACGTCCGCGAGGTAGCGCCCCGGCGGCACCTTCTCCTGCAGCACGGGGGACATCCGGGACCAGTCCGAGGAGACCTTGGCGACGAGCGCGGGCTCGGTGGAGACCGCTCCCGCGCCGAGCCGGGTGATCTCGGCGGCGGCGAGGGCGGTGCGTTCGGCGACAGACGGCACGGCGAGACGCTAGGCCGCGCGTGTTTCGTCGAGGTGAAGTCGTGCGGTCGCCCCGCCGGACCGGCTCCGGGCGGGGCAGGATCCGGGGGGTGCGCGAGGACCTGGAGCGGAACCCGCTGGACGTGGTGCGGCGCTGGGTCGCGGAGGCGGAGGCGGCCGGCCTGCCCGCGCCGAGCACCTTGACCTTCGCGACGGCGGACGCGGACGGCGTCCCGCACGCGCGGACGGTCCTGGTCACCGCGATCGACGACGTCGGGCTGCGCTTCCACTCGTCCCGCCCGACGACGAAGACCCGCGACGTGGCGGAGAACCCCCGGGTCTCGGCCGTGTTCCACTGGCCCGCGCTCGGCCGTCAGGTGACCCTCCAGGGTGTCGCCGAGGAGCTCGACCCCGAGGTCGCGCGTGCCGCGTACCCCACCCGCCCGCGTCAGCTCCGGCTCATCGCGTGGGCCTACGACGTGCTGACCCCGACGCTGGCCGGGCCGGACTTCGCGGTGGAGCCCGGCGCCGTCGAGCGGGAGTTCGACGCGGCCGCGGCGGCAGACCTCGACGCCGCGATGCCGCGGAGCTGGACGACGATCGCCGTCACCCCGGCCCGGATGGACTTCTGGCGGGCCGGGACCGAGACGACGCCGCCGGCCAAGACGCGGTTCGTGCGGGACGGCGGGGCCTGGCGCAGCTTCCCGGTGCTCCCGTAGGGGTTGCCCGGTGCCGTCGTCGGGGGACGATGACGGCATGTCCCTCCTGAACGTCCTCGCGCGCGCCGCCGCCCTCGGAGCCGCGTCCGGTGGCCGCAGCACCGCCGGCCTCACCGCTGTCACCCTCACCTCGCGGGCGCGCGACCCGTGGCCCGCGCGCTACCTGGCCGGACCCGTCTCGAAGGTCTCGGCCGTGCTGTCCGCGGGTGGCGAGGCCGTCGCGGACAAGCTCCCCGGGGCGCCGCCGCGCACGGCTCCCGCAGGGCTCGCCCCGCGCGTGGCGTTCGGCGCGGCCGCGGCGGCGATCGCCACCCGGCGGGGCGGGACCAAGGATCCGCAGGTGGTGGGCGGTGCCGCGGCGCTCGCGGCCGCCCTGTCCGTCGCCGCGGCGTTCGCCGGCACGAAGGTCCGCGGGATCGCGGCCGAGCGGTTCGGCGCGGACCTGCCGGGAGCGCTCGCCGAGGATGGGCTGGTCGGGACGCTCGCCTGGTGGGGCTCGCGCCGCTGATCCGCCGCGCCCGCCGCTCACGCGCGCCTTCTCGCGCGACACGCGCGATCGACGGCCCGCGTGACGCCGGACGGCGCGCGTCGTCGGGGCGCGCGGGGCGCCGGGCTCAGCCCGCGTGGACCTGCCAGAGGTGCCCGTCCGGGTCCGCGACGGTCCCCTCGTAGCCCCACGGCTGCTGGCCCGGCACCGTCACGACGGTGGCCCCCGCCGCGGCGGCGCGGGCGACCAGCCCGTCGACCTCCGCGGGGTTCCCGACGCCGAGGGTGAGGATCGCCTCGCTCTGGCCCGGCTTCGCGACCTCCCGGTCCCCGATCACCCAGCCGAAGCCGCCGGTCGGGATCAACATCAGGTTCAGGCCCGGGTTGACGGCGAACTGCAGCGGCTCGGGCACGCCGTCGTCCGCGGGGACGCCGACGGCGTCGAGTCCGAGGCCGTCCCGGTAGAACGCGTGCGAACGGGACCGGTCCGCGATCGGCAGACAGACGAGAACGGGGGTGTACTGCACGGGCACTCCTCGGGTCCTGCAGGGCTCGCGTCCTGCGGAATCGCGTACGTGAGAGGTCGACCGTCCCCGGCCCCGGGACTCATCGGTCACATTGACACGCCGCCGGCGCGGTCGTACCTTGGTTGAAAGTTCAACAGTCAAGGAGCATGACATGTCCGCCCACCCGTTCGACCTGCACCTCGCGTCAGTCGCGAAGGCGGGCGAGCACGCCGTCTGGACACCCGAGGACGGCGCGCTGCCCGCGCTCTACCTGAGCCACGGCGCGCCGCCGCTCTTCGAGGACCCGGTCTGGATGGCCCAGCTGTTCGCGTGGGCGCGGTCGATGCCGAAGCCGAAGGCGGTGCTGATCGTCTCCGCGCACTGGGAGGCGGCCCCGCTCACCCTGTCCAGCAGCGACGCGCACGTCACCCCCGTCTACGACTTCGGCGGCTTCGACCCGATGTACTACCGGATGCGCTACGACACCCCGGACGCGAGCACGCTCGCGACCCGCGTGCTCGGCGCCCTCGGCGACGCCGAGGAGGTCCACTCCAGCCGCACCCGCGGGCTGGACCACGGCGCGTGGGTGCCCCTGAAGATCATGTACCCGGACGGGGACATCCCGGTCCTGCAGCTGAGCCTCCCGACCTCGGACCCCGCCCGGCTGCTGGCCCTGGGCGGGCGGCTGCGCGCCTTGCGGGAGGAGGGGGTGCTGGTCATCGGGTCGGGCTTCACCACGCACGGCCTGCCGTTCCTGACCCGGGACGACTACCTCGGCCGCACGACGCCCGGCTGGTCCACGGACTTCGACGCCTGGGCCGCCGAGGCGCTGGCCCGCGGGGATGTCGAGGAGCTGGCGGACTTCCGCACGCGGGCGCCGGGCATGCCCTACGCTCACCCGACGGTGGAGCACTTCATTCCGCTGTTCGTGACCCTGGGTGCCTCGGCGGACCCGGAGGCCGCGCGGGACTTCACCATCGACGGGTTCTGGATGGGGCTGTCGAAGAGGTCCCTGCAGGTCGCCTGAGCGGTACCGGCAGGATCGTCGGAAAAACCGACGAAAGGGACACTCGTGGCAGGATTCGGGTGGGGTTTCGGCAAGCCGGCGGCGGAGGTCGAGATCCGGGTGGACCGGGACGTGGTGCGTCCCGGGGACACGGTCCGGGCCACCGTGCGGCTCACGCTGCGCAGGGATCTCGTCGAGCCGGAGATCTCGGTGGCGCTGCTCCACGTGGACCGGTACGGATCCGGCGGCGACGCCCGGACCGACGAGTGGGCCGTCGACGGGCACTACGCCTTCGACGGTGTCGCGCTGCGGGCCGGCGTCCCGGTCGAGCGGACCGTCGACCTCGTGGTCCCGTCGTCCACCACGAATCCCGGGCGCGACGGGTCCGAGGACGACGCGGACGACGCGGACGACGCGCCGGTCTCGGACGACCCGGACGACTACACCTGGCTGATCGACGAGTCCGAGCGCTGGGGGCCGCCGACGAGCCGGGGGAAGCAGGTCTCGTCGTCCTGGGAGGTCCAGGTGCTGGTGCCGGGTCGCGGCCGGGCGAAGGTGGACGCGCGCGCCGAGGTCACCGTCCTGGCCGTCGCGGGCCCGATGCCGGACGAGCCCGAGACGCCGCGGGGGAGCACCCGTTGCGCGATCTCCTTCGAGGACCTGCCCGCGACGTCCGTCCCCGCGGGCGCGGCCATCTCCGGCCGGGTCCGCGTCACGGCGCTCGAGGAGATCACCGCCCGGGCGATCCGGGTGGACCTGGTGCGGGTGGAGAGCGAGCGCCTCGGCGGGGACACCCTGGAGTTCGAGACCGTGGACAGCGCCGAGGTGTCGGGCGCGCTGACCCTGGGCCGGCGGGACTCGCGGGACCTCCCCTTCACCCTCGCCGTGCCGCCGGACGCGCCGCCGTCCGTGGACTCCGAGAACGCCGTGCTCACCTGGCGGCTGCGCGGCGTCGTCGACGTCCCGCGGCGCGAGGACGACGTCGCGGACCGGCGGATCGTCGTGCACTCCCCGGAGTGATCACCCAGGGGCCGCGGGGCCCGGGCGGCCGACGGCCCCACCGGCAGGCGTCCCGGACGTCGTCGTCGGGGACCGACCCGCAGCAGGCCTGGCGATCACCGGGTCGTCCCTGGCAGAGTTGCGATATGAAACTCAGGAGGCTCGAGCGAGGCGTGACGGGTGAGGCCGTGGTCGCGGCGGTCGTGCGGTCCTGCTCCGCGTCGTCGCTGGCGGACCGGTTCTTCGTGCCCGGAGCGATCCCCCCGGACGAGGTACTGGCGCGCTACCTGCCGTACCTGCTGGTCGACCGCCCGGCCGGGGTCACCGTCGCGGGCCTCGTCGACGGGGTCCCGGTGGGGATCGGGACCGCGGTGATCACCGGTGACGGGTGCGCGGACGTGTCGGTCCTGGTCTCGGACGGCGCGCGCCGGCGCGGCATCGGGATCGTCCTGCTCGCTGCGGCACTGGAGGCCACCGGACGGCGGACCGCGCACCTCGACGTCCGGTCCGGGAACGCGGCGTCGCTCGCGCTCGTCGCCCGGTTCGCCCGCGGCGGGCGGAGGCGCCTGCTCGGGATGGGCCGCGGCACGCTGGAGTACGCGGTGACGCCCGCGGCGCACGTCCACCGGTCGGTCGCGGACCTCGCCGTGGCCTGAGCGCTCACGTCTGGCGCAGGCGTCCCAGGATCCGGGTCAGGTCCGCACGGTCCTGCTCGCTCAGCGCCCCGAAGTACTCCTCGGACCCCGCCTGCCTGGCGGCGCGGACCGCGGCGAAGAGCCCGGCGCCCTTCCCCGTCAGCCCGACGAGGATGGCCCGGCGGTCCTTCGGGTCCGGGGTGCGCTCGACGAGCCCGCGCTCCTCGAGGCCGTCGACGACCTCGGTGGTGGAGCGCGCGGCGATCCGGAGGTGATCCGCGAGCTCGCCCTGGCGCATCGTCCCGTGCCGGGCCAGTACCGCGATCGCCCTGAAGTGCGACGGCGCGATGTCCCAGGGGGCGAGCGCCTCCTTGCTCTGCTGGCGCAGCCGCCGGGCGACGGCCCAGAAGACATCGGACAGCGTCTCGTCGTCGGACGTCACCGGAATACCCTAGCAACCTCTCGTGTTGTTCCCTCATGTTGAGGTAACCTCAGCATTACCGTGACGAGGAGACGCACTTGGACACCCAGAGGGAGCACGGGCCCCGCCGTGGCGGCCGCCCCACCGTCACCGCCGCCGAGAAGAAACAGGCCCGCGAGGTCTCGCTCCGCCGCATCGGCCGGCTCTTCACCCCCTACCGCTGGCCGCTGCTCGCGGTCGTCGCGATCATCGTCGCGTCGTCCCTGGTCGCGACGGCGTCCCCGTTCCTGCTGCGCTCGGTGATCGACACCGCGCTGCCGGAGCAGAACCTGACCCTGTTGCTCTGGCTGGTCGCCGGCATGATCGCCGTCGCCGTGGTCACCGCCGCCTTCGGCGTGATCCAGACCTGGATCAGCACGAAGATCGGCCAGCAGGTCATGCACCGGCTGCGCACGGACGTCTTCGCGCACCTGCAGCGCCAGTCGATCGGCTTCTTCACCCGGACCCGCACCGGCGAGGTGCAGTCCCG
>JAOZVV010000165.1 GCA_025869365.1 Pseudonocardia sp.
ACGCCACCGGCGAGCTGGACTGGGTGGTCGGCTGCACCTACACCGGCCAGCCCACGACCCAGGCCGAGATGCGCAACCTCATGGGCTGCAACATGTCCCTGCGCAGCGAGGTGTTCAAGCGGGTCGGCGGGTTCGCCGAGGACATCGGCCGGATCGGCAAGAACCCGCTGGGCTGCGAGGAGACCGAGCTCTGCATCCGCGCCACCCAGGCCTACGGCAAGGACGGGCGGCCGGCCCGGATCCTGTTCGAGCCGCGGGCGGCCGTGGACCACCGGGTCAGCGAGGACCGCGTGCACTGGGAGTACCTGCGCCGGCGGAGCTGGGCGGAGGGGTTGTCCAAGGCCGCGGTCGCCGGACTCGTCGGCAGCGACGACGCGCTGTCCACCGAGCGCGGCTACGTGGTGAAGGTGCTGCCGAGGGGTGTGCTGCGCGAGCTCCTGCGCCGCAGGCCCCAGGGCGCGGCCGCGATCGTCTACTGCCTGGGCTGGACCGCCGCGGGATACCTGCGCGGCAAGCTCCCCGGCGCCACCGCCCACGTGCGGCTGCCCGCCGCCGGCGCCGGTGCCTGAGCACGGGACCCGGCAGCCGTCGTCCCGGATCCCGAGCTTCGTCCAGCACCGCAACCGGCTCACCGAGGGCCAGCAGCGCGCCTGGGACGAGTGGTGGACGGTCTACGGCGGTGACGTCACGGACGCGGTCCGGGCCCAGGCCTTCGACGCGGCGGCCGCGTTCGGCCGCCCGGCGCCGCTGATCCTGGAGATCGGCTCCGGTTCCGGGGAGACCACCGCGGCGATGGCCGCGGCCGAGCCCGGGGTGAACCTGCTCGCCGTCGAGGTCTACGAGCCCGGGCTGGCCCGGCTGCTCCTGCTGATGCGGGAGAACGGCTCGGAGAACCTGCGGATGCTGCGCGGGGACGCCGTGGAGCTGCTCGAGCACGCGATCACGCCGGCGTCGCTGGCCGGCGTCCGCGTCTACTTCCCGGACCCGTGGCCCAAGCGCCGCCACCACAAGCGCCGGCTGGTGCAGCCGGAGTTCGCCGCGCTCGTCGCCTCCCGGCTGGCCGACGGCGCCACCCTGCACCTCGCCACGGACTGGGAGGAGTACGCCCTGCAGATGCGCGACGTGTGCGACGCGGAGCCGCTGCTGCGCCGCGCCCCCGGGACCGGCGAGGACGGCTGGTACCCGCGCCCGGCGTTCCGGCCGCTCACGAAGTTCGAGCAGCGGGCCGAGGCCGAGGGCCGCCCGGTGCACGACCTCCTCTACACCCGCGGATCCCCCTGACCCGCGAGTCGCGGTATTTCCGTCACCGAGTCGCGGGATCTCCGTCAGGCCGGGAGCGTCGGGCCGGCCAGCCCGGGGACCTGGCGTGAGCGGCCGCGGAACTCCGCCACCACCTCGCCCGATCCGGTCCGGACGGTCACGTCGTAGATCCCGTTGCGGCCGAGCGCCCGCTCGACGGCCTCGGCCTCCAGCTCGTCGCCGAGCTTGGCGGGACGCAGGAACGTGATGTCCCCGCCCTGCGCGACGGTCGAGACGCCGTGGCTGTTGCAGGCATAGGCGAACGCGCAGTCCGCGAGCATGAAGACGTACCCGCCGTGGCCGATCCCGTGCCCGTTGACGTGCCGGGTCTCCACGGTCATGGCCGACCGGGCCCGCCCCGGGGCGATCTCCACGAGCCGGATCCCGGCCCCCCGCGCGGCGGCGTCGTGGAAGGCCATGGCGGCGCCCACCCGCTCGGCGACCTGCTCCGGTGTCTCGGTCCGTTCCGTTCCCACGACGGTCATCCTGACGTGCCGCGGAGCTGCTCGCCGAACGTGGTCCCGGCGGGGGACCCGGGCCGTATAGGGTCTCGGGATGACCACCCGCAGTGCGCCGGAGGACCGGAACTCGTGACCACTCCCGGACCCCAGCCGCGCGTGCTGCTCGTGTGGGACGCCCCCAACATGGACATGAGCCTCGGCTCGCTGCTCGGGGCACGCCCCACGTCCGCGTTCCGGCCGCGGTTCGACGCCGTGGGCCGGTGGCTGCTGGACCTCGCCGGACCCGAGGCCGTCGCCGAGGCCTGCGTCTTCACGAACGTCACGCCGGGGAACACCGAGATCGTCCGGCCGTGGGTCGAGGCACTGCGCAACGTCGGCTTCGCCGTCTTCGCCAAGCCGAAGATCACCGACGACAGCGACATCGACGACGACATGCTCCGGCACATCGACCTGCGCCGGGGCGAGGGGCAGCTGCGTCACGTCGTCGTCGCGTCGGGGGACGGGCGCGCCTTCCTCGACCCGCTCGAGAAGCTGATCACCGAGCACGTCGACGTCACCGTGATCGGGTTCCGGGAGTACGCGAACTTCGCCCTCGGCTCGGAGACGATCTCGTTCCTCGACCTCGAGGACATCGACGGCGTCTTCCGCGAGCCGCTGCCGCGGATGACGCTGGAGTCCCTGCCGGACGACGGCGCCTGGCTGCCGCCCTTCCGCTCGCTGCGGTCCCTGCTGGAACCTCGCCGGTGAGTTTCCGGCTCGCCGCCCCGGTGGCCCTGACCTGCGGGAAGGGGTTCCCGATAGTCCGGGACGCCGTCGTGGACGTCGACGATGCGGGCCGGATCGCGTGGGTGGGGACCCGGGCCGAGGCACCCGTCTCCGTGGGACCGGTGCGGGAGCTGCCCGGGCTGCTCATGCCCGGGCTCGTCAACACGCACTGCCACACGCCGATGTCCCTGCTGCGCGGGATGGGCGGGGACCTGCCGCTGATGTCCTGGCTGCAGGAGGTCATGTGGCCGGCCGAGGGGATGCTCGGGGCGGACGACGTCCGCGCCGGGATGACCGCCGGCTGCATCGAGCACCTGCGCACCGGCTGCACGACGTCGGTCGAGATGTACTTCTTCACCGACGCCGTGATCGACTCCGTGCTCGCCGTCGGCTCCCGGGTGCTCCTGACCCCGGGGATCATCGCCGCCCCCGGCTGGGACCGGCTCGGCAGCTGGGAGGAGATGCGGGACGACGTCTCCGCCCGGATCGACGCCGGCGGGCTGCGCCTCGGACCCGGCGAACGGGTCGAGCTCGGGTACGGGCCGCACTCCGCCTACACGCTGTCCCCCGCGGCGCTGACGACCGTCGCCGAGGCCGCCCGCGAACGCGGCGCGTTGATGCACATCCACGTCGCGGAGTCCCGGCAGGAGGACCTCGCGCAGCGGGCGGAGTTCGGGTCCGTGCCCGCCGAGCTCCGGGCGGTCGGCGCCCTGGGCGGCCGGGTGCTCGCCGCCCACTCCGTGCAACTCTCGGACGCCGACATCGCCGTGTACGCGGACGCCGGGGTCGCCGTCGCGCACTGCCCGGGCTCGAACGCGAAGCTCGCGGCCGGCGTCGCGCGGGTCCTGGACCTGCGCCGGGCCGGCATCCGGGTCGGGCTCGGCACGGACGGGCCTGCCTCCGGGGACGACCAGGACGTCTGGCAGCAGGCCCGGCTCGCCGGGATGCTCGCCCGGATCGGCGCGGCCGACGCGGCGGCCCTCACCGCCGCGGACCTGCTGCTGATGGCCACCCGGGACGGTGCGGAGGCGGTCGGCCGGGACGACCTCGGCGCCCTGGAGGCCGGGCGCTGGGCGGACCTGGTGCACATCGACCTGGCCGACTCCGCCTTCGTCGCCCCGGACGACGACGCCCAGCTCGTCTCCAACCTCGTCTGGGCCGGCGGCGCGCGGCTGGTGCGCGACGTCTGGGTGGCGGGCGAGCAGGTCCTGGCGGACTCCGAGCCCACCCGGGTGGACCGCGCGGAGGCCCGCGAGGCCCTCCGCGCCGTCTCCACCCGCCTGCGCAGCCGCTGACGCCGTACTCCCGCCGGGAGATCACCGTGTCCTGTCCCGATGCGGGGGTTCCCGCACCCCAGGGGGCGGACGCGGTGATCACGGGTTCGACGGTCGCGGCGAGCACGTCGCACTAAGCTGGGCCGGATGTGGGTCAACTGGTCGGGCGGGCAGCAGTGCAGCCCCCGGCGTACGGATCGTCCGCTGGACGAGGCGGGTGTCGTGGCCGCGGTCCGGCGTGCGGCCGAGCGCGGGACACGGGTCCGCCCCGTCGGAGCCGGCCTGTCCGGCAGCGCCCTCGCCGTCACCGACGACGTGCACCTGGACTGTTCCGCCCTCACCGGCATCGTGTCCCTCGACGGTGACCGCGTCCGCGTCCGCGCCGGGACCTCCCTCACCACCCTGCTCGGCCACCTCGCGGGGAAGGGGCGCTCGCTGGCCGTGATCCCGGACGTCCTCGGCGCGACCGTCGCGGGGGCCGTCGCCACCGGGACCCACGGCGGATCGGCGGCGTCGGCGTCGCTGTCCGCGCAGGTCGCCGGCGTCCGGCTGGTCGACGGGAGCGGTGAGCTCCGGCGCCTCGACGCGGACAGCCTCGAACTCGACGCCGTCCGCACCGGTCTGGGCGCGCTCGGCATCCTCACGGAGGTGGAGCTGCGGACCGTGCCGCTCGTCGAGCTCGCCGTGCGGGAGGAACTCCGGCCGCTCGACGCCGTGCTGGCCGACGGCACCTTCGACGCCCACGCCTGGACCGCGCTCGAGGTCCACGTCCCGTCGGGCGAGGTGGTCGTGCGCAGGGCGGACCCCGTGTCGGCGGACGACCGGGCCGCTGCGAACGGGCAGGCGGCCCCGGCGAACCCCGTCCTCGCGGCCGCGAGCGGGTCCGCCGAGGCGCTGGGCCGGGTGGTGTCCTGGCTCGCGCCCGCGCCGTGGACCGGGTCACGACCGGCGTGGAGGCCGTCGAGCCGATGGGAGGACGGCCTGGCGATCGGCGATCCCCATCTCGTCCTGCCCGATCCACGGCCGGCGCGCGGGGAGTTCACGGAGTGGGCGGTTCCGCGCGAGTCGCTGCGGGCCGCGCTGCGCGAGCTCGGCTCCGCCGCGACCGCGCGGGGGCTCAAGCTCCGCCGGCCCGTCGAGGTCCGGGTGGGTCCGGCGGAGAGCGGCTGGCTCCATCCCGCCCACGGCCGCGCGACGGCCTGGATCACGGTCCGCAGCCCCCGCGGAACCGATCACGACCGGTTGTTCGGGCTGGTCGCCGCGGTGCTGGAGGACGTCGACGGCCGGCCGCACTGGGCCGGCCGGCACGACTGGTCAGCGGCCGAGGTGTACCGCGCCTACCCGCGGCTGCCGGACTTCCTGGACGTCCGCGACGAACTGGACCCGGGTCGCCGCTTCGGCAACGACCACCTGGACGCCCTCCTCGGCCCCTGATCGCGACTCGCCCAGCCCCAGATCCCGACTCGCCCGGCCCCTGATCGCGACTCGCCCGGCCCCTGATCGCGACTCGCGGGGGCTCGGATCGCGACTCGCGGGAGATGACGGAGGGCCGGCGGACATCGGTCCCCCGGCCCTCCCGTGCGACGGCTCCCGCTCCCCAGCGGGGCACCGTCACCCGCGGCCCGAAGCGGCCGCGGGCCTGTCACCAGTGCCGCGAGTACCCGGACCCGGCGGCGACGGACAGGCGGTGGTGGCGTCCACCGTCCTGCGCGTCCTCGCGCAGCGCGTGGCTCCCCGTCGCCAGCGCCGCGATGGCCGGGCCGGACACCGACGGGCGCCGCGGCTCGTGCACGGCCGCCCGGGGCGCGACGGCGGGCGGCGCGTCGGTGGGCGGCGCGACGGTGGGCACTGCGACGGCGGGCAGTGCGTCGGTGGGCGGCGCGAGGATCGAGTAGGCCTGAACCGGGACCGGCGCCGTCAGCGGGTCCTGACGGAACGCCGCCAGGGACTCCCGGGACCGGCGCGGGGCCAAGGGCTGCTCGTGCTGGCGGCTCCGCCAGCCGCTCGCGGTCAGCGCGTGGAAGATGGGCGTCTCCGCCGCGATCTCGGTGCGGCTGGCGTGCCGCCCCGGGAAGGGGCCGGTGTCCTCGACGCCGCGGACACGTACCGCCGACCGTCGCTCGACCGAACCGCCTGGACCTCGTTCCGTTCCGGACACGCGTCGCACCTCCGTCGTCATCTCTTCGTGCGCGCCGAGACCGGTGGTTCCATCGGCCCTGTCGACCGTGGGCCGTTCGGCGCACTCACCACCCACAACGGGGTCACCTGCTCGGGGAAACGGGCAGGGTGCGGCCGTTACCGGGATTTCGACGACGTCCAGCCGTTCGAGTGGTTTTCGGGTCCCCGCACCCCCGAGCGGGTAGCGGAGAGCACTCACGGCGACGATCGACGACACTCCGTGATCGTCTGGGGGCGGATCGCGAGTCCCCGCCAGGCCCGTGACCAGCGACGTCGTGCGCCCTCACCCGAACGTGGGTCGGCCCGTCCGGACGGGCGGAGAACGGGGTCCGTGACGGACCCTCCTCCTGCTGGAGACGCAGCCGTGACCCTCGGCCGACACGCCGCCGATCCGCACCGATCCCCAGGTCGGAGCCGTCTTTCACGATCGAGCGACCGGCTCTTCCGGGACCGGGTGGGCACCGGCACGGGAGAATCGGCCGCCGCGGCACCGGGCGTGCCCTCCCGGACCGTCGCGGGGTCGGCGGGACGTGCCGCGAGCCCTGGTACTGCGGCTACTCCGTTCCGTGATCGCTTTCGTCCCCGATGGAGCAGTCGGACGTCGAGAGACGGTCAACTA
Organism: Pseudonocardia sp.; assembly: GCA_025869365.1. Taxonomy (GTDB): domain Bacteria; phylum Actinomycetota; class Actinomycetes; order Mycobacteriales; family Pseudonocardiaceae; genus Pseudonocardia. The sequence continues at coordinate 6,597 of JAOZVV010000165.1, forward strand.
CACGGGTGTCATTCGACGCTGAGTGATGATCGGGCGTCGCCGCTAGTCCGGTCCGGCCATGGATCCCGCGCAGGGTCACCGAAGCGGAGCAACCCCGTCGGGCGCCGCGAACGCCCGGCCGGGAACCGCCGGCCGGACTATCTTCCGTCCATGAGCGACGACACGGCGAACGCCCGGCACCCCGGCGACGCCACGCCTCCCCGCGTCCCGGCCCAGGCCGTCCCGCTCAGCCCGCGTACGGCCGGCAGCGTCGAGCGCCGGAGCAACCCGATCCCCACGCCGCTGCGCGTGACGTCCGAGGTCTGCGCCCGGCTGCTGATCATCGCCGCGGCGGTGGCCCTGCTGCTGTTCCTGATCGTGCAGCTGCGGATCGTCGTGATCCCGGTGGCGATCTCGATCCTGCTCTCGGGCCTGCTCTCCCCGGTCGTCCACTGGCTCACGACGAGGCGCGTGCCGCGCGGACCCTCCACCGCGCTCGTCGTCGTCGGTGGTCTGGCGCTGATCGCGGGGCTGCTCTCGTTCGTCGTCAACACCTTCATCAGCGGGCTGCCCGCCCTGCAGAGCCAGCTGACGACGACCTTCACCGCGATCCAGCAGTTCCTGGCCGGGCCCCCGTTCAACCTGTCCACCGAGCAGCTGAACAACCTGCCGGCCCAGATCGGCCAGTCCCTGACGGAGAACCGGGACGCCCTGACCTCCGGCGCCCTGACCACCGCGACGACCGTCGGCGAGCTCGGCGCCGGGCTCGCCCTCGCCCTGTTCTCGCTGATCTTCTTCCTCTACGACGGCCCGCGGATCTGGCGGTTCCTGCTCCGGGGCACGCCGCGGAACCGCCGGGACCGCGTCGACGTCGCCGGACGGCGCGCGTTCGCGACGCTCGTCGGCTACACCCGGGCGACCGTGCTGGTCGCCTTCGTGGACGCGATCGGCATCGGGATCGGGCTGTGGGCGGTGGGGGTGCCGCTGGTCGTCCCGCTCGCCGCGCTGGTGTTCCTCGGCGCGTTCATCCCCACCGTCGGTGCCGTGGTGACCGGAGCCGTCGCCGTGCTGATCGCGCTGGTCGCGAACGGGTTGATCCCCGCGCTCGTCGTGCTGGCCGTCGTGATCGCGGTGCAGCAGCTGGAGGGGCACGTGCTGCAGCCGCTCCTGCTCGGGCGCGCCGTGAAGCTGCACCCGCTCGCCGTGGTGCTGGCCGTGGCGGCCGGCGTGGTGGTGGCGGGGATCCCGGGTGCGCTGCTGGCGGTGCCGCTGCTGGCCGTCGTGTCCGCGGCGATCCGCTCGATGACCGCGCCCGCGGAGGCCGATCCGGACACCGTCAACGCCGTGGACCCGCACCAGGGCGACGTGCACAACGCCCGGGTCCCGCACGGGCCGTCCTGGCTGCTGCGTCTCTGGGGGCGGATCACCGGCCGCCCGCGCAAGGGCGAACAGGAGGCGGAGGCCGCCGAGGCGTCGACGGACGGGGACCCCGGGAAGGCGGGCGACTGAGAAGACGGGCAGCCGAGGTCGAGCTGCCGATCCGCGCCCGACGGCGGAGGATCGGGGCATGCGATACCTCGTCACCGGAGCGACCGGCTACATCGGCGGCAGGCTCGCGCCCCGACTGCTCGAGCAGGACGGAGCGGCGGTCCGTTGCCTCGTCCGTGATCCCGCCAAGCTCCGCGACGTCCCCTGGGCCGCGGCGGCCGAGATCGTCCGGGGGGACCTCCTCGACCCGGACTCGGTGCGGGCCGCCTGCGCCGACGTCGACGTCGTGTACTTCCTGGTGCACTCCCTGTCGAACGCGGACTTCGCCGCGACGGACCGCCGGGCCGCCCTGCTCGTGGCCCAGGCGGCCCGTGAGGCCGGCGTCGGGCGCATCGTGTACCTCGGCGGCCTGCACCCCGAGGGGGCGCTCTCGGCGCACCTGGCGTCCCGGACGGAGGTCGGGGAGATCCTGCTCCGCAGCGGCGTGCCGACGGCGGTGCTGCAGGCCGCGGTGATCCTCGGCTCGGGCTCGGCGAGCTTCGAGATGCTGCGCTACCTCACCGAGCGGCTGCCGGTGATGCTGACGCCGCGCTGGGTGCGCAACCGGGTCCAGCCGATCGCGGTCCGCGACGTGCTGCGCTACCTGGTCGCGGCCGCGGGGTTCCCGGCCGAGGTGAACCGGACCTTCGACATCGGCGGGCCGGACGTGCTCACCTACCTGGACATGATGCGGCGCTACGCCGCGGTCACGACGCTGCCGAGGCGGCGGATCGTCCCGGTCCCGGTCCTGACGCCCCGGCTGTCCGCGCACTGGGTCAACGTCGTGACACCCGTGCCGAAGGGGATCGCGGCACCGCTGATCGACTCGCTGGTGCACGAGGTCGTCTGCCGCGAGGACGACATCCGCTCACTCGTCCCGGACCCGCCGGAGGGGATGATCTCCTACGACCGGGCCGTCGAGCTGGCCCTGGCGCGGATCCGCGGCGGGGACGTGGAGACGCGCTGGTCCGGGGCCTCGATCTCGGACGCACCGGCGGACCCGCTACCCAGCGACCCGGACTGGGCCGGCGGCAGCGTCTACCTCGACGAGCGCGAACAGCCGAGCACCGCGTCCCCCGACGAGCTGTGGCGCGTCGTCCGCGGGGTCGGGGGCGAACGGGGCTGGTACTCCTTCCCGCTGGCCTGGTCCGTGCGGGGCTGGCTGGACCGGCTCGTGGGCGGCGTCGGGCTCAGCCGCGGCCGCCGTGACCCCGACGAGCTGCACACCGGGGACGCGCTGGACTGGTGGCGCGTCGAGGAGCTGCGGACCGAGCCGGGCGGCACCCTGCTGAGGCTGCGCGCCGAGATGAAGGTCCCGGGTCAGGCGTGGCTCGAGATGGGCGTGCGCCCCGGCGCCGACGGCACCTCCGTCTACCACCAGCGCGCGGTGTTCCTGCCCCGCGGCCTGGCCGGGCACCTCTACTGGTGGGCGGTGGCGCCGTTCCACGGGATCGTGTTCGGCGGCATGGTGCGCAACATCGCCCGCACCGCGGAGCGGGCCGCACCCGGTGCGGGCCGGGACCGCACCGCGGCCTAGGGGGACGTCAGGAGGCCGCGGCGTCGAGCCGGTCCACCTCGGCCAGCGTCAGGTCCAGCGTCGCGGCGCGGCAGTTGTCCTCGAGGTGGGACAGGTTCGTGGTGCCCGGGATGGGCAGCATCACCGAGGAGCGTTGCAGCAACCACGCCAGCACGACCTCCGACGAGCTCACCCCGTGCGCGAAGCCGATCTCGGTGGCCACGCCGTGGGCGGCCAGCGTGCCCGCCCCGACCGGCGCCCAGGGCATGAACCCGATGCCGTTCGTGGTGCAGTAGCGCAGGACCTCGTCGCTGCCGCGGGTGGAGATGTTGTAGCGGTTCTGGACGGTCGCGATCTCGACCGTCCGCCGCGCGGCGTCGATGACGTCCACCGAGACCTCGGAGAGGCCGACCTCGCCGATCTTGCCCTCGGCCTTGAGCTCGGCGAGCACGCCGAACTGGTCCGCCGACGGGACGAGCGGGTCCACCCGGTGCAGCTGGAAGAGGTCGATCCGCTCGACGCCGAGGCGGCGCAGGCTCAGCTCGCACTGCTGGCGCAGGTACTCGGGCCGCCCGCAGGGCACCCACGTGCCGGGGCCGGGCCGGACGAGGCCGGCCTTGGTGGCGACCGTGACGCCGTCGTAGGGGTGCAGGGCCTCGCGGATGAGGATCTCGGACGTGCCGGGGCCGTAGGAGTCCGCCGTGTCGATCAGGTTCACGCCGAGCTCGACGGCCCGGCGGAGGACGGCGACGGCCGCGTCCCGGTCCGCGGGCGGGCCCCAGACCCCCTCTCCGGTGATCCGCATGGCGCCGTAGCCGAGCCGGTTGACGGTGGGGCCGTCCCCGATCCGGAAGGTGCCTGCGGCCGCGACCGGGGTGTCGACGGTGCGGTCCCCGGACTGGCCGGGGCGGTCGCTGTCGAGTGTGCTGGTCATCGGCTCAGGGTGGCACCGTGGGGCACGTCGTGCTGCCGATCGTGACCGGGGACGCTGTGCGACTGGGCACATCGCCCCCGGGTGGGTGACGGGCCGGGCTCAGCCGAGGAGCGCGGCTGCCGTCGTCACCGCGGACAGGACGATCAGGAGCCCGCTGGCGGTGAGCACCGGGACGCTCGCGGACGCCGCACCGAGCACCCCGCAGCCGGTCAGCCGGCTCGCGGCGGTCGGCGGCTCCGCCGCCGCGGCGAGGTACCGCACCCGCAGGTCGACGGCGTCGCGGGCCATCGCGAGCGCGTCCGCCGGGATGCCGGCGCCGGTGACGGGGAGCCCGGTCATCGTCAGCAGGGCGGCCCGCACGGCCTCCGGGCCGCAGGCGCGCACGGCGTCGATGTCCGCGGCGAGCTCGACCTGCTCGCGCACGGCAGCCGGCGCGGCGGCGAACAGCGGCACGAACGGCAACGCCCGGGCCAGCCCCTGCGCGACCGCGACGAGCAGGTGGTGCCGCCCGCGCACGTGCGCCCGCTCGTGCGCGACGACGGCCGCCAGCCCCTCCTCCGGGAGCCGGTGCCGCAGGCCGTCGGTGAGCACGACGAGGCCCGGCCGCCCACCCAGGCTGAACGCGTGCGTGCTGGGCGAGCTCAGCCACAGCAGCGGGGCGCCGTCGGCCGGTGCAGGGTCCGGGGTCCCGAGCAGCCGCACGACGTCGAGCTTCGTGCGGACGCGGACCCGGCGGGCCCGTCCGTCCCGCACCGTGACCCAGGCCAGCCGGAGCAGTCCGGCGAGCAGCGCACCCAGCGCCGCCCAGCCCACGACCCGGTAGGCCACGTGGCTGGGTGCGCCCGAGACCGCCTGCCACCAGGGGCCGTGCACCAGCTCGTCCAGCGGCGTCCTCGACGCCAGCGCCGGCACCGTCACGAACAGCAGACCGGCCGCGCCGGTGCCCAGCACGCCGACGGCCGCGAGGGCCCAGCCGGCGAGGACGACCACGGGGTCCAGGGCGCGGCGGGCGAGGGTGCGGAGCGTGTGCGGGGCGACGGCGGCGACGAGTGCGGTGCCGAGCAGCAGCATCACCCCGACCGTCACGGGTGCCCGGCCTCGGGGCCGAGGGCGTCGCGCAGGACCGCGGACTCGTGCTCGGAGACGGTCCTGGCGAAGTGCAGCAGCACCGCGTCGACGTCCCGGCTCTCGTCGAGCAGGTCCCGCAGCGCGCGGGCGGTGACCACCTCGCGGCTGGCGACCGGCCGGTAGAGGTACGCGCGGCCGTCGAGCTCGCGGGTGACCCAGCCCTTGCGGTGCAGGTTGTCCAGCACGGTCATGACCGTGGTGTAGGCCAGGGTGCGCTGCGGCGCCAGCGCGGCCAGCACCTCCCGCACCCGCAGCTCGCCGGCGCCCTGCCACAGCACGTCCATCACCGCGGCCTCGAGCTCGCCCAGCCCCCGGATCCCGCCCAGTCCTCGCATCCCACCCCTTCCGCGGGCAGGAGGATATCCGGATCTAGGGTCGGGGCGTCACGACGAGAGGGGTTCGCCGGTGCAGGTCCAGACCACCGAGATCGAGGGGGTCCTCCTCTTCGTCCCGCAGCCGCACCCGGACGAGCGCGGCTTCTTCAGCCGCACGTTCGACGTCGCGGCCGCGAGGACGGCGGGCGTGGACGGCACCGCGTTCGTCCAGGACTCGCAGTCCCGCTCGGCCCGGGGCGTGATCCGCGGGATGCACGGCCGGATCGGGCTGGGCGAGTCCAAGCTGGTCCGCTGCGCGCACGGGGCCCTGCACGACGTGATCGTCGACGCGCGTCCCGGATCGCCCACGTTCGGCCGGGTCGCGAGTTTTCGGCTGGACGACGAGAACATGACCTCCCTCTACATCCCGGCCGGCTGCCTGCACGGCTTCCAGTCCCTCACCGACGTCGCGGACGCCTGCTACCGGATGGACCGCGAGCACGACCCGGCCGAGGACGTCACCGTGCGGTTCGACGACCCGGACCTGGGCATCGCATGGCCGCTGCCCGCCGGGACGATGAGCGCGAAGGACGCCGCGGCGCCGTCGTGGAAGGACCTGTGCGCGCGACTCGGGGTCTGACCCTTCCCGACCGTGCGATTGCCGGGCCCGGGTCGCGCGGTTAGCGTTCGCGCCGTGGCCACGATCGTGCCCCTGACGGACGCCGTCGCCGACCTCGTCAGGGACGGCGACGTCGTGGCCGTCGAGGGGACCCCCGCACTGATCCCGTACGCCGCGGCGCACGAGGTGATCCGGCTGCGCCGCAAGGACCTCACGCTCGTCCGGATGTCCGTGGACGTGCTCGGCGACCAGCTCGTCGGCGCCGGGTGCGCCCGCCGACTCGTGTTCTCCTGGGCCGGCGGCCCCGGGGAGGGGGCGCTGCACCGGATCCAGGACGCGCTCGGCCACGGCTGGCCCGCGCCGCTGGAGATCGAGGAGCACAGCCACGCCGGCATGGCCGCCCGGTACGTCGCGGGCGCCTCCGGGCTGCCGTTCGGGGTGCTGCGCGGCTACGCCGGGACGGACCTGCCGCAGTACACGGCGTCCGTGCGGACCGTGCGCTGCCCGTTCACCGGCGAGGAGCTCGCCGCCGTGTCCGCGCTGAACCCGGACGTGGCGATCGTGCACGCCCGGCGCGCGGATCGGTCCGGGAACGTGCTGCTCGACGGACCCGGTGGGGTCTGCAAGGAAGCCGTCCTGGCCGCGCACCGCTCCCTCGTCACGGTCGAGGAGATCGTCGACGACCTGGGCCCGGCCACCGGCGCGACGGTGCTGCCCTCGTTCGCGATCACCGCCGTCGCCCATGCCCCCGGCGGCGCGGCGCCCTCCGGGGCGGCCGGCCCCCACGACCGCGAGGACGACTCCCACCGCGCCTGGGACGAGGTCTCCCGGGACCGCGCCCGGTTCGGGCGGTGGCTCGAAGGGATCAGGACACCATGACCACGCTGGACCGGCCGCCGACGTCCTCGGGCCCCTGGACCGCGGACGAGATGGTGACCGTCGCCGCGGCCCGGACGCTGCGGTCCGGGCAGGCCTGCATCGCCGCGGACGGGTTGCCCGCGCGCGCCGCGGACCTCGCCCGCCGGCTGCACGCGCCGGACCTGCTGCGGATCGACGGGTCCGGGCGGATCGGCGATCTCGGCACGGTCGGAGCCCCCGAGCTGCACGCCTACTGGATCCAGTCCGGGCGGATCGACGTCGGGCTGCTGTCCGGGGCGCAGATCGACGTCTTCGGCAACCTCAACACCACCGTGCTCGGGGACTACGCCGAACCGGACGTGCGGCTGCCGGGCGCCGGTTCCGCACCGGAGATCGCGGCGTCCTGCCGCGAGATCGTGGTGGTGATGCGGCACCGGCTGCGGGCCTTCGTGGAACGGGTCGACTTCGTCACCGCCCTCGGCTTCGGCACGGGTCAGCTGGACCGGGCACTGCTCGGGATGCGCGGCGGCGGCCCCCGCCGGGTGATCACCGACCTCGGGGTCCTCGAACCGGACCCCGCGACGTCGGAGCTGGCGCTGACGGCCGTACATCCGGGAGTGGGCGTCGAGCAGGTCCGCGCCGAGACGGGATGGACGCTCGAGGTCTCCGACGATCTCCTGGTGACGGACCCGCCGACGCCGCACGAGCTCGCGACGCTCCGTTCCCTCGTGACCGGATCGCCGGAGTGGCAGGGTCGGTGAGAGGACGGGGACGACCGGGATGACGGGGACAGCGCGATGAGCACCCTCCACCACGAGATCGACGGTCCGGCGGACGCGCCCGTCCTCGTCCTCCTCGGCTCGCTCGGCAGCACCGTGGAGATGTGGGAGCTGGGCGGCATGGTCGGCATGCACCTCGCGTCCGAACATCCGGGGCGGATCAGCCGGCTGGTGCTGTGCTGCACGTCCGCCCGGTTCCCGGACACGACGATCTGGACGGACCGCATCGCGGCCGTCGGTGAGCACGGGACCGGACCGCTGGCCGAGGGTGTCGTGGGCCGCTGGTTCACCCCGGGGTGGGCGGCCGCGCACCCGGACGTCGTGACGCGCGCGCGGGGCTGCGTCACCGACACCCCGGACGGGGGCTACCGCGCGTGCTGCCAGGCCATCGAGGTCTGGGACCACGGGGACAGGCTCTCCGCGATCACCGCGCCGACGCTGGTCGTCGGGGGTGCGGACGACCTCTCGACGCCGGTCGAGCCGCACGCGCGGACGATCGCCGCCGGGATCCCGGGCGCGCACCTGGAGGTGCTGGCGGGCGGGCACCTCGCCACGATCGAGTCCGCGGACGAGGCCTCCCGGCTGATCGCGGAGCACTGCGCAGACTGAACCGGTCGGTCACCAACGGCACCGCGCAGGATGTCCCGAAGGCGCCGTGCGTGGGCCCTGCCCCGCACCCCGAACGGCCCAGCCCCGATACCACCGAACGAGTGTGGCCAGGGCCGCAGCGCAGATCACGATTCGGTCACATAGACTGGCCCGACTTCAGGCGGCACTCCCCGGATCAACGGCGAGCGAGGATGACGTCGGGGCCGGACCGGTCCCACCCCACCACCCGTTCCGTCCCCCGGGGGTCCGAGACCACATGCTCAACGAACGCGAACGCGGCCAGCTCGCGCTCATCGAACGCGACCTCTGCGCGTCCGATCCGGTCCTCGCGGCCCGCTTCGCGCGGCTCGGACGCTCCGGCGCGGTGCGCACGATGCGCGGTTCCGGGCCCCTGCCCATGCTGCTGCTCGCCGGCGGCCTGGTGTTGCTGCTGCTCGGCGGGGTCACCGCGGCGGTGCCGGTGCTGGTCTCGGGCATCCTCATGGCGGTGGCCGCCCTCGCGCTGGCCATGGTCCCGCCGCAGCCGGCCCAGCCCGGCACCTGACCCCGCTCAGACGCGCTTCAGGATCCGCGCCGCGCCCGCCGCGGCGGTCGTCGCGAGGATCCAGCCCGCCACCAGCGCGCTCGAGATCCACTGCGACGCGCCCTCGAGGCGCCAGAAGCCGTCCTGCGCGAACACGCAGTCCCGCAGCTCGACGGGGGTCGGGACGTCCGCGCCGGTCAGCCGCAGGGTCCCGGTGACGCTCGCCCGGCGCAGCCGCAGGACCGGGGCGCCCGGCGGCGGCTCCGCGGTCAGCAGCTCGACCAGGACCGAGGCGGGCAGGACCGCACCGCGCAGGTCGACCTCTCGGCCGGCCGGCAGCGCCCGCCTGATCTCCTCACCCGGGGCGGCGCCGGCGGGCCGCGTCAACGGTGGTCCCCCTCGCCCCGGGCCGCGAGCGCGTCCCCGAGCTCGTCGGCGTGTTTGAGGGTGCGGACCAGGAACGGCACCGCGAACGCGACGACCGAGCGCTCCGCCCCGCGGGCGCGGGCCGCCTCCCGGACCGAGGCCGCGATGCCGGACAGCGTGGTGACGGCCTGCAGGGTCAACCCGACGAGGAGGCCGATCCGGTCCGGTCGCACCCCGAAACGCTGCAGCGGACCCAGCGCGCGCTCGATCGCGGCCACGACGTCGTCGATCCTCGTCGTGAAGGTGAACAGGCTCGCCGCGCCCAGCGCGGAGACCAGCCGCAGCACCGTGACCCCGGCGGAGCGGGCGTCGAGCAGCCAGGTCTGCAGGACCCCGATCACGACGGCGAGCAGGAGGAGCGTCCGCAGCAACGGCCACACGCGGTTCCACGGGATCCGGGCCAGGGGATAGCCGAGTGCGACGACCGCGCAGACCGCGCCGAGTGCGACCGGCGAGCCCAGCAGGACCGTCACGGTGACGAGCACCAGCATCCCGAGGAACTTCGCCCCGGCGGGCAACCGGTGCAGCAGGCTGCCCCCCGGGACGTAGAGACCGAGCGGGGTCATCGGACGAGGTCCCGGTAGTACTTCACGGCGGGTGCGGGCTCGTCGTCCGCCACCACCCGGCCGTCGTCGATCACGACGACGCGCTCGAAGTCGTCGAGCAGGTCCAGGTCGTGCGTCACGAGCACGACCCGCTGGCGCAGCCGGCCCAGCAGCTCGACGAACCGGCGCTTGTTGCGCAGGTCGAGCAGGGTCGTCGGCTCGTCGCAGACCAGCACGTCCGGGTCCAGCACGAGCATCCCGCAGAGCGCGAGCAGCTGCTTCTGACCGCCCGAGAGCTGGTGGGCCGGATGGTCCGCGTAGCCGTCGAGGCCGTGCTCGGCCAGCACCTCGGCCGCCCGCCGGGCCCGCTCGGAGCGGCTCAGCCCGCTGCGGCGCAACGAGAACGCGACGTCCTCACCGGCGGTCGGCATCACGATCTGGCTGTCCGGGTTGGTGAAGACGAACCCGACCTTGCGCCGGACCGCGGCGCCGGACTCGGCCGGATCGAGCCCGTCGACCCGGACCCGCCCGCTCGTCGGGAGCACCAACCCGTTGATCATCCGGGCGAGCGTGGACTTGCCGGACCCGTTGAGCCCGACGAACGCCACCCGCCGCTCGGTCAGGGTGAGGTCGATCCCCTCCAGCACGACCCGGTCCCCGTAGGCGTGCCCGACGCCCTCGAACTCGATCACCCCCTCGTGCCCGCTCACACGGCCTCCCATGCCGTGGCCACCCCGACGCCCCCACCCGCCGAGAGCGCCGCCAGGCCGGTACCGCCGCGCCCGGACAGCCGGGCGAACAACCGGACCACCAGCACCGCGCCCGAGGCACCCCACGGGTGGCCGAGAGCGATCGCCCCGCCGTCCGGGCTCACGGTCCCCTCCTCGATCCCGGCGGCGTCCAGGCAGGCCAGGGCCTGTCCGGCGAACGCCTCGTTGAACTCGACGACGTCCGGCCGCCGGTCCAGGACACGCCTCATCGCAGGAACGGCCCCGAGCCCCAACAGGTTCGGGTCGACCGCGGACGTCGCCGCGGCCACCAGCCGCAGCCCGGGGAGACCGCGCTCGCGCCGGACCCGTTCGCTGACGACGAGAACGGCGGCGGCGCCGTCGTTGACCCCGCAGGAGTTGGCGGCGGTGGCGGTGCCGTCCGGGGTGAACGCGGGCCGGAACCGGGCGAGCCGCTCGACGGTGAACCGGCGCGGGCGCTCGTCGGTCCCGACGCCGCCCACGGGCACGATCTCCCCGGCGAACCGGCCCGCCTGCTGCGCGGCGAGCGCGCGGGCGTGGCTGCGGGCGGCGAACCGGTCCTGCCGCTCGCGGGAGATCCCGGCCTCGGCGGCGACCCGGTCCGCGGCCACCCCCATCTCCGGGTCCCCGATCTCGGCGGGGGCGAACGGCGCGCGGGTGTAGGGGAGTGGGGGCTCCCCTCGCCAGGCGCGGTGCGGTGCGGTCGACGCGCTCTCGACGCCGCCGGCCAGGTACGCCTCGCCCTCCCCGGCCCGGATCATGGTGGCGGCCATCGTGATCGCGGCGAGCCCGCTGGCGCACTGCCGGTCGACGGTCACGCCCGGGACGTCGAACCCGAGCCCGGCCCGCAGCGCCGCGACGCGGGCGGGATTGCCGCCGGGGCCGAAGACGTTGCCCAGCAGCACGTCGTCGACCGTGGTCAGGCCGGCATCGGTCAGCAGCGCACGCAGGACCGGGGCGGCGAGCTCGTCGACCGTCAGGTCCCGCAGGGCCCCGCCCGCGGTGCCGATCGGGGTCCGGCGGGCGGCGACGACGACCGGGGTCCGGTCCGGCACGGGGCTCACCACGGCTCCGCCGGGAACGTGCCCGCCGCCAGCTGCTCCGCGACCAGCGCCCGGGCGGGCTTCCCAGAGGCGGTCCGGGGCAGTGCGGTCGTGCGCAGCCAGCGCCGGGGCCGCTTGCCGGGCTCAAGCGCGGCGCGGGCCGCCTCGCGCAGCACGCCGGGCGCCGGCGCCCGCCCGGACTCGACGACCGCGGTGACGAGCGCGCCCAGCCGGGCGTGCGGGGTCCCGGTGACCAGCACGTCGTCGACACCGGGGACGGCGCGGAGCACGGCCTCGACCTCCTCGGCGGACACCAGCCGGCCCCCGCTGGAGATCATCGCGGAGTCCCGGCCGTGCACGGTGAGGGTGCCGTCCGGGGCCAGGTCGACGCGGTCCCCGACGCTCGACGGGACCTCGGCCGCGCACAGCTCGCCGTCCTGCAGGTAGCCGTCGAAGGCCAGGGGCGAGCGGACCCACAGCACACCGTCCCGCACGTCCAGCTCGACGCCGGGGACGGCCCGCAGACCGGCGTCCCCCGGGCCGCCGTGGCCGCGGCGGACCGCGATCAGCGAGTGTTCGGCCGAGCCGTAGTACTCGATCAGCTCCGCGCCCGGCAGCGTGCGGGCGAGGCGGGCGCGCAGCTCGTCGCCGAGATGGGCGCCGCCACAGACCACGGTGCGCAGAGCGTGCGGCCCGGGCGTGCGGTCCAGCTCGTCGAGCAGGCCCGCGAGCAGCGCGGGGACGAGATGGACGGTCGCCGCGCCCCGGACGGTCCGCGTCGGTTCCGCACCGCACCAGAGGGCGTGCAGCGCACCGAAGAGGAACAGCGAGGAGCTCAGCGGTCCGGGGATCAGCACCGGGCCCGGCAACGGCCCCAACGCCTCGAAGCTGCGCAGCCAGGAGGCCCGGGAGCGCACCAGCACCTTGGGCCGGCCGCTGCTGCCGGACGTGGTGGGCAGGTAGAAGGCGGTGCTCTCGTCCCCCCGCGCCGCCACGGGGGCACCCGTCCCGGGCTCACCGCTCACCACGACCGCCGGGCGGGCGTCGGACAGCACCGCGTCCCGTTCCCGCGCCGTCCACCGCGGTTCGACGACGAGGGTGGCGGCGCCGAGCAGGTCCGCGCCGAGCAGCCACGCGAGGACGTGGCCCTGCTCGCGGGCGTCGACGGCGATCCGGGACCCCTCGGTGACGCCGCGGGCCGCGAGCTCCCGCGCCGCGCCGTGGACACGGGGGGCGAGCTCGGCCGGCAGGTCCTCGAGGATCATCGGAACCGGAGGATCATCGGGTCCGGGCCGGGGACGCGGCGAACCTCCCCGGCAGGGCCCGGTGCACGACGGTCGCGACGAGCGCCGTCACGACGACCTTCACCAGGTCACCGGGCACGAACACCAGCGAGCCGACCAGCGCGGCACGGAAGTCCCCGAGATAGACGGTCAGCCATCCGATCCCGAGGACGTAGTCCGCGACCAGGCCGGCGAACGCGGCGAGGAGCAGGATCAGGAACCGCGAACCCGGCCGGGCAGACCCCAGCGCGCGCTGGGCGATCAGGCCGGTGACCAGCGCGGAGAGGATCCAGCCGAACAGGAACCCGGAGCTCGGGCCGGCGAACGGGGCGAGCCCGCCCCGGCCGCCGGACAGCAGCGGCAGCCCGATCGCGACGAGCACCAGCAGCAGCACCACCGACGCGACGCCCCGCCGGGCACCGATCATCGCCCCCGCGATCAGGGGCCCCATGTTCTGCAGGACGATCGGCACTCCGGAACCACCGACGTAGATGCCGGGGAAGATCCCGAGCACCGCGATGAACGCGGCGAGGACGACCGTCGTGGCGAGGTCCGCGGCGGGGGACGCCGAACGTGAGGCGGGCACGGGTGGAAGGTAACCACGCGGGCCCCTGACCCCGACATACCGGCGTCCACCCTGTGACCGACCGAACGGACGCCTCCCGCGGCCGCTCAGCCGTGGGCGAGGTCCGTGAACCGGCTGTAGTGCAGCTGGTGGGCCACGGTGATGGTGCCCTGGGGGCCGTTACGGTGCTTGGCCAGGATCAGGTCCGCCTCGCCGGCCCGCGGGTCGTCCCGCTCGAACGCGTCCGGGCGGTGCAGCAGGATCACCATGTCCGCGTCCTGCTCGATCGAGCCGGACTCACGCAGGTCCGACAGCATCGGCCGCTTGTCCGTGCGCTGCTCCGGTCCACGGTTGAGCTGGCTCATCGCCACCACCGGGACCTCGAGCTCCTTGGCCAGCAGCTTGATCTGCCGGGAGAACTCCGAGACCTCCTGCTGCCGGGACTCCACCTTGCGGCCCGACGTCATCAGCTGCAGGTAGTCCAGGATCACCAGCTTGAGGTCGTTGCGCTGCTTGAGCCGGCGCGCCTTGGCCCGGATCTCCATCAGCGTGAGGTTCGGCGAGTCGTCGATGAAGATCGGCGCCTCGCTGATCTCGCTCATCCGCCGGGCCATCCGGGTCCAGTCGTCGTCGCTCATCCGGCCGGCGCGCATGTCCGCGAGGCGGATCTTCGCCTCCGCCGAGAGCAGGCGCATGACGATCTCGGACTTGCTCATCTCCAGGGAGAAGATCGCGCTGGTCATCCCGTGCTTCACCGAGCACGACCGGGCGAAATCGAGGCCGAGCGTGCTCTTCCCGAGCCCGGGACGAGCCGCCACCACGACCATCTGCCCCGGGTGCAGCCCGTTGGTGATCGCGTCCAGGTCCGCGAACCCGGTGGGGACACCGAGGGCGACGCCGCCGCGGGAGGCGATGGCGTCGATCTCGTCCATCGTGGGCTGCAGCAGCTCCTCGAGCGCGGTGTAGTCCTCGTTCGTGGTGCGCTCGGTGACCTCGTAGATCGCGGCCTGCGCCCGGTCCACGACCTCCTCGACCTCGCCGCCGTCCGCCCCGTGGTAGCCGAGCTGGACGATCCGGGTGCCCGCGTCCACCAGCCGGCGCAGGATGGCCTTCTCCGCGACGATCTCCGCGTAGTAGGCCGCGTTCGCCGCCGTGGGCACCGTCGCGATGAGGGTGTGCAGGTAGGGGGCGCCGCCGAGACGGATCAGGTCTCCCTTGCGCTGCAGCTCCGCCGCCACCGTGACCGCGTCCGCGGGCTCACCGCGGCCGTAGAGGTCCAGGATGCAGTCGTACACGGTCTGGTGCGCGGGGCGGTAGAAGTCGTCCGGGTGCAGCACCTCGACCACGTCCGCGATCGCGTCCTTGCTCAGCAGCATGCCGCCGAGCACGGACTGCTCCGCCGTGAGGTCCTGCGGAGGCTGGCGGTCGAACGGGGCCGGGGTGTCCTCACGCGCGCCGTCGCCGTCCCGGACCGCACGCGGCCGGCCGGCCGGGCGATCATCCGTCACCGCCATCCGCAGTGTCACCTCCACGCCGCCACCGCCGGGTGCCCTGCGCCGGGCAGCGCTGTTGATCGCTGCCCGGCACACGACTGTCCGTGGGGATGTGACCCCCCGTGACGAGAAACATCAGTCTATCGAACATGGGTTCGATCCGCGAGAAGCGGGGCCATGATCTCCACCGCCGCTCGGACGGACGAGGTGGGGAAGCCGGTCACGGACGCGCCGCCCGGGCGGACCGGGATACCCGAGGCTAGGCCGATCTCGGTGCGCGTGGCGAACCCGCTTGTGCACGGACCTGGGGACGGCGTGGGGACCGATCGGCTCCGTCGCAGGTCGCTGTCCGGAGGGGGGTGTGGACGGAGTGGGGACAACTCCTGGTTTACGGGCGTTTCTGCTGGTGGGAGCGACACACGAGGCTGTGGACAACTTTGGTCGGCGTGTCGTTCGGTGAACGGTGTCCGGGAGTGTCCGTTCGTCGCACCGATGTCCACCCGGCGCACTCGACCCGTCACCCGACGACGACACCGTCACTCTTCGGCGTGTCGCTCGGGCACCCCCGGAGGAGGGGTGGTCGATCACACGGCGTCGCCCCGGCCGGCCCGGGAACGACTCAGGGCGGGACCCGGGTCTCGACGACCTGGATCCCGCCCTGATGACGGAACGTGACCGGCACCCGTGAGGCGCCGGGCCGGCTCAGCTGGCGACGACCGCCACCTGGAGCTCGGCGGTGACCTCCGGGTGCAGCCGCACGGTGACGGGGTGCGTGCCGACGGACTTGATCGACGACGACACCTCGACGGCGTGCCGGTCCAGCACCGGGCCGCCGGCCGCCTTGACGGCGTCGACGACCTGGGCCGGGGTGACGGAGCCGAAGAGCCGGCCCGTGTCCCCGGCGGCCTTGGCCTTCACGGAGACGGACAGCGCGCCGAGCTGCGAGGCGACCTCGCGGGCGTGCCCGAGGTCCCGGATCTGGCGGGCCTTCTGGGCCCGGCGGATCTGCTCGACCTGCTTCTCGGCACCACGGGTGGCGACGATCGCGAACTTGCGCGGCAGCAGGTAGTTGCGGCCGTAGCCGTCCTTGACCTCGACGATCTCGCCGGGGGCCCCGAGATTGGGGACGTCAGCGGTGAGGATGAGCTTCATGGCGTTCCCCTTCCTCAGCGCGCGGTGGACGTGTACGGCAGCAGGGCGACCTCGCGGCTGTTCTTGACCGCGACGGCGACGTCCCGCTGGTGCTGACGGCAGTTGCCGGTGACGCGGCGGGCCCGGATCTTGCCGCGGTCGGAGATGAACTTCCGCAGGAGACCGGTGTCCTTGTAGTCGATCTCCTGGGCCTTGTCCTTGCAGAATGCGCAGACCTTCTTCTTGGGCTTGCGCAGGACGGGCTTGGGCATTGCTGATGCTCCTGGTTGTGCTGGGTTCCCACCGACGGGCCGAAGCCCGGGCGAGGAGAGTGTCTGGGGTTAGAAGGGGGGCTCGTCGTCCGCTGCGGGACCGCTACCGGCGGGCGGTGCGGATCCCCACGGGTCGTCGTAGCCGCCTCCGGAGTTGCCGGCACTGGAGCCACCACCGCCGGAGCCGCCGCCGAAGTTGCCTCCGCCGCCACCCTGGCCGCCGCCACCGCCGTCGAAACCGCCACCGCCGCCACCGAAGCCGCCGCTGCCTCCGCCGCGGCTGACCTTGTTGATCTTGGCCGTGGCGTACTTGAGCGACGGGCCGACCTCGTCGACCTCGAGCTCCACGACGGTGCGCTTCTCACCCTCACGGGTCTCGAAGGACCGCTGCTTGAGCCGCCCCTGCACCATCACGCGCGCGCCGCGGGTGAGCGTCTCGGCCACGTTCTCGGCGGCCTGACGCCACACGTTGCAGCGCATGAACAGCGCCTCGCCGTCCTTCCACTCGCCGGACTGGCGGTCGAAGGTGCGTGGGGTGGACGCGACCGTGAAGTTCGCGACCGCGGCGCCCGAGGGGGTGAACCGCAGCTCCGGGTCGGCGGTGAGGTTGCCGACCACGGTGATGACAGTCTCGCCGGCCATGTCTGGCTCCTCAGCTCGCGGCGGGGGCGGGCGTGCGCACGGGGGCGGGCTTCTTGGGCTCCCGGCGCAGCACCTTGGTGCGCAGCACCGACTCGTTGAGACCCAGCTGACGGTCCAGCTCGGACACGGTGGCCGGCTCGGCCGTGACCTCGAGGATCGCGTAGATCCCCTCGGCGTTCTTGTTGATCTCGAAGGAGAGCCGGCGCTTGCCCCAGACCTCGACCTTCTCGACCGAACCGCCATCGGTGCGGATGACGTTCAGAAAAGTCTCGAGCGACGGCTGCACGGTGCGCTCGTCGAGGCTCGGGTCGAGAATGACCATGATTTCGTAATGACGCATGAGAACCACTCACCTCCTGTGGACTGGACGGCCGCGGAATCTCCGCGGCAGGAGGTTCTCACGCCACCCCGACAAGAACGGGCCCGCGCGACGCCGGTGACCCGGCGGGGGGGGAGCTGGTTCGCGGCACCCGGGAGGGCACCGCTCGAGGTGGCACAGGCCAGGTTAGCAGCGGCGATCCGCCGACCCGGCACCGCCCGGAGGACCCGGCCCCGGGGGCGCAGGGGTGTCGGGGGGCGGCACTACGCTCCAGACATGCTCATCGGGGCCCACGTCCGGGACGACGATCCGCTCGCGGCGGCGCAGGAGCGCGGTGCGGAGATCGTGCAGTTCTTCCTCGCCGACCCGCAGGGCTGGAAGAAGCCGCAACCGCATCCGCAGGCCGAGGCGCTCGTCGCGTCGGACGTCGCGGTGGTGGTGCACTCGCCCTACGTCGTGAACGTCGCGTCGCCGAACAACCGCATCCGCATCCCGTCACGCAAGATCGTGCAGCAGCACGCCGACGGGGCGAAGGCGGTCGGGGCGATCGGGCTGGTCGTGCACGGCGGGCACGTCACGAAGGACGAGGACCCGGCCGTCGGCGTGGACAACTGGCGCAAGTTCGTGGAGCGCCAGCACGCGGAGGGCGGCTTCGCGGTCCCGGTGTTCATCGAGAACACCGCCGGCGGGGACAACGCGATGGCCCGCAGCTTCGACGCGCTCGCCCGGCTCTGGGACGCGGTGGGCGAGTTCGGCGTCGGGTTCTGCCTGGACACCTGCCACGCGTTCGCCGCCGGTGAGGACCTCGTCGACGTCGTGGACCGGGCCAGGGCCATCACCGGCCGGATCGACCTGGTGCACCTCAACAACTCCCGGGACGAGTTCGGCTCGGCGCGGGACCGGCACGCCAACATCGACTCCGGGACCATCGAGCCGGAGGTGCTGGCGGCCGTCTGCGCCGCCGCCGGGGCGCCGGTCGTGGTCGAGACCCCGGGCGAAGGCCAGGCCGGGGACATCACCTTCCTCCGTGAGCGGCTCGGTCGGTGACCGCCGCGGCGCGCCGGCCGCTCGGCTGGCTCGCGCTCGCCGTGCTCGTCGCGCTGACGGGTCTCACCCTGGTCCTCGGCTACGCGAACAAGGCCCGATGCGTCGGCCCGGGGTTCGACCAGGAGGGGCGCTCGCCGGACTTCACCGTCCGCGGCTACCGGGACGTCTGCTACTCGGACATCCAGAAGCTGTGGCTCGGCCGGGACATCGACACCCACGCCTTCCCGTACCTGGACGGGTCCATCACCCCGGACGGCGAGCTGCGCGGCGGCACCGTCGAGTACCCGGTGCTCACCGGCCTGCTGATCTGGGTGAGCGCGCTCGGGGCGCACACGGACGGCGGGTTCCTCCTCGGCTCGGCCCTGATCATGGCGCCGTTCGGCCTGCTCACCGGGTGGCTGCTCGGCAAGCTGGCCCGCTGGCGGGCGCTGGTCTGGGCGATCGGGCCGCCGCTGGTGCTCTACGCCTTCCACAACTGGGACCTGCCGGTCGTCGCCTGCGCGGTGGCGGCGGTCGCCGTGATGCACCTTCCGGAGAGGCACCAGCCGCGCCGGTGGCCGCTGGCCCGCCGCGGCGTCGTCGCGGCCGTGCTGCTCGGCCTGGGGTTCGCGTTCAAGCTCTACCCGGGGGCGTTCGTCCTCCCGCTCGCGCTCTACGTCCTGACGTGCGGGGCGGAGGGCCGTCGCTCCCCGGACGTCCGCGGGATGCTGGCGGTGTGCGGCGCCGCGATCGCCACCGCCGTGCTGGTCAACCTGCCGTTCGCGATCGCCGGCTACGACGGCTGGCGGGCGTCGATCACCTTCCAGCAGCTGCGCAAGGTGGACCTGAGCACCAACTCGATCTGGTACTGGGCGTTCCGGCCGTACTCCGAGCCGGACAACCTCGAGTTCCAGTCCGCGATGGACGTCGTGACGCCCGCCCTGGTGCTGCTGTCCTTCGCGCTCGCCGCGGCGGTCGGCTGGTGGCGGTGGCGGCGTGAGGGGGTCTACCCCTGGATCGGGGTCAGCGGGGCGATGCTCTGCGGGTTCCTGCTGCTGCACAAGGTGCACTCCCCGCAGTACACGCTCTGGCTGCTGCCGTTCTTCGTGCTGCTGCGGGTGCCGTGGGGCTGGATCGGGGCCTACCTCGTCGCGGACGTGATCATGGGGATCTCGATCTTCCGGTGGCTGTGGCTGCTCGCCACCGGCGGGGACTCCGGCATCCTCGGCGGGCTCACCGTGCAGGGGGTCGTGATCGGCGTGTGGGGCAGGGCCGTGCTGCTCGTCGTCCTGTTCGTGCTGTTCCTGCGGGTCCCGGACGCGCTCGGCCCCGGGACGACGGACACCGGGCCGGGCTCAGCGCCAGGCGAAGACCGGCTGCTCGAGGTGCGCGACGCGGGTCGCCCGCCCGTGCAGGACGACCTCGCGGAACTGGTGGAGCACCGCACCGGTGGGGGCGTGCACGAACCGGTCGAACAGCGGGACCTGGATGACCGGGGCGTCGGACTCCGGGATCGAGATGAACCGCGGCTCGACGTCGATCGCCCGTAGCGGGAGGCGGTACAGCTCGCCGACCTCGTCCGGGTTCGGCGTGAGCTCGTCCACCCGACCCGCCCACAGCACCACCGGCGTGATCACGTAGCCCGAGCGGCTCACGTAGTCGTCGAGGAGGCCGAGCACGGCCTCCGGACCGAGGTCCAGGCCGAGCTCCTCACTCAGCTCCCGGCGGGCGGCGTCGACCAGCGTCTCGCCGGCATCGGCGCGGCCGCCGGGCAGCGCCCACTGGCCGCTGTGCCCGCGCAGGCTCGTCGCGCGGCGGGTGAGCAGGAAGGCCACCCCGTCCAGCACGTCCTCGCCCTCGCCGGTGGTCACCAGCGTCATCGTGACGGCCGCGGCCTTCAGGTCCGGCCGGTCCGCCGCGACCCGCTCGAACCCCGCGAGCCGGTCCACGACGTGGGCGCGCAGGTCACTCCGGGCGGACGAACCGTTGATGCACACGCATCATCAGTACCAGACCGGACCCCTGCAGCGCGACGCCGGGCGGTCAGCTCGCGACGGTGGTGCGCGGGGCCACGGCCGGGCGGTGGACCGCGACCGGCCAGTCCGGGTCCGCCGCGGACCCCGGCCCCCGCAGCGGGTCCGTCTCCGGGCGCAGCACGGAGCGCACGACGAGCACGCACAGGACGACGACGACCGCGTCCCGCACCAGGACCGTACCGAGGAACCAGTCCGGGGGGAGCCCCTTGTTCTCCGTACCCAGGTAGTAGAACATCCGCGGCACCCAGACCAGGGCGTCCACGGCCATCCACGCCAGCAGCAGCCGCCACCGCGGGAGTGCGAGGACCGCCAGCGGCACCAGCCAGAGCGAGTACTGCGGGCTCCACACCTTGTTGACCAGGAGGAACGCGGCCACGACGAGGAACGCCAGCGAGGCGAGGCGGGGCGGGCGGGGGGCGCGGACGGCCAGCACCACCAGCCCGGCGCAGGCCACGGCGAACACCGCGACGGTGACGGCGTCGAGGACCACGGGGACCTGACCGGGCTGCAACGGGCCGTCGAACCCGCTCCAGCCCGTGAAGTAGCTCAGCGCGAAGTAGATCGAGTCCGGGTCCGCCGGGCGGGACTGGTTGAGCCGGAAGAACTCCCACCAGCCCGCGGGGTAGGCGACGGCGACCGGCAGGTTCACCGCCAGCCAGGACGCCACCGCGGCGCCGACCGTGCGCCACACCGGCCCCGGCTCGCGGCGGCGCAGTCCCACCAGGAGCACGGGCAGCAGCAGGAGCATCGGATAGAGCTTCGCGGCACCGCCGAGCCCCAGCAGCACCCCGCCGAGCACGGGCCGCCCGCGCGCCACGGCCACCAACCCCCCGAGCGCGAGGGCCACGGCCAGGGTGTCGAAGTTCGTGAAGGCGTGCACGAGGACCAGCGGCGACAGCGCGACCAGGGCGGCGTCCCACGGGCGTTCCGGGCGCAGCCGGTGCACCGAGCGGACGACCACCAGCCAGGCCAGCGCGAGCCACACCGCGACGAGGTCGAAGTAGACGACCACCGGCAGGCCCGAGGGCAGCGGAACGTGGGCGGCGAGGGCCAGCCAGCCGTCCGCGAGCCGGGCGTTCGCCCACTGGAAGAAGCCGGTGAGCACCGGGTACTCCATGTACCGGACGGCCTCCGTGCCGTCCTGGCCGGTCTCCGTCCAGGCGTCCCGGTAGGGCAGCGCGCCCGGGTCGTCGAGGCGCTCGATGCCGTAGAGCGGGACGGTGTCCGAGTAGCACATCGCCACGTACTGGCGGCTGTTCTGCCAGT
>JAOZVV010000166.1 GCA_025869365.1 Pseudonocardia sp.
TTCTTCCGGATGTTCGAGCGGGACAAGACCGAGCTGCGCGAGCTGGGCGTCCCGCTGGAGACCGGCAGGCGCTCCGCGTTCGACACCGTGGAGGGCTACCGGATCGCCCGCGGGGACTACGAGCTCGGCGAGGTGGACCTCGACACCGAGGAGGCCGCTGCCGTCGCGCTCGCCGGGAGCCTGTGGGACTCCCCGGAGCTCGCGGGTGCCGCCCACGGCGCGGTGGTCAAGCTCCGCGCCGCGGGGGTCGAGGTCGACGAGTCCCGCGGCTCGGTCCAGCCCCGGGTCCGGGCCGCCGAGCCCGCCTTCGCCCCGCTGCTCGCCGCGGTCCAGGCCGGTCAGCCCGTCCGCTTCGACCATCGCCGCGGCGGGCCGACCGGGGACGTGGTGCGCCGGACCGTCGAGCCGTGGGGCGTCGTGTCGTGGCGGGGACGCTGGTACCTGGTCGGGCACGACCGGGACCGGGCGGCCGTGCGGTCGTTCCGGCTGTCCCGGGTCATCCCGCCGGTGCGGACGGTGGGCGAACCGGGCTCGGTCACCGTCCCGCCGGGGACCGATCTCCTCGCCCACGTCCGGAGCACCTTCGAGTCCGGGCCGGTCACCGGCACCGCCCGCGTCTGGGTGCCCGCGGGACACGCCCACGGGCTGCGCAGGCTCGGCCGGGTCGTCGGGCCGCGCGAGCACGCCGGGCGCCCGGGGGACGAGCTGGAGCTGGACCTGCGCAGCGAGCGCACGGTGGCGCGCTGGCTGGCCGGGCACGGACCGGACGTGGTCGTCCTGGAGCCGCCGGAGCTGGCCAAGCTGGTCCGGGACAGCTGGCTCGGCGCCCTGGCGGCGCACAGCCCGGCCCCCGGCACCGCGCCCGGCACGGACGGGGTGCGGACGTGACCGGTGGCGGCGTGACGGACCGGCTGCCGCGCCTGCTCAACCTGGTGCCGTACCTGCTGGCCCGGCCCGGCATCCCGATCGCCGAGGCCGCCGAGGACTTCGGGATCACCGAACGCCAGCTGCGCCGGGACCTCGAGCTGCTCTGGATGTGCGGGCTGCCCGGCTACGGGCCCGGGGACCTGGTGGATCTCTCGTTCGCCGGGGACACCGTCAGCGTCACCGAGGACGCCGGGCTGCGCCGGCCGCTGCGCCTGACCACCGCCGAGGCGACGGCGCTGCTCGTCGCGCTCCGCACGCTCGGCGAGGCGCCGGGCGTAGTGGACACCGCGGCGGTCCGCCGGGCCACGGCCAAGATCGAGCGGGCCGTCGGGGACGCGGGGCTGGCGACGGTCGCCGTCGACCTCACCCACGAGGAGGAGTCCACCACGGCGTCGGTCCGGACCGCGCTCGAACAGCAGCGCGCCCTGCGCATCCGCTACTACACGGCGGGCCGGGACGCCGTCTCCCAGCGCGTGATCGACCCGATGCGGCTGCTGCTGGTCGAGGGCCGGGGCTACCTGGAGGCCTGGTGTCGCCGGGCGGAGGGGGTCCGGCTCTTCCGGCTGGACCGGGTCGAGGACGTCGTGCTGCTCGACGAGCCGGCCGCGCCGCCGCCGGACGCGGAACCCACGGACGTCTCCGAGGGGCCGTTCCGGCCGGCGGAGGAGCACCGGACCGCGGTCCTCGAGGTCGCGCCCGAGGCCCGGTGGATCGCGGAGTACTACCCGGTCGACGAGGTCGTGGAGATCAGCACCGAGATCGGCACCGAAACGAGCACCGGGATCGACGGCACGTCGGACGGGACCACCCACGCCGGCACCGGGGCCGACCGCGGCCCCGTGCCCGGCACGGCGCGGGTGCTGATGCGCTTCGCGGACCCGGCGTGGCTGGTGCGGCTGGTGCTCGGCCTCGGCGGCGGCGTGCGGGTGCTGGACCCGCCGGAGCTGGCGGCCGCGGTGGCGCAACGGGCACGCGAGGCGCTCGCCGGGACCGACGACGGGCCCGGCGGGGACACCCCGGGCCGGCAGCACACCGCACAGGACAGTCGGGACACTCAGGTGGGGAGCAGTACGTGAGCGGGTTCGTGGCACCGATCCTGGTGGCGGCGGTCGGGGTACTCCTGCTGCTGGTGGTCCTGCTGGTCCTGCTGGGCCACGCGAAGCGGCTCAACCGGGCGATGGGCCGCCTGCGGCGCTCGACGACGACCGGGCTCGCGCCCCTGGCGTCCTCCGCGGCGGCGATCAGGGCCCGCCGGAACCGCTGATCACCCGCCCGGGTGCACCGTCGAACCGGGCGGACCGGGAGCCCGAACGGCGGTGCGTAGTATCGGGCCCGTCCCTTGCTCCGTCGGAAGGATCAGGTCATGCCGAACCTCGGTGGCTGGGAGTTCGTCATCCTGGTGGTGGTGGTGCTGTTGCTCTTCGGCGCCAAGAAGCTCCCTGACATGGCTCGCTCGGTCGGCCAGTCGGCCCGCATCTTCAAGGGGGAGATGAAGGGCATGAAGGACGACCCCAAGAAGGACGAGACCGAGGGCGCCGTGCCGCCGCCGTCGGCCCTGCCGCCGTCGGACACCGTGCCTCCCGCGAACCCGGTGCAGGCCGCGAACCCGGTGAACACGGACGCTCCCGCGGCCCAGCCGCGTCGTACCGACACCTCGCAGTAGGCGCTCGCGCACGTGGTCAAGCTGAAGCTCGGGCGTCGCCGGCCGAAGAGTCCCGACGGGACGATGACGCTGATCGAGCATCTCTACGAGCTGCGCAACCGGCTCGGTATCGCGTTGCTCGCGATCGCGGTCACCACCGTCGTCGGCTACATCTGGTTCGAGGCGGACTTCTTCGGCTGGCCCAGCCTGGGCACGCTGCTCAAGGAGCCCTACTGCTCGCTGCCCGGCGGGTCCCGCGCGCAGTTCACCGCGGACGGGTCCTGCACGCTGCTGGGCACCGGGCCGTTCGACCAGTTCATGCTGCGGCTCAAGGTCGGCACCACCGCCGGGGTGGTCCTGGCCTGCCCGGTGTGGCTCTACCAGCTGTGGGCGTTCATCGTGCCCGGCCTCTACGCGAAGGAACGCCGCTTCGCGTTGATCTTCGTCGCCACGGCGGCGGTCCTGTTCGTCGCCGGCGCGGTCCTCGCCTACTTCGTGGTCTCCCAGGGCCTGGCCTTCCTGCTGACGATCGGCAGCGAGGTGCAGACCACGGCGCTGACGGGGGAGAGCTACTTCGGCTTCGTCATCGGGCTGTTGCTGATCTTCGGGGTCAGCTTCGAGATCCCGCTGCTGGTCGTGATGCTCAACCAGGTCGGGGTGCTCAGCTACGAGCGGCTGCGCAAGTCCCGCCGTGGGCTGATCTTCGGGCTGTTCGTGTTCGCCGCGATCGCCACGCCCGGTCAGGACCCGATCTCGATGACCGCGCTCGCCGTCGCGCTGACCCTGCTGTTCGAGTTGGCCATCCAGCTCGCCCGGGTGCACGACCGGCGCAAGGACAAGCGCCGCGCCGCCGAGGGCTGGGACGACTGGGACCCGGACGCCCCGTCCCCGATCGACACGACGCCCACCAGCATCGAGCGGCCGTCCCCGGTCGTGACCACCCCGGTGGAGCCGCCCGCCCCCACGGACCGGCCGCGCGGCGGGCTCGACGACGTCACCTGACCGGGACGCACCCGGCCGGTCCCGACCGGGTGCGTGATCGGGGCCACTGTCGTTCCCGACGGCGAAGTATCGCTCCGGTGTGACAGCCTGGCCGGGTGGCCAGAAGCACGCCGGCTCTGCCGGACTCCGCCGCTGCACCCACCTCGCCCGCGGCCGCCTACGCCTCGGCCAAGGCCCGCACGGCCCGCCCGCAGCTGACGGAGTTCGCGGGGACGCTCCCGTTCGAGCTCGACGGCTTCCAGCGCGCGGCGTGCGGGGCGCTGGAGGACGGGCACGGCGTCCTGCTGTGCGCGCCCACCGGGGCGGGCAAGACCGTGGTCGGCGAGTTCGCGGTGCACCTCGCGCTCGCCCAGGGCCTCAAGTGCTTCTACACGACGCCGATCAAGGCGCTGTCGAACCAGAAGTACGCCGACCTGGTCGCCCGGCACGGGCAGGCCGCGGTCGGCCTGCTCACCGGGGACACCAGCGTGAACGCGGATGCGCAGGTGGTCGTGATGACCACCGAGGTCCTGCGGAACATGATCTACGCCGGTTCGCGGGCGCTGGAGCATCTCGGCTACGTCGTCATGGACGAGGTGCACTACCTGGCGGACCGTTTCCGCGGCGCCGTCTGGGAGGAGGTCATCCTCCAGCTGCCCGAGCACGTCGCGCTGGTCAGCCTCTCGGCCACGGTGAGCAACGCCGAGGAGTTCGGGGACTGGCTCGTCACCGTCCGCGGGGACACCACGGTCGTCGTGGACGAGATCCGCCCGGTGCCGCTCTGGCAGCACATGATGGTCGGGAACCGGATGTTCGACCTGTTCGCCGAGAGCGCCACCGGCGAGCTCACCGTCGATCCCGAGCTCGCGCAGCAGACCCGGGAGCTCGAGCGCCGGGACTCGATCTCGGGGTGGGACCGGGGCCGCGGCCGCGGTGGCCGCGCCGGGCGGGCCGGCCCGGACCGGCGGTCCGGGTACAAGCCGGCGTCGCGGGTCACGGTGATCGACCGGCTGGACCGCAACGGCCTGCTCCCGGCGATCACGTTCGTCTTCAGCCGCGCCGGGTGCGACGCCGCCGTCGGCCAGTGCGTGCGGGCCGGGTTGCGGCTCACCACCGAGGCCGAGGTCGGGGAGATCCGCCGGATCGTCGAGCAGCACACCGGGGACCTCCCGCAGGGCGATCTGGCGGTGCTGGGCTACTGGGAGTGGCGCGACGCGCTGGAGCGCGGCATCGCCGCCCATCACGCCGGGATGCTGCCCGCGTTCAAGGAGACCGTCGAGGAGCTGTTCGTCGAGGGCCTGGTGCGGTGCGTGTTCGCCACCGAGACCCTCGCGCTCGGCATCAACATGCCCGCGCGCACGGTCGTGCTGGAGAAGCTCGTCAAGTACAACGGCGAGGCCCACGTCGAGCTGACCCCGGGGGAGTACACGCAGCTCACCGGCCGCGCCGGGCGCCGCGGGATCGACGTCGAGGGGCACGCCGTCGTCGTCTGGCAGCCGGGGGTGGATCCCGAGCAGGTCGCCGGGCTGGCGTCGACCCGCACGTACCCGCTGCGCAGCTCGTTCCGGGCCGGCTACAACATGGCGATCAACCTGGTCGGACGCCTCGGCGTGGACGCCGGCCGGGATCTGCTCGAGCAGTCCTTCGGCCAGTTCCAGGCGGACCGTTCGGTGGTCGGGATGTCGCGGCGGATCGAGCGGAACCAGGAGACGCTGGACGCCTACGCGGAGTCCATGCAGTGCCATCTCGGGGACTTCACCGAGTACGCGCGGCTGCGCCAGCAGGTCTCGGACCGGGAGAAGTCCCTGAGCCGCCAGGGCACCGTGGAGCGCCGCGACGCCGCGGCACAGGCGCTGCGGGGCCTGCGCCCGGGGGACGTCATCGCCGTGCCCGGGGGGAAGCGGTCCGGGCTCGCGGTCGTCCTGGAGCCGGGGCTGGACCCCGACGGGGACGTCCGCCCGCTGGTGCTGACCGAGGACCGCTGGGCCGGCCGGCTCTCCGCGGCGGACTTCCCGACGCCGGTGGAGCCACTCGGGCGGATGCGGCTGCCGAAGCACGTGGACCACCGTTCCCCGCGCGTGCGGCGGGATCTCGCCTCGGCGTTGCGGGACACCGGCATCCACGCGCCCGTCCCGCAGCGGCGGCGCAACCGCAGCACCGCCGCGGACGATCCGGAGCTCGCCACGCTGCGCCGCGCGTTGCGCGCGCATCCCTGCCACGGCTGCGCGGACCGCGAGGCACACGCCCGCTGGGGCGAGCGGTACGCCCGCCTGGAGCGCGAGACCGACCAGATCCGGCAGAAGGTCCGGGCCACCACGCACTCGCTCGCCCGGGGGTTCGACCGGATCCGCGCGCTGCTCACCGAGCGCGGTTACCTCGACGGCGACGACGTGACGGACAACGGGCTGCGGCTGGCCCGCCTGTGGGGGGAGTCGGACCTGCTCGCCGCGGAGTGCCTGCGTCACGAGGCCTGGGTGGGGCTGGATCCGGCGGAGCTCGCCGCGGTCGTCTCCGCGCTGGTCTACGAGACGCGGCGGGACAACGCGCCGGTACCGCGGGTCCCGGTGGGCGCGGTGTCCGACGCGCTGTCGGAGACGGTGCGGATCTGGAGCGGCCTGGAGACCGACGAGCGCCGGCACAAGATCGACCGCACCCGCGAGCCGGACCTCGGCTTCGCCTGGCCGATGCACCGGTGGGCGCGCGGGGAGTCCCTGGGCCAGGTGCTCGCCGCGGCCGAGCGCAACGGGCAGGAGATCTCCGCCGGGGACTTCGTCCGGTGGGCCCGGCAGGTGCTGGACCTGCTCGAGCAGATCGCCGGCGTGGCCGGCCGGGGCACACCCGTCGGGAAGACGGCGGCCCTCGCCGCCGGTGCGGTCCGGCGCGGCGTGGTGGCGGCCGGCGTGGCCTGACCGCCTGCCCCGCCGATCGCCGGGCGGTCGGCCGGGACGCGCGGTGACCGACCGGACACCCCGCGTACCTGCGCGGCCGGGATCGGTGGGCGTTCGACGGCGGGAGGGTCCCGTTCGGCGGGGGCACCCGGCGGGACCGGTGTCCCGTGCCGTCGGGCTGTGCTTTGATCGCCGGACCGCCCTCGGTGGCAGGACCGCCGCCGGCCGGGCGGGTGCACGCCGCACGGGCCGCTGACGGCCGGACACCGGAAGGTTCTCGATGAGCACGCCACAGGGACCGCAGGACACGCCCCGACACGGCGAGGACGCCGAGAACCCGCGCACCCGGGACGAGCCGGACTGGGGGGCGCCGCCCGCGGGGGGCTGGGGCGGCGGCTGGTCCCCGGACTCGCCGACCGGCCAGGGCGGATACGGGCACCAGGGCGGCCAGGTGGGCGCCCACGGTCAGCAGGCCTACGAGCCGCGGGGCTACGACCAGGCCGGTGACGACCAGGCCGGCTACGGGCCGGGCGGCTACGACCGGGGCGGCTACGAGCCGCGGGGCTATGACCAGGCCGGCTACGAGCAAGCCGGCTACGGGCCGGGCGGCTACGGGCAGGCAGGTGACGGGCAGGGCGGATACGGCGAGCCGCGGCCGTCCGGGAGCTGGGACCAGGGCGCCGGTTCGTCCCGGGGCGGGCCCGCCGGAACCGGGCAGTGGGGTGACCCGGCGGCGTACCAGGACCAGCCCCGCCACCAGCAGGACGATCCTCAGGACAGCTGGGACACCCCCGCACAGGCGTGGCCGAGCATGCAGGCGGGTTCCGATCAGGGCCGGCCGGGGCAGGGCTCGTCGGGGCAGGGCCCGTCGAAGCAGGGCCCGGCGGACGAGGGCCCGGCGGAGCAGGGCTGGTCCCCCGACCACGGCCGCTCGGTCGGGCAGGGACCGGCACCCGAGCAGGGCGGGGCGCCCCGGCAAGGCGGCTGGTCCCCCGAGCCCGGCCGCCCCGGCGACCCGGCCCAGCCCACCCGGTCCTGGGGTGGACAGCAGCCCTGGGGCGAGCAGCAGGACACCTGGAACCGGCAGGACACCCCGGACCGGCCCGGCGAACCGGGCCGGCAGGGCGACGTGCCCGCCGCGCAGGCCTGGGACCCCGGGCAGGCGCCGGGCAGGAAGGCCGGGAAGGGCCGCTCCCCGCTCCCGTTCGTCGTCGGCGGCGTCGTGCTGGTGCTGCTCGTCGCGGCCGCGGTGGTCCTGTTCGTCACCCCCGGCTACCTGACCACCCGGACCTTCGACCAGGCGGCGCTCGACAAGGGCGTCACCCAGATCCTCGGGACGGACTACAAGCTCGCCGTCACGGACGTGAGCTGCCCGAGCGGGGTCGACGTCACCGCGGGGGAGACGTTCACCTGCGACGCCAAGGTGGACGGGGAGGCCGTGAAGGTGCCCGTGACGATCCTGAACGACGAGGGCACCTACCAGGTGGGCCGCGTCTGACCTGCCCTCCCGTGCCGCGGCGCGACGGATGACCGATGATCTGCGGTCGTGACGGTCCGAGTTCTCGAACCTGCCGAGCTGCGTGCCGCGGCGACCCTCTTCCGGACGGCGCTGCACAGCACCCCGCCCCTCGACGACGCGGCGGGGGCCGCCGTCGGGCCCTCGTTCGCCGAGGGCCGCACGCTCGGCGTCGACGGACCGGACGGAGCACTCGTCGCCACCGCCACGTCGTTCCCGGTACGGCTGGCCGTCCCGGGAGGCGCGGTGCCGGCCGCCGGGGTCACCCGCGTCGCCGTCCGCGCGGACCGGACCAGGCGCGGCCTGCTCACCTCGGTGATGCGCACCCAGCTCGAGGACCTGGCCGCCCGTGGCGAGGTCCTCGCCGCGCTGCACGCCACCGAGGCCTCGATCTACGGCCGCTTCGGGTACGGCGCGGCCTCCCGGTCCCGGCGGCTCCGGCTCACCCCGCGCGCCCCGTTCCGGCCCGCGGCGCCGCGGACCGGCGAGGTCCGGATCGTCGACGGCGACACGGCCCTCGCCGTGCTGCCCGGCATCCACGACGCCGTGGCGCTGACCCGCGCCGGTGGCCTGACCCGTCGGCCGCAGTGGTGGGGGACCGTGCTCGGCCGCCGCCTCGCCGCCGGGGAGCCCGTGCTCGCGGCAGTGCACCGCGACCCCGACGGGCGGGACGACGGGTTCGCGGTCTGGAGCACCCGCCGCGACGGCGTCCACGAGACCGCGCTCGTGGTCGAGGACCTCTGCGCCGCCACCGCGGCGGCCACCGCGGGGCTGTGGCGCTTCCTGCTGGACATCGACCTGACCTCCCGGGTCGAGGCCTGGCTCCGGCCGCTCGACGAGCCGCTCGAGCTGCTCCTTGCCGATCCCCGCGCCTGCACCACCACGGCCGTCGACGACGAGCTGTGGGTCCGGATCCTGGACGTCCCGGCCGCGCTGAGGGCACGAAGCTGGGGCGAGGCCGCCCCGGTGTCGATCCGGGTGCACGACGCCGCCCTGCCGTCGAACGACGGTGTGCACGTGCTGGGCGGCGGAACGGCCGCGGAGCCGGACCTCGAGTGCGACGTGGCCGCCCTGGCGATGGCCTACCTCGGGGACCGGCGGCCGTCGGAGCTCGTCGCGAGCGGCTGGTGGACCGCACACGACCCGGCGGCGGTGTCCCGCGCGGACGTGCTGTTCGCGACCGCACCGCCCCCCTGGTGCGGGACGATGTTCTAGCCGGGGGCCTGCCCGTCGGCCCGGGTCCTGCGGGGAGCCGGAACTCCCGGCCACCTTCAACGTATAGCGCACCGGGGGTCTTGCGGCAAGACCCGGGTCGTGCCGCAGAATCTCCCGCCGAAGCCAGGACCTGCGGAAATGGGGACTCCTTGATCGACGTGATCGTGGCCGGCGCCGGACCGACCGGGTTGATGCTGGCCGCCGAGCTGCGGCTGCACGGGGTGCACGTGCTCGTGCTGGAGAAGGACGCGGAACCGACGCCGGTCGTCCGCTCGCTCGGCCTGCACGCCCGCAGCGTCGAGGTGATGGACCAGCGCGGTCTGCTGGAGCGGTTCCTCGCGCTCGGCACGCAGCACCCGGTCGGCGGCTTCTTCGCCGCGATCCCCGCGCGAGCCCCGGACCGGCTGGACACCGCGCACCCCTACACGCTGGGAATCCGGCAGACCGTCACGGACCGGCTGCTGGCCGAGCACGCCGTGGAGGTCGGCGTCGGGATTCGCCGCGGCTGCGAGGTGGTGGCACTGTGCCAGGACGACCACGGGGTGAGCGTCGAGCTGGCCGACGGCACGCGGCTGCGCTCGCGGTACCTCGTCGGCTGCGACGGCGGCCGCAGCGCGGTGCGCAGGCTGCTCGGCGTCGGCTTCCCCGGCGAGCCCGCCCGGGTCGAGACGCTGCTCGGTGAGATGGAGCTGACCGCGGAGTGGGACACGGTGACGGCCGTGATGGCCGAGGTCCGCAAGACCCAGCTGCGGTTCGGTGTCATGCCCCTCGGGGACGGGCTGTTCCGTGTCGTCGTGCCGGCCGCGGGGGTGACCGGGGACCGCGGGGTGCCGCCGACGCTCGAGGAGGTCCGCCGGCAGCTGCGGGCGACCGCCGGCACGGACTTCGGGGTCCACTCCCCGCGCTGGCTCTCCCGCTTCGGTGACGGCACCCGGCTGGCGGAGCGCTACCGGAGCGGCCGGGTGCTGCTGGCCGGCGACGCGGCGCACATCCACCCACCGACCGGCGGGCAGGGGCTCAACCTCGGCGTCCAGGACGCGTTCAACCTGGGCTGGAAACTCGCCGCGGAGATCGTCGGGTGGGCACCGGACGGGCTGCTGGACACCTACGAGAGCGAGCGGCGCCCGGTGGCCGCCGACGTGCTGGACACCACCCGGGCGCAGATGGAGCTGCTGTCCCTCGAGCCGGGCGCCCGGGCGGTACGCAGGCTGGTGACGGAGCTGATGGGCTTCGACGACGTCAACCGGTACCTGATCGAGAAGATCATCGCGATCGGGATCCGCTACGACCTCGGCGAGGGACACGAGCTGCTCGGCCGGCGGCTGCGGGACATCGGGCTCGAGCGGGGCCGCCTCTACGCGCAGATGCACGCCGGGCGCGGGCTGCTGCTCGACCAGACCGGCCGGCTCTCGGCGGCGGGCTGGGCGGACCGGGTGGACCACCTCGTCGACGTCAGCGAGGAGCTGGACGTGCCTGCGGTGCTGCTGCGCCCGGACGGGCACGTGGCGTGGGCCGGGGCGGATCAGCACGGTCTGCTCGACGGGCTGCGCCGATGGTTCGGCGCCGCCGCCTGAGCCTCCCGACCCGCCGCCCGCTACTGCGCAGACGCCTTGTGCAGCGCCTTGACCAGGCGCTCCATCGAGGAGGCCAGCCCCCACCGCTGCGCCAGCGCGACGAGCGCATCGGGGTCCGCGGGGGTGGTGGGCAGCGTGTTCGGGCGGTCCAGGTGGACCGGGGCGTCCTGCACCACCCGCACCACCGGCTCGACGACCTCCAGGTACGGCGCCGCGGCCGCCAGCTTGGCCCGCACCGACGACGCCAGCCGGGGGTCCGACGGGTCCGTGATCGCGCCGCGCAGCTCCGCCCAGGAGCCGAAGCGGCTGACCAGCGTCGCCGCGGTCTTCGCCCCGACCCCGGCGACGCCCGGCAGCCCGTCCGAGGGGTCCCCGCGCAGCATGGCCATCTCGGCGTAGGCCTCGCCCGCGCGGCCGACCGGCACCGAGTACTTCTGCGCGACCTCGGCCGGGCCCAGCAGCTCGGCCTTGGCCAGGCCGCGGCCCACGTACAGCAGCCGCACCGGGACCGGCTCCTCGCGGACGATCTGCATGAGGTCCCGGTCCCCGCTCACCGCGAGCACCGGGTCCACGGACTCCGTGTGCGCGAGCGTCCCGATCACGTCGTCCGCCTCGTGGCCCTCGGCGCCGCCGGTGGCGATCCCCACCGCGGCGAGGACTTCCAGCAGGATCGGCACCTGCGGGGCGAGGGTGTCCGGGACCTCCTCCGGGATACCGGCGGGGTTGGTGTCCGCGGCCTGCTCCGCCACCACCCGGTGCGCCTTGTAGGACGGCAGCGCCGCCACCCGGAACGCGGGCCGCCAGTCCAGGTCCAGGCAGGCCACCAGGCGGGCCGGCCGCTGCTCGGTGACCAGGCGGGAGACCATGTCGCAGAAGCCCCGTACCGCGTTCACCGGCGTCCCGTCCGGTGCGGTGATCGACTCCGGCACGCCGTAGTAGGCGCGGAAGTACATGCTGGCGGCGTCGAGCAGCATCACGGGACGGTCGTCGGTCACGGGGACGCAATATGCCAGGTCCGATCGGCCGGGGGCCGGTCCGGTCCCCGGCAGGCGCCGCTGCGGAATATCCTCGGCGGCATGACTGCTGCCGTCCCCACCGAGCTGCTCGCCGACCGCCTGCGCCGCGCCGGTGAGGTCGCCGCCGCCCAGGACTCGGACGTCCTCCTCATCACCCCGGGCACGGACCTGCGCTACCTCCTGGGCTTCGACGGCGAGTCCCACGAACGGCTGACCTGCCTGGTCCTGCCCGCCGCCGGCCACCTCGCACCCCCGGCGCTGGTCGTCCCGAAGCTGGAGGCGCCCGGCTTCGCCGGCATCCCGCTCTCCGAGCTCGGCGTGGAGGTCCTCACCTGGACCGACGGTGAGGACCCGTATCTGCTGGTGAGCGACCTGGCCGGCGGCCCGACCCGGATGGCCGTCGCGGACGGGATGCCGGCCCGGCACGTGCTGCGGCTGCGCGACGCGTTCCCGGAGGTGCGCCAGACCCTCGCGGACCCGATCCTGCGCGAGCTGCGGATGCGCAAGGACGCGGCCGAGGTGGCGCAGCTGCGCGAGGCCGGGGCGGCGATCGACCGGGTGCACGCGCGGATGGCCGAGTTCCTCGAGCCCGGCCGGACCGAGGCCCAGGTGGGAGCGGCCATCTCCGCCGCCATCGTCGAGGAGGGCCACACCTCCGCGGCGTTCGTGATCGTCGGGTCCGGGCCGAACGGCGCGAGCCCGCACCACGACGTCTCGGACCGGGTGATCGAGCGCGGCGACGTCGTCGTCATCGACATCGGGGGGCCGCTGCCCGGTGGCTACAACTCGGACTCCACCCGCACCTACGCGGTGGGGGCGGAGCCGTCCGCCGAGGTCCGGGAGACCTACGCGGTGCTGCAGGAGGCCCAGGAGCGCGCGGTGCGGTTCGTCCGCCCCGGGGTGAGCGCCGAGGACGTCGACGACGCGGCCCGCGCCCCCATCGCCGAGGCCGGTTTCGGGGCCCAGTTCGTCCACCGCACCGGTCACGGGATCGGCCTCGACGTGCACGAGGAGCCCTACATCGTCGGCGGGAACACGCTGCCGCTCGAGCCCGGGATGGCCTTCAGCATCGAGCCGGGGATCTACCAGGAGGGCCGCTGGGGCGCCCGCATCGAGGACATCGTCGTGGTCACCGAGGACGGCTGCGAGCAGCTCAACCGGCGCCCCCGGGACCTGGTCGTCCTCTGAGGCCGGCATCGGTCACGCCGCCCGGGTCGTCGGCGGGACGCCCGGGCTCGCGTGCAGGCCGCCGTCCGCGGTGACCTCGCACGCGCCCTGCCGCGCCCCCGTGGCCACGAACTCGCCGAGGCAGCCGCCGAGCAGCCCGTGCGCCTCGGCGTTCGGGTGGAACGACTCCTGGAACAGGTGCTGCCCGAGCGCGCTCAGCCGGCCGTACACGAGCGCGTGCGGGTCCACCGTGATCCGCCGCGCCCACTCGCCCGCGGTCGTCGGCCTGCTGCACGCCTCGTGGCCCTCCGCCGCGCGCGAGAGGTCCAGGAACCTCACCCCGGTCCGGTCGGCCACGCCCCGCAGGGCCGCCGCGAGCTGCGGGAACGCCACGGTGCGGCCCCATCCCGCGTCCGGGCGGCTGAGCGGGCAGCCCTCGACGCCGTGCAGCGGCCCCATCGCCTCGGTGATCGGTGAGGCGTACGAGGCCAGGACGAACGCGTAGCCGTCGTCGGCGTACCCGGCGTCCCGCATCGCCCGCCGGACGTCCCGGACCGCACCCTCGACCCGGGGCGCCATGGCCGCCAGCCGGCCGGCCCACCCGGCGCCGACGGTCTCCCGGCAGGGCCCGACGGTCGGGTCCACGAAGGTCCGGATGCAGGCCACCGCGGTCCGGGTCAGCGCGGGCTCGTCGTTCGCACCGACCTGCAGGGTCACCGCCACGACCCGGTGCGTCCGGGCGACCTCGCGGAGCCGCGCGGCCTGCGACGCCTCGCCGGCCCGCCCCGGGGCGGCGAACCCGACGTCCGCCGAGTCCGCCCCGGAGCACGCCAGGTTGATCCCGACCCGGGCCAGCCCGGTCCGGTGGACGAAGGCGTTCGCCGACCGGTGGCACCAGTTCCCGGCCTCCCCGCGCGTCCCGGGCTCGTAGTCGTCCGCACCCTCGCCCGAGGCCGTGCTGTCCCCGAGCGCGACCACCGCGGTGGGCAGCTCGGTGGGCAGCCCGAGTGGTAGCCCGAGTGGCACGGCTGCCGGGAGCGGTGTCTGCGCCCACGCGGCGGGGATCGGGGCGCCGACCAGCAGGAGCGTCGTCAGGACGAGCAGGGGAGCGGCACGCAGGCGGCGGGGGTTCGGCACCCGACGGACGCTATGGCGATCTTGGACGCCGAACCAGCACCGGGTCGGGTGCCTGTGGACCGGATCGGGTGATGACCCGTTCGGCCTCTGATGTTCTGCTCCGATTGGCTGTCTCATACCCCCGTCCGGCCCTGCGTCTGTCCACAGGCACTCCTCCGGGGGAACTCCGGGAACGTATCCGGGCGTTCCCGGAGGAGAAACAACCCCGGAACCGGCACTGTGGTTCCTGCAGCGACGAGACTCGTCGCAGAGCGAAGAAGGAGTCCCCGTGGCGACCACCCTCACCCGCCCCCGTCAGGGAGCGGTCATCGCCGGTGTCTGCGCCGGCCTCGCGGAGCGCTTCGGCTGGAGCGTCTTCGTCGTGCGGATGCTGTTCCTGGTGTCGATCATCCTGCCGGGTTCACAGGTGCTCGTGTACGCGGTGCTGTGGCTGCTGATGCCCCGCCGCCCGTACTGAGGACCTGCCGGGATACACCTGCGGGCGTGCCTCGCACCCTCCTGACCGGCCTCCGGGCCCCCGGCGGACCGGGAACCCCGGCAACCGGGACGACCGCGCTGGAGATCACGGACGGCACGATCACCTGGCTCGGCCCGGCCGCGGACGTCGCGGGCCGGGCCGGCGGTGCGTCGGTGGAGGACCACGACGGGGCAGTGGTGACGCCCCCGTTCGTCGACGCGCACGTGCACGCCACCGCCTCCGGGCTGCTCCTGCAGGGTCTGGACCTCACCGCCTGCCGGACGCCGGGTGAGCTGCTCGACGCCGTCGCGGCCGCGCCGCGGGCGGCCGTCCTCTGGGGCCACGGCTGGGAGGAGAACCGCTGGTCACCGGCTCGCCACCCCAGCCGGGCCGAGCTCGATCGCGCCGCGCGCGGGCGCGCCGTCTACCTCAGCCGCATCGACGTGCACTCCGCGTTGGTCTCCACCGCCCTGCTGGACCGCGCACCCGCCGCCGTCGGCGCCGCCGGATGGTCCCCGGACGGGCCGCTCTCGGCCGACGCCCACCATCACGTGCGCCGGGCCGCCCTCGCCGCCCTGGACGGGGACCGGCGCCGCGGCGCCCAGCGGGCGTTCCTCGACCTGGCCGCGAGCCGGGGCGTCGGGACCGTCCACGAGTGCGCCGGACCGGACGTCTCCGGTCAGGACGACCTCGCCGACCTGCTGGCGGCCGAGCACGGCGTCGCGGTCGTCGGCTACTGGGGCGAGGCCGTCCGCACCCCGCAGGAGGCGACGGACCTGCTGCGCCGCACCGGTGCCCACGGGCTCGCCGGGGACCTCTTCGTCGACGGCTCGATCGGCTCCCGCACCGCGCTGCTCCGTGAGCCCTACGCCGACGAGGACGGCTGTCTCGGCAACCGCTACCTGGATCCGGAGGCCGTCGCCGCCCACCTCGTGGCCTGCACGCGCGCGGGGATCCGCGCGGGGTTCCACGTCATCGGGGACGCGGGGGCGGACGTCGTCCTCGCCGGTCTCGAGCAGGCCGTGGCCGAGACCTCGGCCCGGGCCGTCCGCGCCGCCCGGCACCGGCTCGAGCACCTCGAGATGGTCGACGCGGCCCAGATCGCCCGGCTCGCCGCACTCGGCGTCGCGGCGAGCGTCCAACCCGCCTTCGACGCCGCGTGGGGCGGTCCGGCAGGCATGTACGCCACCCGCCTCGGCCCCGCCCGCGCCGCCGTCATGAACCCGTTCGCGCAGCTCAGCGCGGCGGGGGTGGTCCTGGAGCTCGGCTCGGACTCGCCCGTGACGCCGGTCGACCCGTGGGCCGCGGTCCGCGCGGCCGTCGGGCACACGAACCCGGCCTCGGCCCTGGATCCGGACACCGCGCTCGCCGCGCACACCGGGGGCGGCCGGCTCCGGGTCGGCTCGCCCGCGAGCTACGCGCTCTGGGACGGCGACACCTGCCTCCGCCTGGTCCGTGCCGGCCGCACCGTGCACGAACTGCGACGGTGAGCACCCTGCGTAGGCGTCCGGGTGACCCTGTGGCATCATCTTCCGCGTGATCCGCCGGACCAGCTGCCGCCCCGTCGTCGGGCTCTGCTGTCCGGGGTCCTGTCGCACCTCGCGCTGAACCCCGGAACCGTCCAGCCGGCCGCCCGAGCGGCCCCGCACGTCTGCGATCACCAACCATGCCTGCACGCAACCCCGACCTGTCCGGACACACCGTCCTCGCCCTGCACCCGCACCCGGACGACGAGTCGATCTTCACCGGACTGACCCTGCGCCGCCTCGCCGACGCCGGCGCCCGGGTCGTCCTCGTCATGGCCACGTCCGGGGACCTGGGCGAGGCCTTCGTGCCGCTGGCCGCCGGCGAGACCGTCGCCCGCCGCCGCCTCCGCGAGCTCGAGGACGCGGCGGGGATCCTCGGCGTCTCCCGGCTCGTGCTGCTGAACCGGCGGGACTCCGGGCTCCCCGGTGACCCGGCCAACCGGCACCCCTCCGCCCTCTGCGCCGCCGAGCCGCTCGCCCTGGCCAGCCGGATCGCCGAGATCGCGGACGCCGAGGGGGCCGACACCCTGGTCGTCGACGACGAGCTGGGCATCTACGGACATCCCGACCACCGGATGTCCGGGCTCGTCGGGTCCATCGCCGGTGAGCTGACCGGCGCCACCGTCTACCGGATGACCGTCGACCGCGAGCACCTGCACGTCACCGCCCCCGGCGGGCACCTCGTGCACGGCGCCGCCCGCGCCGCGGAGGTCGAGTTCGGCCGGGTCACCGCCGAGATCGGGCTCGCCGTCACCGGCGACGCGGCGCACCTGGCGGCGAAGCGGGCGGCGATGCTCGCCCACGCCAGCCAGATCACCCCCGAGCACCTGCCCGAGGAGGGCTTCGCCGCGGCGTACGGCTACGAGTGGTTCCGCCGCACCGGTGCCACCCCCGGCGCGCTGGACCTGCTGGGTAACGCGCACCTCATCTCGGGAGCCCTCACACCCGCCGCGGGCTGAGCGCCGTACGCTCCTGCGGTGGCCGCCCCGACCCTCGATCCTCCCGCGGACGCCGCGCCGGTCCGGTCGCGCAGGCCGGCGCCGCTCCTCGTCCGGGTGTCGGTCGCCGCGGGTGCGGGACTGCTGCTGTTCGCGACGTTCCCCCCGCGCCCGCTCTGGTGGCTGGCCCCGGTCGCCTACGCGCTGCTCTTCGCCTCCGTCCGGCACGTGCGGGCCCGCCGCGGGTTCCTGCTCGGGTTCCTGTTCGGACTCGCGTTCCTGCTGCCCCTGCTGAGCTGGACCGGCGGGATGGTCGGCGCGGTGCCCTGGATGGCGCTGTGCGTCTTCGAGGCGCTCTTCTTCGGCCTCGCCGGTGCGGCAATGGCCGTGGTGTCCCGGCTGCGCGTGGCGGCGCTCTGGGCCGCCACGGTGTGGGTCGGGGTCGAGGCGCTGCGGGGCCGGGTGCCGTTCGGCGGGCTCCCGTGGGGCCGCGCCGGGTTCGGCCAGCCGGAGGGCCTCTTCCTCCCGACGGCGTCGATCGGCGGGGTGCCGCTGCTCTCGTTCGTCACGGTGCTGGCCGGGTTCGCGCTCGCGGAGATCGTCCGCCGGCTCGTCCGCCGGGAGGTCCGGACCGTCGCCGCCCCGGCGGTGCTGCTGGTCCTCGCCCTCGTCGCCGGGCCCGTCGCGGCGGTGGTCCCCGCGACGGTCGACGGGCCGGAGCGCACCGTCACGATCGCGGCGGTCCAGGGCAACGTCCCGCGGCTGGGCCTGGAGTTCAACGCCCAGCGCCGCGCCGTCCTGGACAACCACGTCCGCGTCACCGAGCAACTCGCCGCGGACATCGCCGCCGGGCGGCAGCCACAGCCCGACGTGGTGATCTGGCCGGAGAACTCCTCGGACATCGACCCGTTCCGCAACGCGGACGCCGCCGCCGAGATCTCCCAGGCCGCGGCGGTCGTCCGCGCGCCGATCCTGGTCGGCAGCGTGCTCGTCAACGCAGACGGCACCACCAGCAACTCGGTCCTGCTGTGGGACCCGGTGAAGGGCCCGGTCGCGCGCAACGACAAACGGCGCATCCAGCCCTTCGGCGAGTACATGCCCTGGCGCTCGTTCTTCCGGCTGTTCTCCAGCTGGGTGGACCGCGCCGGCAACTTCGTCCCCGGACCGGGCCCCGGCGTCCTCGACGCCGCCGGCATCCCCGTCGGCATCACCATCTGCTGGGAGGTCGCGTTCGACGACCTCGTCGCGGACAGTGTGGACGCCGGGGCCACGGTCCTGGCCGTGCCGAGCAACAACGCGACGTTCGGGCTCAGCGAGATGACCTACCAACAGCTCGCCATGTCGAGGATCCGTTCGGTGGAACACGATCGGTCCTCGATCGTGGCCACCACGAGTGGCGTGTCCGCCGCGATCACGCCGGACGGTACGGTGACCGCGAGCACCGGGCAGTTCGTTCCCGGAACGCTGGTCGAGCGAACGGTGCTGCGCGACACCACTACGCTGGCGTCACGGTTGCGGTCGGTGCCCGAGTGGGTGCTGACCGCTGTCGGCGTGCTGGCGGTCGGCGCGGCGGTCCTGGCGGGCCGCCGCCGGCAGCGCAGGACCGTCACGGACTCCGCCCCCGCAGGATCGGCGGAGCCCCCGGTGAGAGAGGACGAGGATGGCTGAGCCCCCGGGCCCGGTACTGGTGGTGATCCCGACGTACGACGAGCGGGAGAACCTCGGCCCGATCGTCACGCGGCTGCACGCCGCGGTACCGGCGGCCGACGTCCTCGTGGTCGACGACGCGAGCCCGGACGGCACCGGCGAGCTCGCCGAGGAGATGGCCGCCGCGGACCCGCGCGTGCGGGTGCTGCACCGCGGCGGCAAGGCGGGCCTGGGCGCCGCCTACCTCGCCGGGTTCCGGCACGCGCTCTCCGGCGAGCACCAGGTCATCGTCGAGATGGACGCGGACGGCTCGCACGCCCCCGAGGACCTGCCGGCGCTGTTGGGCGCGCTGACGGACGGCCCGGGCGCGGACCTCGTGCTCGGCTCCCGTTACGTCGAGGGCGGCCAGGTCGTGAACTGGCCCGCCCACCGCCAGTGGATCTCCCGCAGCGGCAACGTGTACTCCCGCCTCGCCCTCGGCGTGCCGATCCGGGACATCACCGGCGGCTACCGGGTGTTCCGCCGCCAGGTCCTCGAGGAGCTGGACCTGCAGAACGTCTCGTCCCAGGGCTACTGCTTCCAGGTGGACATGGCCTGGCGCGCCTACCAGGCGGGATTCCGCGTCGTCGAGGTGCCGATCACCTTCGCCGAACGCGAGCGCGGCTCGTCGAAGATGAGCAGCGCCATCGTGGCGGAGGCGCTGCTGCGGGTCACCCAGTGGGGCCTGGAGCACCGGTGGCACAGGCTCCGCCGCAGGCCCGAGGAGACCACGTCCGAGGGATCCGTCCGCGCCTGACCCGGGATGACCCGGCACCGCCGCGCGTGGAAAGCTCCTCGCCATGGCGGACGAGCGCGAGACGCTGACCTGGGAGCTGTTCGGGACGGCGTCCCGCGAGCTGGCCATCGAGGTCGCGGAGAGCGGCTACCGGCCGGACATCATCCTGTCCATCGCCCGCGGCGGCCTCTTCGTCGCCGGCGCCCTGGGCTACGCCCTCGGGGTGAAGAACCTGCACGTCATGAACGTCGAGTTCTACACCGGGGTGGGCGAGCGGCTGCCGATGCCGGTCGTGCTGCCTCCCGTGCCGAACGTCGTGGACCTCTCCGGGGCGCACGTGCTCGTGGCGGACGACGTCGCGGACACCGGGGCCACGCTCAAGCTGGTCAGGGACTTCTGCGGCGAGCAGGTCGCCGAGGTCCGCACCGCCGTCGTCTACGAGAAGCCGCACAGCGAGGTCCGGTGCGAGTACGTGTGGCGCCGGACGGACAGGTGGATCAACTTCCCGTGGTCTACGCTGCCGCCGGTGGTCGAGGAGGCCGGGCAGGTCGTCGACGCCTGACCCACCCGCCCGGCCCACCCGCCCGGGCTCACAGGTCGGCCAGCTCGCCCACCAGGTCGTCGAGTCCCAGCGAACCCTGGGACAGCGCGGCCATGTGCCAGCGCTTGAGGTCGAAGTCCGCGCCCTGCCGCGTGCGGGCGGCCTCCCGGCCCGCCAGCCAGGCCCGCTCGCCGAGCTTGTAGCCGATCGCCTGCCCCGGCCCGCCGAGGTAGCGCAGGAGCTCGCTGTCCACGAACGCGGCGTCGCGTCCGCTGTGCGCCCCGAAGAACTCCCGGCCCAGGTCGTGCGTCCAGGTCTGCCCGGCCCCGACCGGTGAGTCCGCCGGGATCGTCAGCTCGAGATGCATGCCGATGTCGATGATCACCCGGATCGCCCGCATCATCTGCGCGTCCAGGTAGCCCAGGCGCTCCCCGGGGTCCGTGACGTAGCCCAGCTCGTCCATCAGCCGCTCGGCGTAGAGCGCCCAGCCCTCGACGTTCGCACTGACCATTCCGACCTCGGTCGTCTGCAGCGTGGAGAGCCGGTCCGAGCACAACGCCCACTGGGCGAGCTGCAGGTGATGGCCGGGGACCCCCTCGTGGTACCAGGTGCTGACCAGGTCCCACGTGGGGAACCGGGTGCGGCCCAGCGTCGGGAGCCAGGTGCGGCCGGGCCGGGAGAAGTCCAGGGACGGCTGCGTGTAGTACGGCGCGGCCGCGCTGCCGGCGGGGGCGATCCGCGCCTCCACCCGCTTCAGCGGCGGTGCCAGGTCGAAGTGGGTGCCGTCGAGCTCGGCGATCGCCGTGTCCATCAGCCGCTGCAGGTGTTCCCGCACGGCCTCGACGCCGTCGATCGACGGGCCCCGCGCGGTCAGGTGGGACATCGCCTCGGCGGCGCTCAGGCCGGGGGACACCCGCTCCGCCTCGGCGGCCATCTCGCCGCGGAGCCGCCGGAACTCCGCCCAGCCCCAGTCGTAGGCCTCCCGGGCGTCGACGTCCGCGCCGTTCCAGAGCCGGGCGGCGATCCGGTACCGCGCCTCGCCGACGGCGTCCGGCGTCCCCTCGGCGGCGGGCCGGTACTCCCGGGCGAGGACGTCCCGCAGGGCCACGACGGCCTCAGCCGCGGCCCGGGCTCCCGCGTCCAGGTCGGAGCGCAGCGCCGCCGGGACATCCGCGTCGTCGGTGAAGGTGGCGAACCAGCCGCGGCCGTTCCCGGCCGCGGCCCACGTCCCGAGCTGCGCGACGACCGCGTCCACCTGGCGCGGCGCCGCCGTCAGGCCCCGGCCGACACCCTCGCGCAGGGACTCGACGTAGCCGTCGAACGCCGCGGGGACCGCGGCGAGCCGGACGGCGATCGTCCGCCAGTCGTCCTCGGTGGCGGCCGGCATCAGGGTGAACGCCTGCCGGATCCCGGGGATCGGCCCGAAGAGCGTCTGGACGTTGCGCACCCCCTCGCCCGCAGCGCTGGAGGCGAGCTGCGCGCCCAGGCGTTCCCGCAGCAGCCGCGCGCAGCGGCGCTCGTCCGCCCCCACGACGGGCCCGAGCCCGTCGAGCGCGCGCAGCGTGTCCCGCGCGAGCGCCTCGACGGCCTCGGTCCCGGCGGGGGAGAGGTCGGGGAGCTCGTCCGCGCCGGCGGCGAGGCCGATCGAGGTGGCCAGCACCGGGTCCAGCGCCGCCTGCGCGGTGACGTGCGCATCGGCCAGGTCTCGCACGCGCCGGGAGGCGCCGGGGGTCTCGGTCACGGACCCCATCCTTGCCGATCACCCGGCGGACCGGGCCCGGACACGACGAAGCCGGGCCCCACGGGAGGTGGCCCGGCTTCGTGGTGTCTGCGCGCGCGTCAGCGGTGCGGCACGGTCATGCGATCTCGGCGCGACGCTCCCTCAGCAGCTCCAGGCGCTCCGAGAGGAGCTCCTCGAGCTCGGCGATGGAACGGCGCTCCAGCAGCATGTCCCAGTGCGTGCGCGGCGGCTTGATCTTCTTGGTCTCGGGTTCGACACCGTCGACCCGGCGTCCGAGGCCACCCTGCGGGGACTCCCAGGTGGCGGGCGCCTCCGCGTCGTTCGCGAAGGGCACCTCGAACTCGTGTCCGCTGGACGACACGTAGCGCACCATCTGTCGCGGCGCCAGGTCGTGATTACGGTCGGTCTCGTAGCTGACAGCCCCGAGCCGGCTGCCACGGAGCACGCGGTCGGCCATGCGTCATCCTCCAGATCTCAAGCCGAGAGGGCGGCACCCCTCGACGGTCACGTCGTCGCCACTCGGTGTAACGTCTGATGGACAGTCGTCCATTCCCGAGC
This sequence comes from Pseudonocardia sp., assembly GCA_025869365.1. GTDB lineage: Bacteria > Actinomycetota > Actinomycetes > Mycobacteriales > Pseudonocardiaceae > Pseudonocardia. The sequence continues at coordinate 22,247 of JAOZVV010000166.1, forward strand.
GGGGCGCATTCACTCACCGGTGTCGTCGGCACATGCCCGACGGCGATTCGTGGCTGCCCGAGGACAGAGTGTCCACCATCTAGCCCTCTGACACACGGCGATGTGACCTGTCAGCCAACTGTGACTTAGCTCACCAGCCTTCGAGCGTTCTTAACATGGACGCCCGGCACCCGTTACCCGCGCGCCGCCCAGATGACTCGATCATCGAGTTATTGCAGGTCAGACGACCGCGCCGGATCGTGCACTCGGGACCTCACACCGCGGGAGCAGCATCCGGGGCCGGTGCGCGCACCTTCCACAGGGCGAGCACACCGAGCGCGAGGACGAGCACGATCCCGGCCATCCCGGCCCGATCGGTGCCGAAGAGGTAGGTGAAGAGCCCGACGAGGGTCGGGGCGACGAAGGACACGGCCCGTCCCGTCGTCGCGTAGAGGCCGAAGAGCTGCCCCTCCTGGCCCGCCGGGGTGAGCCGGGCGAGATAGGTCCGGGACGAGGACTGCGCCGGCCCCACGAACAGGCACAGCGCCAGCCCGAAGATCCAGAACGCCGTCGGCCCGGACAGGAACATCAGCACCACGCCGACCACGATCATGCCGATCAGCGATCCGGTGACCACGATCTTCGGGCCGCGCCGGTCGTCGAGCCAGCCACCGGCCAGCGCGCCGGCCGCGGAGACCACGTTCGCCGCCACCCCGAAGATCAGGACGTCGTCCGCCGCGATGCCGTAGACGGTCACCGCCAGGACGCCCCCGAAGGTGAACACCGCGGCGAGGCCGTCCCGGTACAGGGCACTCGCCGCGAGGAAGTACACGGTGTGCGGGCTGACGTGGTACAGCTCCCGCAGGTCCCGGACGAGCTTGCGGTAGCTCGCGGCGACCCCGAGCCGCGGTGCCCGCCCGACGGCCGCCGGCGCCTCCGGGACCATCCGGAACAGCGGGATCGCGAACACCGCGAACCAGATGCCGGACAGCAGGGCGACGAGCCGGATGTTGAAGCCGTCCTCGGTGCTGATGCCGAGCAGACCGCCACCGTTCGCGATCAGCAGGACGTAGGCGGCCAGCAGCGCCACGATCCCGCCGAAGTACCCCATGGACCAGCCGAACCCCGAGACCCGGCCGATCGTCTCGGGCGTCGAGATCTGCCGCAGGACGGCGTTGTAGCTGACCACGGCCAGCTCGTAGAACAGTGATGCGCCGCCGAGCAGGAGCAGGCCGAGCCAGAGGTACCGGTAGTCCGCCTTCACCGCGATCATCGCGAGCAGGCACAGGACGCACGCCGCGGTCCAGATCCCGGTCGAGCGCAGGCGGCGGCCGGCCCGGTCCGCGGACTGCCCGATCACCGGGGCCAGCAGCGCGACGATCAGCCCGGACGCCCCGATCGCCCAGCCGAGCCAGCTGTTGGCGCTGACCGGGCCCGGCAGGTCCTTCCCGACCGAGTCCGTCAGGTACACCGAGAACACGAAGGTCAAGACGATGACGTTGAAGCCCGACGAGCCCCAGTCCCACAGCCCCCAGGCGACGATCCGGCGCCGGTTCGTAGTCCCCGCCGGCGCCGCGCTGCTCATGCCCGAACCCTAGCGCGGGACAAGATCGATCCGGGCTCAGCAGGGCCACTCGCCGCGGGACCGCAGCACGTCGCGGAGCAGGTCCGGCCGGTCGCTGAGCAGCCCGTCGACGCCGAGGTCCAGCAGCTCCCGCATCTCGGCCGGCCGGTTCACCGTCCACACGTGCACCTCGAGCTCCCGACGGTGCGCCTCCCGCAGCAGGTCCCGGTCCACGACGCGCAGCCCGCCGAACCCGCGGGGAAGCTGCGCGAGCCCGCCCCCGATCCGGGGGAGCAACGGTCGCAGGACGACGGTGGGCCCGGACAGCCAGGCCCGGCCGCGCAGCCCGACCGCGGCGCTGCGCCCCATCGAGGTCAGCAGCCGTGGGCCGCCGCCGGCGCGCGCCCGCCGCAGCCGCGTCTCGGTGAACGCGCCGAGGCACACCCGGTCCCACGCGTCGAGGCGCTCCAGGACCGCCAGGGTGGGCAGGACGACCGCGTCGGACTTCAGCTCGATGGTGAACCGGGTCGTCGGCAGGGCGGTGAGCACGGACTCCAGGCGGGGCACCGGCTCCCGCCCGGCCACCCGGGCGGATCCGATCTCCGCGGCGGGCAGCAGCGCCAGCAGGCCGTCCCCGTCGGTCGTGCGGTCCAGCGTGGCGTCGTGGTGCACCATCGGCACGCCGTCCGCGCTGCAGCGCACGTCCATCTCGATGTAGGAGAAGCCCTCGTCGGCGGCGCGCAGGAACGCGGCGAGGGTGTTCTCGCACCCCTCGAGCCCACCGATGTGCCACCCGCGGTGGGCGTAGGCCCGCGGATAGGGCCCGTCGAGGTACGGGTGGCGATCTCCCACGGCGCCACCCTGCCATCCCGCGTCCGTCAACCGCGACGCGGGAGGCGTTGACGCTCGGTGAACAACAGGGGTTCGAGCAGGTCACCGTGCTCGTCGAGGCGCCCGGGCAGGTCCTCCAGGGTGAAGACGAGCTGCTCCGGCCGGCGGCAGGCCCGCACCTCCGCCCAGGTCACGGGGGTGGCGACGGTCGGGCGTGCGCGCCCGCGCAGCGAGTAGCTGGCGATGGTCGTCTTGGCGGTGACGTTCTGGCTCCAGTCCACGAACACCCGCCCGCGCCGCCGGGCCTTCGCCATCACGGCGACGACCTCCGCGGGGGTCTCGCGGGCGAGCCGCTCGGCGACGTCCCTCGCGAAGTCCACGGTCTGCTCCGCCCTGGACACCGTCACCGGCAGGTAGAGCTGCAGGCCCTTCCCCCCGGACGTCCGCGGATAGGCCCGCAGCCCCTCGTCGGCGAGGTGGTCGGAGATCCGCTCGGCGACGCGACAGCAGTCGACCACGGTCGTACCCTCGCCCGGGTCGAGGTCGAAGACCACCAGGTCCGGCTCGTGCCGCCCGCCCCGCGGACCGACCGTCCACTGCGGCACGTGCAGCTCCAGCGCCGCGAGGTTGGCCGCCCAGGCGAGCCCCTCCACGTTCTCGAGCACCGGGAAGTCCGCGTTCTCCGAGCGGCCGCCCGGCGTGCCGACGCGCACGGTCCGGATCCACGGCGGCGCGTGCCGGGAGACGTCCTTCTCGAAGAAGGAGCCCTTCTCCACCCCGTCCGGCCAGCGGACCATGGTCACCGGGCGGCCCGCGAGATGCGGCAGCATCACCTCCGCGACAGCCAGGTAGTGCCCCAGGACCTGGGCCTTCGTCGTGCCGGTCAGGGGGTAGAGGACCTTGTCGGGGTTGGTCAGCTTCGCGCGCCCCACCGCCCCCGGAACCGCGGGCCGGGTACGCGGGGGCGCGCCCGCCTCGATCCAGCTCCCGCTCGGCCCGGGCTCGTACGGCGAGTCCGCCCGCTTCGCCACGACGCCGGGAAGCCCCTGGTCCCGGGCCGCGGCCAGGACGGCGTCCGGGTCCCCGGCGGGGAAGACGGGGGAGAGGCGCCAGTGCGGGCCGGTGAGCGGCAGCCCTTCCAGCAGCTCCCGGCGGTCGCGGAACGGCAGCCCGCGGGTGTCCCGCCCGTCCAGGTGCAGCAGGTCCGAGATCCACAGCTCGCCGGCCGCCGTCAGCTCCGCGTCGAGCAGCGCCGCCGTGGCACCGAGCGACGGGCCGAGCCCCCGCAGCGTCGGGGCCGCCACCTCCTCGCCGCCCGCCGTCGGGACGGCCCGGCCGCCGTCGACGCGCACGATCACCCGCCGCCCACCGAAGCGGATCTGCAGCACCCAGTCGTCCCCGGCGGGGAGCTCGCCCGGCACCGCCTGCATCGCGGCGGCCTCGGGGGATCGCGGGTCGCGGGGGAGAGGGGAGTACCCCTCGACGGGCTCGGAGCGGCGCAGGATCCACCCGTCGCGCCGTTGACGGTCGCTCCTGATCAGCACGAACCGGCCCCGGGCCCGCTCGCCGTGCAGGCGGAAGGCGACCTCGCGCTCGGACCACTTCTCCGTCTCGTAGGTCCCGTGGTCCCAGATCGTCATCCGGCCGCCGCCGTACTCCCCCTTGGGGATCGCGCCGGAGAAGTCGAGGTACTCCAGCGGATGGTCCTCGGTGCGGACGGCGAGCCGGACGGTCTCGGTGTCCGGCGGAAGACCCTTCGGCACGGCCCAGGACGCCAGCACGCCGTCGCGTTCGAGCCGCAGGTCCCAGTGCAGCGCCCGGGCGTGGTGCTCCTGGACGACGAACCGGTCACCGTCACCCGCGGCGGGCTCCCCCTCGGGGATCGGTTCCGGGGTCCGGTGCCGGTCGCGTTTGCGGCGGTACTCGTCGAGCGGCACGGGCCGAGCGTAGTGCTCCGGGAAACCCTTGTGCCCGACCTTGATCACGTGCGAGCATAGCCTTACCTGATTGAAGGGTGGCCTGCATGTACGTGTGCATCTGCGCAGCGGTGACCGAAGTCGAGCTGCGTGATTGCATCGGCGAGGGCGCGCGGACCGTCGAGGACATCGGCGACGCCTGCGGAGCCGGCACCGGATGCGGGTCGTGCGTGGACCGGGTCGACGTCCTGCTCTCCGCCGAGCTCGCGCCCTCGGAGATCCTGCAGTTGCCGCTCACGGCGTGACGCACCGTAGTTTCCGCTTCCTGAGCGTTACCTCCGGGTAGGCCTGCCTAGCCGACGCACAGTCCGACCTTGGTCATCATCGCAGGTCAGAAGCCACTATCGTCATCGTCGGCCCAACGAGTGCGACAGACGTGAGGATTCACCATGCGTGGCGACCCCGAGATCATCACCCTGCTCAACGAGCAGCTCACCAGTGAGCTGACGGCGATCAACCAGTACTTCCTGCACGCGAAGATGCAGCAGAACTGGGGTCTGACCAAGCTGGCCGCGTACACCAAGGCCGAGTCCATCGACGAGATGAAGCACGCGGAGCTCATCACCGACCGCATCCTGTTCCTCGAGGGCCTGCCGAACTACCAGCGGCTCGGCACGCTGAAGATCGGCCAGACGGTCAAGGAGCAGCTCGAGGCGGACCTGCAGATCGAGCTCGCGGTGGTCGAGCGCCTGCGCCCGGGCGTGACGCTGTGCCGCTCCAAGAACGACCACACGACCGCCAACCTCTTCGAGGAGATCCTCGCGGACGAGGAACACCACATCGACTACATCGAGACGAACCTCGAGCTGATCGAGCGCCTCGGCGAGCAGCTCTACCTGGCCCAGCTGGTGGACCAGCCCCCGACGCCGGGCTGATCCTGCAGGCTGATCCCGCGCCTGGATCCGTCGGAGCACCGTCAGAGGCTCGTGCGGGCGGACTTGAACGTCGCGACGACGTACGGCCAGCGACCCGCGTCGTCGACGAGGGCGAGGTCCGCCAGCAGGCCCGGCGCGATCCGGCCGCGGTCCTCCAGGCCCGCGACGAGGGCCGGACCCGACGTGACGAGCCCGACGGCCTCGGGCAGGGTGCTCACCCGGGCCCGCACGAGCGTCGCGACGGCACCCAGCAGGCCGCTGGGCAGGTAGTCCGAGGCCAGCGCGTCGACGAGCCCCTCCCCGACGAGCTCCGCCGCGGAGACGTTGCCGGAGTGCGAACCCCCGCGGAGCACGTTCGGCGCACCCGCGACCGTGACGAGCCCGCAGCGGCGGGCCCGGCGGGCCGCGGCCAGCGTGGTCGGGAACTCCGCGACCGCACCGCCGCGCTCGACCAGCCGATCGATCGCCTCGGCCGAGTCGGGGTCGTGCCCGAGCAGCCGAGCGCGGCCGGACCGCGCCAGCTCCCCCGCCCACGCCAGGTTGGCGTCCCGGACGGGCTCGGTGCGCCGGGCCTCCGCCATGCGCTCGCGCACGCGCCGGGTGGCCGTCTCCCGGTCCTCGCCCCC
>JAOZVV010000167.1:0-21752 GCA_025869365.1 Pseudonocardia sp.
ACCGGGAGTTCAACCCCGGCTGGCACCTCGCGCTGGACCTGCGGAACATGCTGCTCGTCTCGCTGTGCGTGGCCAAGGCCGCGGTGGAGCGGCAGGAGAGCCGCGGCGGGCACACCCGGGACGACTTCCCGGTGATGGACTCGGACTGGCGGCACATCCTGCTGGTCTGCTCCGCGCTCGGGGAGGACAACGTGGAGCTGACCCGCAAGGAGCAGATCCCGATGCGGCCCGAGCTGTTCGACCTGTTCGAGCTCGACGAGCTGAAGAAGTACTACACCGGCGAGGAGCTCGGCGGGCACCGTGCCGACGTCTCCGCGCGCGGGGCGGGTTCCGGCACTGGGGGGAACGCATGAGCCACTGGCAGCACTTCCGCGTGTGGCGCGGGGACTCCGAGAAGGGCGAGCTGGTCGACTACCCGGCGGAGGTGAACGAGGGCGAGGTCGTCCTGGACATCATCCACCGGCTCCAGCAGACCGAGGCGCAGGACCTCGCCGTCCGCTGGAACTGCAAGGCCGGCAAGTGCGGCTCCTGCAGCGTGGAGATCAACGGCAAGCCGCGCCTGGCCTGCATGACCCGGATGTCGACGTTCGACGACGAGGAGGTCATCACGGTCACGCCGCTGCGGACCTTCCCGGTGATCCGGGACCTCGTCACGGACGTGTCGTTCAACTACACCAAGGCGCGCGAGGTGCCGTCGTTCGCGCCGCCGGAAGGCGTCGCGCCCGGCGAGTACCGGATGGCGCAGGTCGACGTGGAGCGGAGCCAGGAGTTCCGCAAGTGCATCGAGTGCTACCTGTGCCAGAACACCTGCCACGTCGTGCGGGACCACGAGGAGAACAAGGAGAACTTCGCGGGCCCGCGCTACCTGATGCGGATCGCCGAGCTGGACATGCACCCGCTGGACACGGCGGACCGGCAGGTGGCGGCCCAGGAGGAGCACGGCCTCGGGTTCTGCAACATCACCAAGTGCTGCACCGAGGTCTGCCCCGAGCACATCAAGATCACGGACAACGCGTTGATCCCGCTCAAGGAGCGGGTGGTGGACCGGAAGTACGACCCGATCGTCTGGCTGGGGAACAAGCTGTTCCGACGCTAGACGCGGCGCTCGGCCGCCTGTGCGCGGACACCGTCGCTCCGGCGACGGTCTCCGCGCACAGGCATCGGTGCCCCGGGGCGCCGAGGGTCAGAGCCCGAGGGACCTGCGGATCTCCGCGAGCTTGTCCTGGCCCTTCTTCTCCCGGTCCGCGAACTGTTCCTCCGCGGTCCGGGCGGCGGCCGTCTCGCCGGTGAGCTCCTGCCAGCCCTCGGCCGTGGCGGCCCGGGTCTCGATCTTGTTCCGGACGTAGTCCAGGCTCGGGACGCCGTGCTCGTCGTAGTCCGCGGGCGGCACCGGCACCGGCGGCATCTCGGGGACCGCAGGTGCGGCGTCCGGGACGATCTCGGCGTCGAGGGGGGCGTCCTCCGGCTCGGCGTTCTGCGGCGTGCTCGTCGGGTCCGTCATCAGTGCTCTCCCACCTGCGTCGGTAGCCGCCACGGTAGCCGAACCCGGCGGGGTGCGACGATGCCCGGATGGCGGTGCGGGGGGTGCGCGAGGTGGTCGTCGTCCACGACGTCGGCTGCCCCCGGTGTTCGCGGATCGCCCGCGAGCTGCCGGGCTGCGTGACGGTCAGGGTCCGCGTGCGGGCCTGCTCCGAGCCGGGGCTGGCCGAGATCTACCCGAACCTCCCGGCCACCGTCGCGGGGTGCGGGACGCCGGCCGTCGGCGTCGTGCACAAGGACGGCCGGGTGCGCTGGTGGCCGGGCCTGACCGGCGCCGTGGGCCTGCTCCCCGTCCTCCGCAAGGGCGCCCTCCGCACCGCCGCGGGCCTCCTCCGCGAGGCCGCCGGCGGCCGCTGAGTCCGGCAGCTGTGGCGCTTTCGTCCCGCGCCCCGGGACGAGAGTGGCACACGTGCCACTAGCGTTGGCGACGTGACGATCACCCCGTACGGCGCCTGGCCCACCCCCATCACGTCCGAGCTGGTGCTGTCCTCGGCGGTGCGCCTGTCCGGAGTGCAGGTGGACGGGGACGCCGTCGTGTGGGCCGAGGGCCGTCCGAGCGAGGGCGGCCGAACCCAGCTCGTCCGCCGCGAGGCCGACGGCACCGTCACGGACCTGCTGCCCGAGGGCTTCGACGCCCGGACCGGCGTCCACGAGTACGGCGGCGGTGCCTGGAAGGTCCACGACGGCGTCGTCTGGTTCAGCAACTGGCAGGACCAGCGGCTCTACCGGCTCGCGCCCGGCGGTGCGCCCGAACCCCTGACTCCCGAGCCCGAGGTCACCCGCGGGGACCGCTACGCGGACGTCGACCTCGCCCCGGACGGCTCGTACCTCGTCGCGATCCGGGAGCGCCATCCCATGGGCGGCACGGGCGCCGTCGACGTGCGGAACGAGATCGTGCGGCTCTCGCCCACCGGGCCGTCCGAGCCGGAGGTGCTGGTCACGGGCCCGGACTTCGTGTCCAGCCCGCGGATCTCCCCGGACGGCGTGCGCCTGGTCTGGGTCTCCTGGAACCACCCGTCGATGCCGTGGGACGACACCGTGCTGACCGGGCGGAACCTCGTCACCGGGGACGAGGCGGTCGTCGCGGGCGGGCCGGGGGAGTCGGTGTCCGAACCCCGCTGGGCCCCCGACGGTGCCCTGTACTTCCTGTCGGACCGCACGGGCTGGTGGAACCTCTACCGCTGGCTGCCGGGCAGCGACATCGTGCCGGTCGTGCGGATCGATGCGGAGATCGGTGAGCCGGCGTGGGTGCTCGGGGGTTCCCGGTACGCGATCCTGGACGGCGGCGAGATCGTGTTCGCCCGGTGGCAGGGCGGGTACGACGGGCTCGCCGTGCACCACCCGGACGGGACCCGCGCGGACCTGGACGTCCCGTTCTCCGCGGTCGCGTCGGTCCGTGCGGGCGGGTCCGGTGACGTCGTGGTCGTCGCGGGGACACCCGCCGAGGAACCCGGCGTCCACCGCGTCGCGCTCGACGGGACCGTGGGCACCCTGCGTGCCCCGCGCGAGCTGGGCCTCGACGCGGGATACCTGTCCGTGCCCGAGGCCGTCTCGTTCCCGTCCGTCGACGGCGAGGGCGCGCCCCGCACCGCGCACGCGCTGTTCTACCCGCCGGCCAACCCCGCGCACTCGGGGCCCGACGGCGAACTGCCGCCGCTGCTCGTCGTCATCCACGGCGGTCCGACGGCGTCGGCCGTGCCCGTGCTCTCGGTGAACGTGCAGTACTGGACGAGCCGCGGGTTCGGCGTCGTCGACGTCAACTACGGGGGCTCGACGGGCTTCGGCCGCGAGTACCGGGAGCTGTTGAAGGGCGCGTGGGGGATCGTCGACGTGGCGGACTGCCTGGCAGCGGCGCGGTGGCTCGGCGAGCGGGGCCGGGTCGATCCCGCGCGCCTGGCGATCCGCGGCGGCTCGGCCGGCGGGTACACGACGCTGGCCGCGCTCGCCCGGGAGGACACGCCGTTCGCGGCCGGGGCGGACCACTTCGGCGTGGCGGATCTCGAGGCGCTGGCCGCGGACACCCACAAGTTCGAGAGCCGCTACCTCGACGGCCTGGTCGGCCCGTACCCCGCGTCCCGGGACGTCTACGTCGAGCGGTCGCCGATCCACCACGTCGAGCGCTTCGGCACGCCGCTGATCGTCCTGCAGGGCTCGGAGGACGCGATCGTGCCGCCGAACCAGTCCGAACTGATCGTCGACGCGCTGCGGGCCCGCAAGGTGCCGGTGGCGTACCTGCTGTTCGAGGGCGAACAGCACGGCTTCCGGCGCGCGGAGAACATCCGCCGCGCGCTGGAGGCCGAGCTGTCCTTCTACTCCCAGGTCTTCGGCTTCGCGCTGCCGGAGGCCGAGGGGATCGAGCCGGTGGTGGTGGAGAACCTCTGACCGGCCCGCCTCCCGGCGTCAGGCGAGGAGCTTCTCCTCCTCCGCCTCGACCGCGTCGATCCCGACGGCCTTCGGGCTCTTCCGCAGCCGCTTCTCCAGCAGCTTCGACAGACCCGAGAGGATCAGGCACATCGCGATGTACATGACGGCCACCACCATCGCGACCTGCAGGATCGGCGCGCCGAGCTGTCCCTGGCTGCCGAGGAAGCGCGCCTGGTAGAGCAGTTCGGGATAGAGGATGATGTACCCGAGCGCGGTGTCCTTGAGGACGACGACCAGCTGGCTGAGGATCGTCGGCAGCATCGAGCGCAGCGCCTGGGGCAGCAGGACGTTCGTCATGACCTGCGTCTTGCGCATGCCCAGCGCGTAGGCCGCCTCGGCCTGTCCCTTCGGCAGCGCCCGGACGCCCGCGCGGAACACCTCGGCGAGCACCGAGCCGTTGTAGAGCATCAGGCCGAGCACGACCGCCCAGTAGGCCGGGATGTCGATCCCGAGCCCGCGGGACACGCCGAAGTACAGGATGAAGATCAGGACCAGCAGCGGCACCCCGCGGAACAGCTCGACGACCACGGTCGACGGTCGGCTGATCCACGCGTGGTCGGAGAGCCGGCCCGCGGCGAAGACCGCACCGAACGCCAGCGACAGCACCGCCGCGACGGCGAACGCGGCGAGGGTGTTGCCCAGCGCGCCGAGCAGGATGTACTGGATGTTGACGTAGGTGATCCACTCCCACAGCCGGGGGTCGAACTGCCCGGTCACGATGAGGCGGTAGACCACGAAGGCGAGGACGGCGAGCACCACGGCGGTGCCGACGACACCCAGCGTCGCGTTGCGGGCCCTGGCCTTCGGGCCGGGGATGTCGTAGAGAACCGCGGTCATGACGTCGCCTCCGCGCGAGGGGAGTGAGGGCTCATCGGGAGGTGCTCCAACGCCTGTCGAGGTTGCGCTGCAGCAGCGTCAGCGGAAGGACCAGGATGAGGAAGCCGAGGGCGACCCACAGCAGGCCGACGAACACGTTGTAGCCGCGCTCGGACAGGTTGGCGTAGATGCCGCCCGCCTCGAGCACGGAGAACCCGGCTGCGATCGTGGTGTTCTTCAGCAGCGCGATCTGCACGTTCGTCAGCGGGGGGACGACCGACCGGATCGCCTGTGGCAGGACGACCTCGGACATCGTCTGGCCGAACGTGAAGCCGAGCGCGCGAGATGCCTCGGCCTGCCCGACCGGCACGGTGTTGATACCCGACCGGACGACCTCGCACACGAACGCCGCGGTGTAGAGGATCAGCCCGATGCAGGCCCGCCAGAAGAACGAGATGTCCGCGATCTCGAGCCGCGGGTAGGCGAACGCGAAGAAGAACAGCACCAGGGTGAGCGGCGTGTTCCGGATGGTGTTGACGTAGATGGTGCCGAAGGACCGCAGGATCGGTACCGGGCTCACCCGCGCCCCCGCCAGCAGGACCCCGAGGATCAGCGAGCCGATCGCCGAGACGAGGAACAGCTCGATCGTGCCGAGGAACCCGTTCGCGTAGAGGCTCAGGTTGTCGAACAGGACGTTCACTTCCGCGCTGCTCCTTCGCCGGTGTCGTGCTGCGGGCGGACCGGGGGGGAGGGCCGTGGGTCACGGCCCTCCCCCCGGTGTCGGTCAGTACCGCTGCAGTGCGGGCGGCGAGGCCGGGGAACCGGACTTGCCGAGGGTCTCGTCGTAGATCTTCTGCCAGGTGCCGTCGTCGTACGCGGCCTGCAGGATGTCGTTGATCTTGCCGCGGAGCGCGGCGTCGTCCTTGTTCAGGCCGATGCCGTAGGGCTCCGTCGAGAAGGTGTCACCGACGACCTTGAGCTTGTCCGGCTGCTGGGCGGCGTAGCCCTTGAGGATCGCGTCGTCCGTGGTGACGGCGTCGACCTGGTTGGACAGCAGCTGGTCCACGCACTGGGTGTAGGTCTGGAACTCGACGATCTGGTCGGTCAGGCCCTGGTCGCGCACGCGCTGGATCGGCGTGGAGCCGGTCACGGAGCAGACCTTCTTGCCCTTGAGCGTGTCCTTGCCGGTGATCGCGGTCTCGTCCGCGCGGACCAGCAGGGACTGGCCGGCGACGAAGTACGGGCCGGCGAAGGAGACGAGCGTCTTGCGCTTGTCGTTGATCGTGTAGGTGCCGACGTAGTAGTCGACCTCGCCGCGGGAGATCGCGTCCTCGCGGGCGGCGGACGGGACCGTCTTGTAGGTGATCTTGTCCGCTCCGTAGCCGAGCTTCGCGGCGACGAGGCGGGCGATCTCGATGTCGAAGCCGGAGTACTGGCCGGTGGTGGCGTCCTTGAAGCCCAGGCCGGGCTGGTCGTCCTTGACGCCGATGACGACGCCGCCGCGCGCCTTCATGGCGTCGAACGTGGGCGAGCCGGCGACGGTGACGTCGGCCGCGGCGGTCTCGGAGACGACCGGACCGGTGGCGCCCGGGCTGCCGGACTGCCCGCAGGCGGTGAGGGCGAGACAGCCGGCGAGGACGCCGGCCGCGAGGATGTGCAGCTTCTTCATGTCTTCTCCGCTTGTCGTCGGGAGGATGGGGAGTCGCTCTAGTGCGTCAGGATCTTGCCGAGGAAGTCCTTGGCACGGTCGGAGCTCGGCGCCGAGAAGAACGCCTCGGGCGCGGCGTCCTCGACGATCTCGCCGTCCGCCATGAACAGGACGCGGTTGGCCGCGCGCCGGGCGAAGCCCATCTCGTGGGTGACCACGAGCATGGTCATGCCCTCCCTGGCCAGCGAGGTCATGACGTCGAGCACCTCGTTGACCATCTCCGGGTCCAGGGCCGAGGTGGGCTCGTCGAAGAGCATCACCTTCGGGTCCATGGCCAGGGCGCGGGCGATCGCCACGCGCTGCTGCTGCCCACCGGAGAGCTGGGCGGGGTACTTGTCCTTCTGGTTCGCGATGCCGACCCGATCGAGCAGCGCGAGGGCCTTCTTCTCGGCCTCTGCCTTGCCGGACCTCCGGACCTTCAGCGGGGCCAGCGTGACGTTCTCGAAGATCGTCTTGTGGGCGAAGAGGTTGAAGCTCTGGAAGACCATCCCGACGTCCGCCCGGAGCGCCGCGAGCGCCTTGCCCTCGGCCGGGAGCTCCTCGCCGTCGATCGCGATGGTGCCCCTGTCGATCGGTTCGAGCCGGTTGATGGCGCGGCACAGCGTCGACTTGCCGGACCCGGACGGGCCGAGCACGACCACGACCTGGCCCTTGGGCACCTCGATGTTGACGTCCTTGAGCACGTGCAGTTCGCCGAAGTGCTTGTCCACACCCGACATCAGAATCATGGGAGTACCGGTGGCTGTCATCTGGGTCCTCCGAGCATGGGCGAAGCCTGGGCGAATCGGACACCGGAGTCCACCACCTTGGTGAACCTTTAGGGTTTCGGCTCTATAACGACCCGACGATCGATCATCGCGGGAGGGAGGGTGGAGGCGTGCACATCCTGCTCGTGGAGGACGACGACCGGATCGCGGCGGCGCTGCGCCCCGCGCTGCACCGGCACGGGATGACGACGACGCGGCTGGACCGCGGCCGCGGCGTCGCCGACCACCTGTCCGGCGTCGACGTCGTGCTGCTGGACCTCGGCCTGCCCGACGTCGACGGCGTCGACGTGTGCCGGGCGATCCGGGAGGTCAGCGAGGTCCCGGTGATCGTGGTGTCCGCCCGCGGGGAGGTCGAGGACCGCATCCTCGGCCTGCACTCGGGCGCGGACGACTACGTGGTCAAGCCCTACGACGTCGGGGAGCTGGTGGCGCGGATGCACGCGGTGCAGCGCCGCCGGGGTGTCGCCGCGGGCCCGTCGCCGGACGTCGTCGCGGTCGACGGCGTGCGGATCGACCTGGGCCGGCACGCGGTGGCGGTGGAGGGCCGCGACGTCGCGCTGACCCGCAAGGAGTTCCAGGTCCTGGCCCTGCTCGCCGGGGCCAAGGGAGCGGTCTGCACCCGCAACCGGATCGTGGCCGAGGTCTGGGGGCGCAGCTGGCCGGGGGCCAACCGGACCCTCGACGTCCACGTCGCGACGTTGCGCACGAAGCTCGGCCGCCCGGAGCTCGTGCAGACCGTGCGCGGCGTCGGCTACCGGCTCGGCTCCGGCGGTACGGGCACCGGCGCGCCGGGCCAGGACGCGGGCTGACGGCGTGCGCGCCCGGGTGCTCGTGATCGTGTGCGTGCTCGCCGGGCTGCTCGCCGTCGGGCTCGGGGTGCCGCTCGCGATCGCCGACGCCCGCGCGGAGCAGCAGAGCCTGTTCACGGACCGGTTGACCGACACCATCTTCTTCGCCTCCCGGGCACAGCGGCCGATCACCGAGGACAGCGCGGTCGGGCTCGCCGAGGAGCTCGCGCGCTACGACGAGGTCTACGGGGTCGCGGTGACGATCGTGGACCGCAGCGAGCGGGTCGTGGCCGCGTCCCGGCAGGACCCGCCGGCGCTGGACGCGGCCGGGCAGGCGCGGCTGCAGGTGGCGCTGGCCAGCCGCCGCTCGAACCCCTACCCGTTGCTGCTGCCGTGGGACACCCGGCCGATCGTGCTGGCCGAGCCCGTGCTCGTCGACGGCGAGGTCCGCGGTGCCGCGGTGACGGTCTCGCCCACCGGCCCGCTGCGGGAGCGCGAGCTGACGGCCTGGTCCCTCGTGGCGGCCGCGGTGCTGGTGGCGCTGTGCCTGGGCGTGGTCGTCGCGGTGCCGCTCACGCGCTGGATCCTGCGCCCGGTCCGCCGCCTCGACGAGGGCACCGGCCGGGTCGCCGCGTCCGTGCTCGCCGGCCGGCCCGCGGACCCGGTCTCGGACGGCACCGGGCCGCCCGAGCTGCGCCGCCTCACCGCGTCGTTCGACCGGATGGCCGAGACCGTCACCCAGGCGCTCGCGGCGCAGCGGGCGTTCGTCGCGGACGCGAGCCACCAGCTCCGCAACCCGCTGACCGCCCTGCGGCTGCGGCTGTCCAACCTCGAGGGCCGCGTCTCGCCGGACGCCGCGGAGGAGCACGTCGCGGCGCTGGAGGAGGCCGAGCGCCTCTCCGGCGTCCTCGACGGGCTGCTCGCCCTGGCCCGCGCGGAACGGGACGCGAGCGGGGACTCCGGCGCCGTCACCGAGATCGACCGCGTGGTCGACGACCGGCTCGAGGCCTGGCGCCCGCTGGCCGAGCACACCGGGCTGCGGCTGCTGCGCGGCGGCGCGCGGGAGCTGTGGGTGCGGGTGGCGCCGGGCGGGATCGAGACGTTGCTCGACGCGCTGCTGGACAACGCGATCAAGTTCACCCCCGAGGGGGGTGCGGTCACGGTGACGGTCCGGCCGGTGCGCCCGGCGGATGGCGAGGAGCTCGGCGGCCCGGACCTCGGCGGCCCGCACCTCGGCGGGGACATCGGCGGCGGGGACATCGGCGCCGTGGACATCGCGGTGCTGGACGACGGGCCGGGCATGGCGCCGGAGGAGCTGGAGCGGGCGACGGACCGGTTCTGGCGGGGGCCGGACCAGAGCAACGTCGAGGGCAGCGGGCTGGGCCTGGCGATCGCCGCCCGCACCGCGGAGCTCTCCGGGGGCGCGCTGCGGCTGGAGCTGCCGGCCGGTGGCGGGCTGCGGGTCACCGCGCGGCTGCCGCGGGCGCCGCGGCCGGCGATCGACGAGGCTCGGGCCACCCCGGGATCCGGCACCGCCCGGGCCGCTCAGGCGTCCTTCGACTCGCGGTAGAAGCGTTCGGCCCCGGGGTGCAGGGGCACGGGCTGGGTCCCGATCGCGGTCCGGGCGTCGATGGTGATCGCGGCGGGCCCGGCCTCGGCGAGCCGTTGCTGCTCCTGGAAGAGCGAGCGCACGAGCTGCTCGGCGAGGTCGTCCTCCATCGAGGCCGGGACCAGCAGGATGTTGCGGGTGAGCAGCGTGCTGACGGCCTCGCCGATGTCGTAGGTCGAGACCGGGACCGTCCCGGAGGAGTAGACGGGGAAGCGCTCGCGGACCGTCTTGAGGTCGTCGGCGAGATCGAGCAGCCGGATCGGGAGCTCCTGGGCGAGGGTGGCGATCCCGGTCGTGGGCAACCCGCCGGACCAGAAGAACGCGTCGACCGCGCCGGCGCGCAGCGCGTCGCACGCGTCCTGGAGCCCGAGCTCCGACGCCACGATGTCCCGCTCGGCATCCAGCCCGGCCGCGGCGAGCACCCGCTGCGCGATCACCCGGTAGCCGGAGGTCCGCGGGCCGACCGACACCCGTGCGCCGCGCAGGTCCGCGAGCCGCCGGTAGGACGCGTCCCGGCGGATCACGACGTGCAGCACGTCGTCGTAGATCCGGGCGAGTCCGCGCAGGGCGCGCGGCCCGTCGGCGGGCCCCGTGTCCATCAGCTCGGCGGCCGTGTCGACCTGGCTGAACGCGACCTCGGCCGTGCCCGCGGTGAGCCGGCCGAGGTTGTCCGGCGAGCCGAAGGTGGCCAGCACCTCGGGCGCGGCGTGCAGGTGGAGGTCCTCGCGCCAGATCTCCGCCAGCGTCGTCGCCAGCCGGGAGTAGACGCCCTGCGCGACCCCGGCGGCGATCGGCAGCCGCCGGTCCGCGAACGGGGCGCCGCATCCGGCCGTGCCGCCGAGCCCGGCCAGCAGCCCCAGCCCACCCGCGGCGCGCAGCACCGTCCGCCGGGAGAGGGCGCGGGGTTCCGGCACGCGATCATCCTCCCGCGTCTCCACCTGCTTGTCGTCCCCGCCCGCCTGCTTGTCGGGGTGCCCGCGAAGGGGCCTACTCTCGCAAGGGTGACCCGGAGCTATGCCATCCGCACCTACGGGTGCCAGATGAACGTGCACGACTCGGAGCGCATGGCAGGACTGCTCGAGTCGGCGGGTTACGCGCGGGCGGAGGACCCGGACGCCGCGGACGTCGTCGTGTTCAACACCTGCGCGGTCCGGGAGAACGCGGACAACAAGCTCTACGGCAACCTCGGGCGGCTGCGGCCGTCCAAGATCGCGAACCCGGACATGCAGATCGCCGTCGGCGGGTGCCTCGCGCAGAAGGACCGCGAGACGATCACCCGCAAGGCGCCGTGGGTCGACGTGGTGTTCGGCACGCACAACGTCGGCTCGCTCCCGACCCTGCTGGAACGCGCGCGGCACAACGCCTCCGCCGAGGTGGAGATCCTGGAGTCGCTGGAGGTCTTCCCCTCCACGCTGCCCGCCCGGCGTGAGTCCGCCTATGCCGGCTGGGTGTCGATCTCGGTGGGCTGCAACAACACCTGCACGTTCTGCATCGTCCCGGCCCTGCGCGGCAAGGAGCGGGACCGGCGGCCGGGGGAGGTGCTGGCCGAGGTCTCCGCGCTGGCGGCCGACGGCGTGCTCGAGGTGACCCTGCTGGGGCAGAACGTGAACGCCTACGGCTCCGAGTTCGGGGACCGCGGCGCGTTCGCCGCGCTGCTGCGGGCATGTGGCGCCGTGGAGGGCCTCGAACGCGTCCGCTTCACCTCGCCGCACCCGCGGGACTTCACCTCGGACGTCATCGCCGCCATGGCCGAGACGCCGAACGTCTGCCCGCAGCTGCACATGCCGCTGCAGTCCGGCTCGGACCGGATCCTCAAGGAGATGCGCCGGTCCTACCGCTCCGCGCGGTTCCTGGACATCCTCGGCGAGGTGCGGGCGTCGATCCCGCACGCCGCGATCTCGACGGACATCATCGTCGGGTTCCCCGGGGAGACCGAGGAGGACTTCGAGGCCACCCTGGACGTCGTGCGCCGGGCCCGGTTCGCCAACGCCTTCACCTTCCAGTACTCGCAGCGCCCGGGCACGCCGGCCGCGGAGCTGCCGGACCAGCTGCCCAAGGCGGTCGTCCAGGAGCGGTACATGCGGCTCGTCGAGCTGCAGGAACAGATCTCCTGGGAGGAGAACCGGGCGGTCGAGGGCCGCGAGGTCGAGCTGCTCGTCTCCACCGGCGAGGGACGCAAGGACGGCGCCACCCACCGGATGAGCGGGCGCGCCCGGGACGGGCGGCTGGTCCACTTCGCGCCCGGCTCCGCCGCGCCGCGCCCGGGGGACGTCGTCACCGTGCGCGTGGACTACGGGGCGCCCCACCACCTGGTCTCGGACGGCGGCGTGCTCACCCACCGCCGCACCCGGGCCGGGGACGCGCACGAGGCCGGGCAACGACCTGGTGGCGCCCCCACCGGTCTCGGCCTACCCTCGTTCGGGGCGCCCGCCGCGAGCGACCAACCCGCAGCAGGCTGCGGCGTACTCGTCCCGGAGGGGGCACAGCGATGAACGCGGCAGAGAACGCCCGATCCGACCGACCTTTCCCGGAGGACCTGTCGTCCCTGGAGACGGAGCTCGCCGGCGTCGCGAGGCGGGTGGAGCGGCGGATCGACCCCGGCACCACCGCGATGGTGGTGTCGATCGGGGTCGTCGCCATGATCGGCGCCCTGCTGCTGCCGTGGGTCGGGTCGGCGGCAGGCTGGCAGATCCTCGTCGGCGCGGAGTGGTTCGGGGTGCTGCCCCGGATGTTCACCATCACCGCCCTCGGGTTCGGCGTCGTCACCTCCGCGCTGGCCCTGAGCACGCGTTTCTGGGCCCTGGCCTGGCTCTCCGCCGTCGGCTGCGGCATCTCCTTCATCAACGGCCTGTGGGCGATCTGGTCCCGGCAGATCGGGATCCCGCAGGGCCTCGACGGCCCCGGCCCCGGCCTGCTGCTGGCGGTCGTGGTGGTGCTGGTCCTGGCCGCCACCTGGGCCCGGATCGCGCTGCGACGGTAGCCGGCCGGACGGCGCGCGGGCCGAGCCCCGCGGCGACCGGTTCGGGCAGCGGAGCGCGATCGTGAGCGGCCGTGACCGGCATGACCGTGATCCGGGGAGCGGCGACGAATCCTGACGTCGCTCCCCGGATCGTGATCATGGACGACCTACCGGCCCTCGACCGCCTGCTCCGCCGTCTCCAGCCACTGCCGCCAGGTCGCGGCCTGCTGCTCGGCCTCCTCGGCGCGGCGGGTGTCCCCGGCGGCGCGGGCCTTCTCGGCCTGCGCCTCGAACTGGGTGACCCGGTCCCGGAACTGGGCGACGCGGGCCTCGGCCTCGGGGTCCGTGCGCTTCCACTCCCGGTCCGCGGCGTCGCGCACCTTCTCCTCGACGGCGCGCAGCCGGGACTCGAGGGGACGGATGTCGTCCCGGGGGACCTTGCCGATGGCCTCCCAGCGCTCCTGGATGTCCCGCAGCGCGGCCCGGGCGCCGTCCGCGTCCCGGGTGTCGATCTTCTCGGCCTCGTTGAGCAGGGCCTTCTTCGCCTCGCTGTTGGCGGCGAACTCCGAGTCCCGTTCGGCGAACACGGCCGTACGACGCGCGAAGAACGCGTCCTGGGCGCCGCGGAAGCGCTGCCAGAGGGTGTCGTCCGCGTCCTTCTGGGCTCGGCCCGCGGCCTTCCACTCGGTCATCAGGTCCCGGTAGCGCGCGGCGGTGGGACCCCAGTCCTCGGACCCGGTCAGCGACTCGGCCTCGGCGACCAACTCCTCCTTGCGCGTCTTCGCGGTGGATCGCTGGCGGTCCAGGTCCGCGAAGTGCGAGCCGCGGCGGCGGTTGAACGCCTCGCGGGCCTTGGAGAAGCGCTTCCAGAGGGCCTCGTCCGTCTTGCGGTCGATGCCCTTGATCGTGCGCCACTCGTCGAGGATGGCCTTGAACCGGTCCCCGGCCTGCTTCCACTGCGTGGACTCCGCGGCCATCTCCTCGGCCTCGACCGCCAGCGCCTCCTTGCGGGCGACGGCGGCGCTGCGCTGGGCGTCCCGGGCGTGCCGGGCGGCGCCGACGGCCTCCTCGGCCCGGCCGATCAGCTCGTCCAGCCGGGCCCCGAGCGCGACGACGTCCCCGACGACCGCGGCCTCGGCCAGCCCGTCCCGCAGCGCCTTGGCGCTGGTCAGGGCGTGCTTGGGGTCTCCGCCGCCGGCCGCGAGCCGGGCGGCGAGCAGCTCGGTCTCGGTGAGCATGTCGTCGAAGCGGCGGGCGAAGTGCGCCAGCCCCTCCTCGGGCGTCCCGGCCTGGAACGACCCGACGACGCGCTCGCCCTCCGCGGCGAAGAGGTAGATGGTGCCGTCCGCCTCGAACCGGCCCCAGCGACCGGGATCCGGGCTGGCGTGCGGCACCGGGGACGGTTCCACGGCCACGGCGGGGGTCTCGGGGACGTCCACGGGCGCGGGTGCCGCGGCGTGCCGGGGCGGGGGCGTGGGCCGGGCACCGCCGGCGGGCGGACCCGGGCGGGGGATCGACCCGGGGCCGGGCTTCGGCGGGGCGGGCCGGGGCGGCGCGGCGGCCGGGGCGGGAGGGCTCGTTCCGGCGGGGTCCGCCTCGGCGGGGGTCACGGTCGCGGTGCCGGGCTCGGTCCCCTCGGGGCCGGGCCGGCCGGGGTCCGTTCCCGCGGTGCCGGCCTGCGTCGGGCGGTTCGTGCCTCCGTCCGGGTGATCGGTGCGCTCCGGGGTCTGCTCGTCCGACACCGTCGTCCTCCCTCGTTCCTGCCCACCGAGGTCCGGTGGGCGCCCCGCCCGACGGGTGGGGCCATGTCGCATCCCGGCCTGCCGCCACCTGCGGCAACCGGTGCGGGAATTGAAACAGCTCCGCGAGCGCCACGGAACAGGTGCCGCCCGTACGTGCCTCCCAACGGCCGGTACTGATCGACGAGCCGCCGACGTCGACGTCGTACCGGAACCGTCCGTGCGCGGAGCGTGACCTCGGGGGTGGGGAGATAGCATCGGTTCCCGTGCTTCCCATGGTCGTCGTGCTGCCGCAGCCGCCCCTGCTCGTGCCCGAGCTCGCCACCGGTGCCGCCGCCGAGACCGAGGAGCTGCGGTCGGCGTGCCGCACCGCCGCCGCGCGGCTCGCCGCCGTCGCCCCCGAGTGGATCGCGGTCGGTGCCGACCCCGGGGGCAGGCGCACGGTCGGGCCGGGGACCTCGGGGACGTTCGCCGGGTTCGGTGCGGACGTGCGGGTCTCGCTGGACGGCCGCGCGCCGGCCGCGGATCCGGATCCCGGGCTGGCCCTGCCCCTGCTGATCGCCGCCTGGGCCGCGGGGACGACCGGCGCGCCGGTCCGGATCCGCGGCGAGCTCGTGGCCCCGGACGCCACCCCGGACGAGTGCGCGCGGCTCGGCGCGGAGCTGGCCGCGGAGTGCGCGGCCGCCCCGGGGCCGGTCGGGCTCCTCGTCCTCGGCGACGGCGCGGCCACGCACACGGACAAGGCCCCCGGCCACTTCGACGAGCGTGCCCGGTCGTTCGACGACACCGTCGCGAAGGCCCTCGAGTCGGCGGACGCCGCGGCCCTGGCCGCGCTGGACCCGGAGGTCTCCGCAGAGCTCTGGGCCGCCGGCCGGGCGCCCTGGCAGGTGCTGGCGGGGGCGTGCCCGCAGGGCCGGCGGGGCGAGCTGCTGCACTCCTCGGCGCCGTACGGGGTCGCCTACCACGTCGCGGTCTGGACATGACGCGGCTCGTCGCCGTCGTCGGGCCCACCGCGACCGGCAAGTCCGATCTCGCGCTGGACCTCGCCGAGGCCCTGGACGGCGAGATCGTCAACGCGGACGCCATGCAGCTCTACCGCGGGATGGACGTCGGCACCGCCAAGCTCGCGGTGTCCGAGCGCCGCGGGATCCTGCACCACCAGCTCGACGTCCTCGACGTCACCGAGGCGGCGTCCGTCGCGGTCTACCAGCGGGAGGCCCGCGCGGTGGTGGAGGCACTGCTCGCCGCGGGCCGGACGGCGGTGCTGGTCGGGGGGTCGGGACTCTACGTCCAGGCGGTCGTCGACGAGCTGGAGTTCCCGGGGACGGACCCGGTGGTCCGCGGGCGGCTCGAGGCCGAGCTGGCGGGCGTCGGGGCGGCGGCACTGCACCGGCGGCTGGCCGAGGTGGACCCGGTCGCGGCCGGGGCGGTGCTGCCGAGCAACGGGCGGCGGATCGTCCGGGCGCTCGAGGTCGTGGAGCTGACGGGCCGCCCGTTCAGCGCGAACCTGCCCGGGACGAGGCCGCCGCGCTACGACGCGGTGCTGCTCGGGGTGGACCGGGACACCGCCGAGCTCGACGAGCGGATCGCGCTGCGGGTGGACCGGATGCTGGCCGCGGGGCTGGTCGAGGAGACGCGGGCGCTCGCCGGACGGGGCCTGCGGGAGGGCCGGACGGCCGGCCGCGCGCTGGGGTACCAGCAGGTCCTGGCCTTCCTGGACGGTGAGTACCCGCTGGAGACGGCCGCGGAGGAGACCGTGCGGCGCACGCGGCGGTTCGTCCGCCGCCAGCGCTCGTGGTTCCGCCGGGACCGCCGGATCCACTGGCTCGACGGCGCGGATCCGGAACTGTCGGTGCGGGCTCGTACGCTGGTCCGGTGAGTGACGGGATCGCCTTCTCGAAGGGCCACGGGACGCAGAACGACTTCGTCGTGCTGCCGGACGCGCAGGGTTCGCTCGCGCTGAGCGCCGAACGGGTAGCCGCGCTGTGCGACCGCCACCGCGGTCTCGGTGCGGACGGGGTGCTGCGCGTGGTCCGCTGGTCCGCCCTCGGTGACGGTCCCGCCCCGGAGCCCGGCGTCGAGTGGTTCATGGACTACCGCAACGCGGACGGCAGCGTCGCCGAGATGTGCGGCAACGGCGTCCGGGTCTACGCGCGCTACCTCGAGCACGCCGGCTGGCTGGGCGAGGCGCCGCTGCGGATCGGCACCCGCGCCGGGGTCAAGGACGTGAGCTTCGCCGACGGCGAGGTGTCCGTGGAGATGGGGCAGGCGCTGGTCGGGGACCCGTCCACCGCGGTCGTCGCGGGCCGGGAGTTCGACGGCGTGGCGGTCGACGTCGGCAACCCCCACCTGGCCTGTGTCACCACCGAGGACATCCCCGCGCTGGACCTCACCACGGCCCCGCTGCACGACGACTCCCTGTTCCCGCAGGGGGTGAACGTCGAGTTCGTGACGCCGGTCGGCCCGGAGGGTGTGGCGATGCGCGTGCACGAGCGGGGTGTGGGGGAGACCCGGTCCTGCGGCACCGGCACGGTCGCGGCCGTCGTCGCGGCGCTGCGGGCCGCCGGGCGGGAGTCCGGCACCGTCCCCGTGGTCACGCCGGGTGGGCGGCTGCGGGTGACCGTCCGGGACGGGGGCGCGTCCACCGTGCTGCACGGCCCGGCCGTCCTGGTCGCGCACGGTGAGCTGGATCGGTCCTGGTGGGAGGCGGTTCGGTGAGCTCGGGCGACCGGACAGGAACCGGGCGGACAGCGCAGCCGGAACGTGGGACACTCGATGTCACGATGACTCAGACCCCCCAGAGCACGACCACAGTGCGTACCACCTCAGCCGACGCCGCCGCGGACCCGCGTCCCCAGGGGCGACATTCCGATCCCTCCCGCGGGGACATGGAGCTCGAGGAGCGATCGTCGCTCCGCCGGGTGGCGGGACTGTCCACCGAGCTCACGGACATCACCGAGGTCGAGTACCGGCAGCTGCGGCTGGAGCGGGTCGTCCTCGTGGGCGTCTGGACCGAGGGCACCTCGGAGCAGGCCAACGCGTCGATGGTGGAGCTGGCCCGGCTCGCCGAGACCGCCGGCTCCACCGTGCTCGACGGTCTCGTGCAGCGCCGCAGCTCGCCGGACCCGGCCACGTTCATCGGCTCCGGCAAGGTCGAGGAGCTCAAGCTCGCCGTGGAGCAGGGCGAGGCGGACACCGTGATCTGCGACGGCGAGCTCTCGCCCGGCCAGCTCCGGCAGCTCGAGGAGAAGCTCAAGGTCAAGGTCATCGACCGGACCGCGCTGATCCTGGACATCTTCGCGCAGCACGCGCGCTCGCGGGACGGCAAGGCCCAGGTCGAGCTGGCCCAGCTCTCCTACCTCCTCCCGCGCCTGCGCGGCTGGGGTGAGGCGCTGTCCCGGCAGGTCGGCGGCCGCGCCGCCGGCGGTGTCGGTATCGGTGGCCGTGGCCCCGGTGAGACGAAGATCGAGCTGGACCGGCGGCGCATCCGCACCCGCATGTCCAAGCTGCGCCGGGAGATCACGGCGATGTCCCGGGTGCGGGACACCCAGCGCGGCAGCCGCCGTAAGAGCGAGATCCCGGGCGTCGCGATCGTCGGCTACACCAACGCCGGCAAGTCCAGCCTGCTCAACGCGCTGACGGACGCCGGCGTGCTGGTCGAGGACTTGCTGTTCGCCACCCTGGACCCCACCACCCGGCGCGCCGAGACGCCGGACGGGCGGGCCTACACCCTCACGGACACCGTCGGGTTCGTGCGCCACCTGCCGCACCAGCTCGTCGAGGCGTTCCGCTCCACGCTCGAGGAGTCCGCGCAGGCGGACCTGCTCGTGCACGTCGTGGACGCCTCGGATCCGCTGCCCGAGGACCAGATCGCCGCCGTCCGCAAGGTCCTGGTGGAGATCGGCGAGGCGCAGGGCGGCACGATGCCCGCCGAGCTGCTCGTGGTGAACAAGGTCGACGCGGCGGGGGACCTGCAGCTCGCGCGGCTGCGCCACCTGCTGCCGGACGCCGTGTTCGTCTCCGCGTACCGGGGGGACGGGATCGAGCAGCTCAGGGCGCGGCTCGCCGAACGCCTCCCGCGGCCCGAGGTGGATCTGGAGCTGCTCGTCCCGTACACGGAGGGCGGGCTGGTCGCGCGCCTGCACAGTGACGCGGAGGTGCTGGACCTGGAGCACGTCGAGGACGGCACCCGCCTGCACGTCCGTGTGGGGCCGGAGCTCGCCGTCGTGGCCGCGCCGTACGTGGTGGGGGAGGCGCCGCGGTCCGCCGTGGCCCTCGCCGCCGGTGTGGACGCGCTGCCGCGGGTCGCCCGGGGCTGATCCTGCGCACGTGAGAGCCGCACGACCCGCACTGGTGTGTCTGGCCGTCCTGGCGCTGGGCGTGGTGACGGCCGCGCCCGCCGCCGCGGACCCGGTGAGCCGCTGCACGATCCGGGACCGCTCGCTGCTCGAGCTGTCCGGACTGGCCGCCACGCCGGCGGGCGAGGTGTGGGCGATGGCGGACAGCGGACGCCAGGTCCGGCTCCACCGTCTGGACCTGGCCACCTGCGCCGTCGTCGAGACCCGGACCGCGGACGTCGACCCGCTGGACGCCGAGGACCTCGCGATCGGTCCGGACGGCACGTTCTGGGTCTCGGACACCGGGGACAACAACCGCCGCCGGGACACGGTCGCGCTGATCGCCGTGCCTGCGCGGGGTGACGCGCGGCTGCACCGGCTGACCTACCCGGACGGTGCCCACGACGCCGAAGCCGTGCTGGTGGGCCGGGACGGGGTGCCGGTGATCGTCACCAAGGACGTCCTCGGGTCCGCCGGGGTGTACCGGCCCGCGGGGCCGCTGGCGGAGCCCGGCCCGACCGCACTGACCAGGGTCGGGAGCGTCGTGCTGCCGCGATCGGACACGACCGGCGGGCCCATCGGAGGTCTGGGCTCCTCCACCGTCACCGGTGGGGCGACCAGCACCGACGGCCGGGTCGTCGCACTGCGCACCTATACGGACGCCTGGCTGTTCCGGATGCCCGAGGGCACGTCGGACGTCGTCGCGGCGCTCGACGGGATGCCCGTCCGGGTGCCGCTGCCCGACGAGCCGCAGGGCGAGGCGATCGCGTTCCTCCCGGACGGGACGCTGCTGTCCGGCTCCGAGACCCGCGGGTTGAGCAGGGGCGAGATCCGGGCGGTGCCCGGTGCGACCGGCCTCGTCCCCTCGGCCGCGGCACCGACCGCCGCCGCACCGCCGGACGCCGCACGGTCGGGAGACGGATCGCCGGGCGGGGGGCCCGCAGCCTCGCCGGACGCCGTCGCGCCGGAGCGGCCGCCGGAATGGCATCCCGCCGTGATCGGCGGCGCGGTCGCGGTGGGGCTGCTCCTGCTCGGGGCGGTCGCGATGGCGCTCCACGGCCGTCGACGGCGCTGACCGTCCGCGTGTGACTTCCGGGTAACCGATCGTCGCGACGTGATCGTCGTCCGGCCCCGGCCGCCTAGGGTTCTCCGGACGAGGCCGAACGCGGCCGACGGGTGGTGGGGAGGGGTGCCGAGGTGCCGATCGTGGCCGCCTACGAGGACACACCGGGCGGGCACGACGCGCTCGTGCTCGGCGCGCAGCTGGCGCGGCTGACCGGCCTCACGGCCGTCGTCGCCACCGTCTATCCGACGGACGGGATCGGGCTCTCCTCGATCGCGCGGGATCCACGCTGGCGGCAGAAGATCGAGGCCGTGGCACGGGAACGGTTCGGCCGGGCCCGCGCGGTGATCGACCAGGAGTGGGACTCGGCGGAGATCGAGTTCGCGTCGCTCGGCCCCGGCCCCGCGGCGCCGGCACTGGTCGACCACGCGGAGCAGGTCGGCGCCGCCGTCCTGGTGGTCGGGTCGACGGCCGGTGGCCTGGTGGGCCGCCTCGCGCCCGGCAAGACCGTCCAGCGCCTGCTGCCGACGGCCCGGTGCCCGATCGCGATCGCCCCGCGCGGGTACCGGCACTTCGCGGAGAAGCGGATCGCCGTGATCGGGGTGGCCTACGACGGCACGCCGGAGTCCGATCAGGCCGTGGTGGTGGCCGTCCATCTGGCGAGCCGGACCGGTGCGGCCCTGCGCTTCGTCGTCGTCGCGCAGGACCCCGGCGCCGTCGACGAGGCGAAGAAGACCGCGCAGAAGGGTGTCGCGCGGGTCCCGGCCGAGATCGACACGCTCGTCGACGTCGTGGTCGGCCGCCACGTCGCCCACACGCTGGCGAACCTGCCGGAACGCACGGACCTGCTCGTGGCGGGCTCGCGCGGGTACCGCCTGATGCGCCGGCTGCTGCTCGGCAGCGTCGCCGCGTCGCTGGTGCGCAGCGCGCGCTACCCGGTCGTGGTCGTGCCGATCCCCGCGGAGTGACGCCCCGTCCGGGGATCGGGGCGACACCGGATCAGAGCCGGCGGAGAACCGCCACGACACGACCGAGGATGCTCGCCTCGTCGCCCGGGATCGGGTCGTACGCCGGGTTGGCCGGCATCAGCCACACGTGGCCGTCCCGCCGCTTCAGCGTCTTCACGGTGGCCTCGCCGTCGATCATCGCGGCGACGATCTCACCCTGCTCGGCGACCGGCTGCTGGCGCACGACCACCCAGTCCCCGTCCGTGATGGCGGCCTCGATCATCGAGTCCCCCTTCACGTTCAGCAGGAACAGCTCGCCCTCGCCGACGATCTCCCGGGGCAGCGGGAACACGCTCTCCACGGCCTGCTCGGCGAGGATCGGCCCACCGGCGGCGATGTTGCCGAGCAGCGGGACGAACGCGGGGGACGGCCGCGCGGTGCGCATCGCGGCGTCCGACTCCGTTCCCGTGGTGGCGTCGGAGTCCGCGAGGTCCTCCGGGCTCCGCACGTCCACCGCGCGCGTCCGGTTCGGATCCCGCCGCAGGTAGCCCTTGCGCTCGAGCGTGCGCAGCTGGTGGTGCACCGAGGAGGTGGAGGTGAGACCCACGGCGTCGCCGATCTCGCGGACGCTGGGCGGGTACCCGAAGCGCTCCACCCAGTCCCTGATCACCTCGAGCACCTTGCGCTGCCGGGGGGTGAGACCCACCGGATCCGCAGGGGGATCGGGGAAGGCGCGCACCTGCCCGGGCGCCGCCGCGGCACCGGCCCTGCGGGCCCTGTCGCTCCCGGGGCCCGCGCCGCTGCCGGACTCGTCCCGTGCCATCTGCCCTGCCGCCTCCTTCGTTCCTGGGTTCCGGTCCCGCCTCTCGTCGGAGGCGGGCCCGGCTCGTCCCGGCCCCGCACCCCCGCGTCCGTGGACACGGGTGCCCGGGCCGTCCGCCGGGTGGGCCGGGTGCCGCGCCTACGGCGCGGCACCCGGGCGGCACCCGCCCGGGCATCGGGGCCCCCCCGGGCCCCGAGACGTCGGGGTGCCCAACACATGTTGGGACAAAAACC
>JAOZVV010000167.1:21762-27382 GCA_025869365.1 Pseudonocardia sp.
GAGGAGCCAGCGAGGCATGCTGAATAATGCACACGGCGCGGCACCGCGCCGTCACCGGCCGGAGCATCGGGACAGACCGTAGCCCGGATCGGTCGGTTCGCCAAACACATGTTCGAACAACACGCACTTTTTCTGCCCTCGGATGGTCGTGCGGCGGGATCCGAGGTGGTACAACTTCGCACAGGCGTTCGATCGAACACATGTGCGAGATCCGGCCGGTGAGCGGCGCGGACGACGACGGGAGACGCGGAGATGGCACCCAGCGCGGTGGCGGCGCGGCAGCACGCGACGGCCGGACGGACCGGTTCCGGGCGGGAAGGGCAGGGGGCCGGTTCCGAGGCCCTCGCCCCGGTGATCCCGCTGCGTCCCGCCCCGGCGCTCGCGCCCGCATCCTCCCGCCCTGTGCGTGCGCTGCGTGGCCCAGTCGGCCCCGTGCCGGACGGCCCCGCGTCCGACGGCCCCGCGTCCGACGGTCCGCTGTCCGCTCGCCCGGTGGCTGCACGAGCGGTGTCCGTCCGCCGTGTATCCGCCCTGTCCCTGTCCGCCCTGTCCGCGCCGCCGCGTGGTGCGGTGCGGCCCGGCCCGGTGCGCAGCCGTCCGGAACGGATCGTCGAGCGTCGCCGGCCCGTGTCCGGGGCGCCGGCGCGGCGTCCGGTGAGTGCCGCGCGCTACCGGGTGCGCCGGGCGGTCGCCGTCGTCGTGGTGGCCCTCGGGGCCCTCGCCGTCGTCGTCGGCCTCGGGCTGATCGCGGACGCCGCCGGTGTCGCCGCGGCGAACTCCACCGTGCCGGCGGGGACCCGGATCATCGTCACCGGGCCGTCGGAGACCGCGTGGGACGTCGCCCGTCGGGTGGCTCCGGGGGCGGACGCGGCTGCGGTCGTGGAGCGCATCGTCGCGGACAACGGGCTCGGTTCCGTCGCCCTCGAGCCCGGCCGGACGCTGCGCGTGCCGGCCTGAGCGGCCGACGTCCCGTTCCTGTCGGTGGTCGCTGGTAGACCCCGCACAGGCGGTCGCGGGACGTCCGGGCATCCGGTCCGGGCGCGGTCGACACGCTGCGGGGAGGTCGTCATGGATCTCGGGAGCAACACGAACGACACGCGTTCCACGCGCGGACGTACGGCAGCCGGCGGTCCGGGCAACGGCCTGGCGTCCGCGCCGGGCGCGGTGCCTCGGCGGCGCCGGGGTTCCGGCCCGGCACCCGGCCGTCACCTCCGGCGGGCCGAGGTCGGGGTGCGGGCGGGCGTCGTCCGTCGGACGAGCCCGGCGGCACGGGCTGCGGTCTGCGGGGGCGGCCCGGTGATGCGGGCGGGGGCGGCGCGGGCGATCCCGGCGTGTCAGGTGCGGCCGGCGCCGGATGCGGATGCTCTCCGGTGGCCTGCCGTCCCTCCACGGTCGTCCGCCGGCGTCCGGCGCGGGGGACGGGCCTGCGTCGTCGTCCGGAAGCCGGCCCGGCGCTACGTCCGACCCGTGCAGGGTGCGCTGGATCGGGCCCTGGTCGGCGTCGCCGTGGTGCTCGCCAGCGCCACGACGGTCGTGCTGCTGGGGCTGCTCGCCCGGCTCGCCGCGCCCGGCTCGTGACCGGCGGGAGCGCCCGGCGCCGGGCGGGGCTCGGCCGAACGGTGTCGCCGTGCGGCGGCGTGCCACTGTCCGTGGCGGCCCCGGGCGGAGAGCGGCGCCCGTGCGCGGGAGCGCGACACGCGGGGTCCGGCGCCCCGTCGTGTGATGCGTTCCCCGCAGTCTCCCGGCGTGTCGCCGACACGACGAGCGGTCGTGGCGTGTCCCTCGGGTCGAGGAGGCTCGCGGCCGGTACCGCGCCACCGGCAGTGACCTGCGGTCGGTCACGGGGTGTCGCCGCGGGCGCACGATCGAGCTATCGGGCCGCGTGCGGGAACCATGTGGAAGCGTTCCGTGCACGATCGGGCGACAGGCCGCGACATCCGGGGGCGGTGATGGTCAGACCCCATATGTTGTGGTTACATCTTTGTTGTTCGCCTACAGGTTGGGTTTGTCCCACACCACAGCCCGACGCCGGGGAGTACTGTCCGGTGCGAGTCAGCGGGGGAGGTTGCTCGTGCGGTGCCCGTTCTGTCGTCACTCGGACTGCCGGGTCATCGACTCCCGCGAGGTCGAGGACGGCCAGGCCACCCGTCGCCGCCGCTCGTGTGCGGCGTGCGGCAAGCGGTTCACCACGGTCGAAGAGGCAGTGCTCGCCGTCCTCAAGCGCAGCGGCGTCACCGAGCCGTTCAGTCGGGACAAGGTCGTCAACGGCGTACGCCGCGCCTGCCAGGGGCGCCCGGTCGACGAGGACGCCCTGCAGCAGCTCGCGCACCGTGTCGAGGAGGTCGTCCGGGCGGGAGGGACGGCCGAGCTGCCCAGCCACGAGGTCGGGCTGGCCATCCTCGGACCGTTGAAGGAGCTCGACGAGGTGGCGTACCTGCGCTTCGCGAGCGTGTACCGATCCTTCTCGTCCATCGAGGACTTCGAGAAGGAGATCGCCGATCTGCGCGGGGCGGCTGCCGGGGAAGCAGTCGGACCGCAGGACCGGGACACGAAGGAGTAGGGGCGAGATCGAGGGGCCGACACCGGTGCCGACTCCCGAGCAGACCCGGTCCGAGACCGTGCCACCGCCCCAGCCGGTGGCACGGTGAGAGAAGACGTTCGGATTGTGAGAGGGAGAGCATGACGGAGACCGTCGGGGCGGAATCGTCCAGCAGGACGTCGGGGTCGACAGGGGGCACGTCGCGTGGTCGACGCGGTGCGGAGAAGGCCGACGCCGCCGCGGGCAGGCGCAAGCGGGACGCGGGTCTGACGGTCGAGCGCCTGTACACCACGCCCGGTGTGCACCCGTACGACGAGGTCACCTGGGAGCGCCGGGACGTCGTCATGAAGAACTGGCGGGACGGGACCGTCAACTTCGAGCAGCGGGGCGTCGAGTTCCCGGACTTCTGGTCGCTCAACGCCACCAACATCGTCACCAGCAAGTACTTCCGGGGGGCGGTCGGCAGCGCCACGCGCGAGTCCAGCCTGCGGGACCTGATCGACCGCGTCGTCACGAGCTACCACCGCACCGGCCTGGCGGAGGGCTACTTCGCCACGGAGGCGGACGCCGAGGTCTTCGCCCACGAGCTCACCTGGATGCTGTTGCACCAGGTCTTCAGCTTCAACTCGCCGGTCTGGTTCAACGTCGGCACCGCCTCGCCGCAGCAGGTCAGCGCGTGCTTCATCCTCTCGGTCGACGACACGATGGAGTCGATCCTGAACTGGTACCGCGAGGAGGGCCTGATCTTCAAGGGCGGCTCCGGTGCCGGCCTCAACCTCTCCCGGATCCGCTCGTCGAAGGAACTGCTGTCCTCCGGCGGCACCGCATCGGGACCGGTGTCCTTCATGCGCGGCGCGGACGCGAGCGCGGGGACGATCAAGTCCGGCGGCGCCACCCGGCGTGCCGCGAAGATGGTCGTCCTGGACGTGGACCACCCGGACATCGAGGAGTTCGTCGCCACCAAGGCCAAGGAGGAGGCCAAGGTCCGCGTGCTGCGGGACGCCGGCTTCGACATGGACCTCGGCGGTTCGGACATCACCTCGGTGCAGTACCAGAACGCCAACAACTCGGTCCGCGTGACGGACGAGTTCATGCGCGCGGTCGAGGAGGGCACGGACTTCGGCCTGCGCTCCCGCACCACCGGTGAGGTCATCGAGCGGACGGACGCGCGGAACCTCTTCCGCGGCATCGCCAAGGCCGCCTGGGAGTGCGCGGACCCGGGCATCCAGTACGACGACACGATCAACGACTGGCACACGACGCCGGAGTCCGGCCGGATCAGCGCGTCGAACCCCTGCTCGGAGTACATGCACCTGGACAACTCCAGCTGCAACCTCGCCTCGCTGAACCTGCTGAAGTTCCTGGGCACGGACGGCCTGTTCGACGGCGACAGGTTCGCCAAGGCCGTCGAGCTGATCATCACCGCGATGGACATCTCGATCTGCTTCGCGGACTTCCCGACCGAGCCGATCGCGGAGACCACCCGCAAGTTCCGTCAGCTCGGCATCGGCTACGCGAACCTGGGCGCGCTGCTCATGGCCACCGGCCACGCGTACGACTCGGACGGCGGCCGCGCGCTCGCCGCGTCCATCACCTCGCTGATGACCGGTGCGGCGTACAAGCGCTCCGCCGAGCTCGCCGGCGTCGTCGGCCCGTACGAGGGCTACGCCCGCAACGCCGAGTCCCACCAGCGCGTCATGCGCAAGCACGCGTCGGCGAACGACGGGTACCGCACCTACCCGGCCAGCACCGCGATCCAGAAGCTCGCCACGATCACCTGGAAGGACGCGCTGGCCACCGGCGAGCGCAACGGCTGGCGCAACGCGCAGGCCTCCGTCCTGGCCCCCACGGGCACGATCGGCCTGATGATGGACTGCGACACGACCGGCATCGAGCCGGACCTGGCGCTGGTCAAGTTCAAGAAGCTGGTCGGCGGCGGCTCCATGCAGATCGTCAACCAGACGGTCCGCCGGGCGCTGGACCTGCTCGGCTACCAGGCGGAGCAGGCCGAGGCGATCGTCGAGTACGTGGCCGAGCACGGCCACGTCGTGGACGCGCCGGGCCTGCGCCCGGAGCACTACGAGGTCTTCGACTGCGCCATGGGCGAGCGGGTCATCGCCGCCATGGGCCACGTCCGGATGATGGCCGCCGTACAGCCGTTCCTGTCCGGCGCGATCTCCAAGACCGTGAACATGCCGGAGGCCGCCTCGGTCGACGACATCGAGCGCGTCTACATGGAGGGCTGGAAGCTCGGCCTCAAGGCACTCGCGATCTACCGGGACAACTGCAAGGTCGGCCAGCCGCTGTCCGCAGGCAAGGAGGCCCGGAAGGACGCCAAGGCGGAATCCGAGACGGTCACGGTCGTCGAGCAGCGCCCGGTGCGCCGCCGGCTGCCGAAGAAGCGTCCGAGCGAGACGGTGTCCTTCACCGTCGCGGGCGCCGAGGGCTACCTCACCGCCGGGTCCTACCCGGACGACGGCCTCGGCGAGATCTTCGTCAAGCTCGGCAAGCAGGGTTCCACGCTGTCCGGCGTGATGGACGCGTTCTCCATGTCGATCTCGGTCGGCCTGCAGTACGGGATCCCGCTCGAGTTCTATGTCTCGAAGTTCTCCAACCTGCGCTTCGAGCCGGCCGGCATGACGGACGACCCGGACGTCCGGATCGCCACCAGCGTCCTGGACTACCTGTTCCGTCGCCTCGCGCTGGACCACCTGCCGTACGAGAAGCGCGCCCAGCTGGGTATCTTCTCCGCTTCGGAGCGGACCAGCCAGGTCGCGGACAGCTACGGCCCCGCGGACATGGACCTCGACGCGATCCGCTCCGGCGTCGACGCCACGCCGGCGATCACCGAGCCGGCCGACGTCACCCCGGCGCCGGTCGAGGTCGGCAGCTCCACGGAGCTCCTCGAGCTGCGGCTGGGCAAGGCGGCCGATGCGCCGCTGTGCCTGACCTGCGGCACGAAGATGCGCCCGGCGGGCTCCTGCTACCTCTGCGAGGGCTGCGGCTCCACCAGCGGCTGCAGCTGAAAACGAGCGATGTTGCAGTGATTGCAACATCACGTGGATTGGCGGGGGGCCGGTG
>JAOZVV010000168.1 GCA_025869365.1 Pseudonocardia sp.
GCGACGGCGAGATGTACTTCGGCGAGGTCGCCTACCGGCCGCCGGGCTTCAAGGTGTTCGAGCTGCTCGAGCGCGCCTACGGGTTCAACGCCTACCAGGCGCTGGTGCTCGCGTTCGACCCGAGGACCACCGAGGACGAGATCGACGCCTTCTTCCCGCGCGAGGTCGTCGACGCACGGGGTTTCGCCGGCTGTTTCGGGGTGTACCCCCGCCGGCGGGTCGTCAGCGAGCTGGCGATCCCGGAGGAGACCGAGAACCACGACTACTTCGAGTCCCACGAGCTCACGGCGCCGCTCGAGGAGACCGTCACCAAGCGGACCGCCTTCGGCACCCACTGGGGACTGGTCTACTTCTTCGGTGACGATCCGTACCAGATGCGGGAGCTGCTGGCGAGGCAGGAAGAACTTGATTTCTACGTCTAGGTGCACCTGCTGTGCGGGGGGAGCCCGGTGAACCCCGCCGGCGACGACCCGAGCGGCACGACGCTCACGAGACGCCTGGCGACGCTCGACGACGTCACGCGGGCCATGTCCGAGACCCGGGACTTCGGCAAACACCTCAAGCTGCCGCAGGTCCTGGACTCGCTGCGGCGGGTGCTGCAGCAGCCGGGTGGGTGCGCAGCGGTCCAGGAGCGCGCCGCGGCGCTCGAGGAGGCCGGTCTGTACCTCGGCACGGACTGGGCCTCACCGGAGATCCTGGTCCCCGCGCTGAGCGGTGCGGGGCTGCGCGGCGCGGACGCCGACACGATCGTCATGGAGGCGGCGAGCAACCTCCGGATGCTCGCGATCGCGAGCGGGGACCACTCGCATCCGAGCGTGTCCGCGGAGGACGCCCACCAGTTCGTGTCGCAGGTGCTGGCGATGAACCTGCCGCTGCTGTTCACCGCGCCGAGCGAGGCGGAACGCGAGAAGCAGGGAAGGATGGCGCAGCCGATCCGGGCCCTGTTCCGCCATCTCGGCGAGCAGGTGGGCTACGAGAGCGTCCTCGACCGGCTGGTGGACGAGATCTGGCGGATCCTGCGCCAGCGGCCGATCCAGGTGGACCAGGTCCAGCGGATGCTCACCCAGATCGCGGTCTACCGCAGCGACCCCGACGTCGACCTCGGACCGGCCGTCCAGGGTCTGGACCGGCTGATCAGCAGCCTCTTCGGCACCACGGAGGCCTCCCGCGAGGATCCGGGCGTCGACGTCTACCGGGCCCGTCTGGGGGCGATGGACGCCAGCGGCCTGCAGTTCGAGGCGGCGGGGTTCGCCCGGGCCATGCACGACACCGGGCTCGTGTCGCCGTACCACGCGGAGCTGCTGCGGTTCCTGCTCGCGGAGGGGGACTACCTGCTCGCCGAGGCGTTGGGGCTGTCCAACACCGGGCGGGACTGCCTGCTGCGCTATCACGACCTCGTGCACCGCCTGATCGAGGAGGCGGTGCACCCGCAGACCGCCCAGTGCATCTACGGCCTGGCGCTGATGCTGGACCGGGGAATCCTCTACCAGCCACCGGTCGCGCCCTCCCTGTGGCGCCAGCTCGTGCTGCCGCTCTCGCCCGCCGCCCGGGAGCGGCTCACCGCGGCGTACGGGCCGACCCCGGCACCGCGGGCCCGCCTGCTCGCGGGGGTGCTCTCGATGCTGGGGCTGCCGCTCGGCGTCGGCCAGGGGGACAACCCGACGTGCCAGTCCGCGCGGGCGCTGTCCATGTGGGCCTACAACGACCCGGACTACCTGTTGCAGATGGTCGCCTGGGCGGCCCGGGACGACGAGATCATCATGCACTTCGAGGGCCGCCCGATCTCCTCGCGCGAGAGCGCCGACGGCCTGGCGACGACGCTGCCGACGGACCTCGATCCCGTGTCCCTGCTCGTGGTGCCGCACCTGGACCGGATCTACGCGGAGATGGGCCGGTGCTGCGCGGACCGCCCGGGAGACCCGCACCGCTGGATCAACCCCGAGTTCCACGGATGGTGGTCCGGCCGGGGGTTCCACATCAACGTCGACGTCGGGACCGGCAGGCTGATCGACGTCGAGCAGTTCGTGCGGCACTTCTACGCCGGCTACCACCCGGCCCACAACGGGGACCAGCCGCTGATCCACCCGCAGCCGGCCGGCATCGCCGTCACGGACAGCGCGGCCCGCTACATCGGCTGGCACGCGATCACCATCCTGCGGGTGGGCCGCGATCCGCAGGACGTCATGCGCGTCTACTTCTACAACCCCAACAACGACAGCGGCCAGGACTGGGGCGACGGGGTCGTGGTCAGCACCGCCGGCTGCGGGGAGCGGTTCGGCGAGGGCTCGCTGCCCTTCGACCAGTTCGTGTCGCGGCTCTACATCTTCCACGTCGACCCGTTCGAGCAGAGCGATCCGGACGGGGTCCCGGCCGCGGAGGTCGAGCGGGTCGTCGGCCACCTCCGGCGCAGCTGGGGTGCGGACCGGCTGCCCGTGGAGGAGCTGCAGGCCGCACCGGAACGGTGATCCCGCCCGCCCTCAGGCCTCGGGCATCTCCCAGTAGTCCTCCTCCGACAGCGCACCCCGGTCGCCCTCCGGCGGGCCGGCCGGGGTGTCGCGCACCTTCTTGAGCAGGTCGAAGAGGAGCTCGGCCTCGGCGTCGCTCAGCGCGCCGAGGCCGAACCGGTTCCGCAGCAGGGCGGGCGCGGAGTCCCGGACGGCGGCCCGGCCGCGTTCGGTGATGCGGGCCAGCGTGGCGCGGCGGTCCCGCGGGTGCGGCACGCGTTCGACGAAGCCGAGCTTCTCCAGCCCGGCGACGGTGCCGGTGACGCTCGTCGGGTGCACCATCAGGCGTTCGCTGATCCGGCCCATGGGCATCTGCCCGTAGCGGCTGAACATCAGCAGGGCGAGCAGCTCGTGCCTCGGATAGGTGAGCTCGTGGTCCCGCAGCACCTTGCTGGCCTGCTCCCGGATCATCGCCTCGACCCGCAGGATCGAGATCGACGCGGCCAGCCGGGCGCCGCCGTCCCAGCCGTGCTCCCGCCACTTCGCGGTGATCTCCTGGATCGGATCCAGGTCCGACTCGTCGGCGATGGCCCGCTCCTGACTGCTCGATCCGTGCGACACCCGCTGCGTGCGCCGGGCGCCCCGCGGCGTCGTGCAGGTTACCGGCCGGTCCGCCTCCCACCGGACCCCTGGCGGAGCAAGTTACTAGGGATGCCTATTGATTTACTAGGGATCCCTAGTAACTTGCGTCCCAGTACGGCACTCCGGCCCTCGGCCGGGCCGCCTGCCAGCGAGGACAAGGTCGTCGTCGTGATTCGCGTGGGGAGCACACACCGGCATGCTGGACCGCACCGATGTCGTAGGGCAGCGCCCTGTTCCGAGCACCGGCAACGGCTCCGCGCGCTCGGCCCTGACCGCCCGCCGGCACGGCGTGCGCGAGGAGATGGGCGGCCCGGCCCGGCTCGCCCGCCTCCGGGAGCGCGGCCGGCCGACCGTGCGGGAACGGATCGCCGCGCTGCTGGACGACGGCTCCTTCGACGAGGTCGGCATCTACGCCCACTCCGCCCGCGCGGAGGACCGGGACAGCACGCCCGGCGACGGAAAGATCGGCGGCTACGGCCGGGTCGACGGCCGGCGCATCGCGGTCGTCGGGGACGACCTGACCGTCAAGAGCGGGACCAGCTCGCAGAACGGCGGCCGCAAGGTCGAGCGGATCTACGACCAGGCGTTGCGGTCCCGGATGCCGTTCGTGTTCCTCGGCGAGTGCGGCGGCGGGCGGATCCCGGACATCCTCGCGTCGTCGGACTTCTCCCGGCTCTCGGCACTGCCGACCTACGGGAAGCGGGCCCGGCGGATCCCGTCGATCACCTTCATCACCGGGGACTCGTTCGGTGGCTCGTCGTTCCACGCGGCGTTGTCGGACATCGTGATCCAGCTCCGCGGCTCCTGCATGTCCGTCACGTCGCCCCGGGTCGTCGAGGCCGCGGCGGGTGAGCTGATCACGGCGGAGGAGCTGGGCGGCGTCGACGTCAACGGCGCCATCAGCGGTCAGGCGGACATCGTCGTGGACACCGAGGAGGAGGGGATCGCGACGATCCGGCGGTTGCTCGATCTCCTGCCCGGTTCCGCGGCCGAGATGCCGCCGGTGGCGCCGGTCCCGCAGGTCGACCGGTCCACCCCGCTCACCCAGCTCGTCACGGCGGACCGCAAGCGCGGCTACGACATGCGCCGGGTCCTGCGGCTGATCGCGGACGACGAGCCGGTGGAACTGGGCGCGGGGCTGGGCCGCGGGATCCTCACCGCACTCACCCGGATCGGCGGCTACCCGGTCGGGGTCGTGGCGAGCCAGCCGCTGCACCAGGCCGGGGCGTTCGGCACCGACGGCGTCGACAAGATCACCCGGCTGCTCCTGCTGTGCGACTCGTTCAACCTGCCCGTCGTGTTCCTGCAGGACACCCCCGGCCTGATGGTCGGGCCGGCCGAGGAGCACCGCCGCCTGCTGTTCAAGGCCATGCACCTGCAGCAGGCGCTGGTGAACTCGTCCGTCCCGAAGCTGACGGTGGTGCTGCGCAAGGCCTACGGGCTCGCCCACCACCTGCTCGCGGGCTGCGGGATGGGTGCGGACCTGCTGTGTGCCTGGCCGGGCTCGGAGTTCGGGTTCATGGACCCGGAGGTCGGTGCCAACGTCCTCTACGGGCGCGAGCTCGAGGGCCTCGAGGGCGACGCCCGGCGCGAGCACCGCCGGCGCCGGGCCGACGAGCTGCGCCGCGAGACCGACGTCTGGGGCCCCGCCGGCGCCATGTCCATCGACGACGTCATCGAGCCCGACGACACGCGCGCCGTCCTGTGCGCGCACCTGGACCGCCTCATGACGGGCCGGACCGCGGACGACCACGACCACGCCCTGGCGGGGTGGCCCACCTCCTGGTGAGCCGGGCACGTCCTCACGAGACACGCGACCGGTGGGTCGCGAGGAGCGGAGCAGCATGCGAACGGGACCCGAGTACCTCAAGTCCCTCGACGACGGCCGGCAGACCTTCTTCGAGGGCGAGCGGGTCGATCCGATCACCGAGCACCCCGTCATGGGGACCGCGGCGGACTGGGTCGCCACCTCCTACGAGACCTTCTACGACCCGGCCGTGGGGGCGACGAGCCCGATCCTGGTCCCGCCGCGCTCCGCCGACGAGCTGCGCGAACGGATCCCGCAGCTGCGCCGGGTGGACATCGTCACGCGGACGACGTTCGGCTCGCTGATGGCGATGCTGACCGCCGCGGACCGGCTCCGCGACGTGCAGGGCGCTCGCAGCGACAACGTCCTGGCCTACCACCAGGAGGCCGCGCTCTCCGACATCCGGATCACCGAGTGCATCACCGATGCCAAGGGCGACCGCAGCCTGAGCCCGAAGGACCAGCCGGACCCGGACGCGTACGTCCGCATCGTCGACCGCGCGGACGACGGCGTGGTGATCCGCGGCGCCAAGATGCACATCACAGGCGCGTCGTTCGGCCACGACCTGATGGTGATGCCGACCAAGCGGATGAAGGCCGAGGAGGAGGACTGGTCGATCGCCTGCGCCGTCCCCGTGAACGCGCCCGGCGTGAAGATCATCAACTCCTCGTACGCGCCGCGCTCCGCGGACACCCGGCACTTCCCGGTGACCTCGCACGAGCACATGCCGGACGGGTTCGTGATCTTCGACGACGTGTTCGTGCCGAACGAGCGGGTGTTCCTGGCGGGGGAGGGGCGCTACGCCGCGGTCTTCGCCCACTCGCTGGGCCTGTGGGAGCGCATCGGCGGGACGTCCGCGATGGCGGAGCAGGCGGACCTGCTCGTCGGGTTCGCCCACCTCGTCGCG
This sequence comes from Pseudonocardia sp., assembly GCA_025869365.1. GTDB lineage: Bacteria > Actinomycetota > Actinomycetes > Mycobacteriales > Pseudonocardiaceae > Pseudonocardia. Next base: position 5,801 of record JAOZVV010000168.1, read on the forward strand.
GACGCCAACGGCACGCTGAAGTACTCCCACGTCAAGGAGAAGATCGCCGAGATGGTGATCCACGCCAGCCTGATCCGGGCCGGGCTGGAGGCGGCGCTGCTGCACTGCGTCCACACCGCGGACGGCTTCGTGCACCCCAACGAGCTGTACACGAACGCGGCGAAGTACCACGGCGCCGCGAACTACAACCTGATGGTCCGCCACGTGCACGACATCGCGGGCGGTGCCGTGCTCACGGCCCCGACCATCGGGGACCTGGAGAACCCCGAGACCGGCGAGTTCGTCACGAAGTACCTGCAGGGCCGCAAGGGCGTCGCCGCCGAGCACCGGCTGCGCCTGCTGCACACCATCCGGGACCTCACCGCGGACTCGCACGGCGGCTGGCACTCCGTCACGAACGTCCAGTCCGGCGGCGGGCTCTACGCCCAGCGGATCGTGTCCATGAACCACTACGACATGGAGCGCGCCCGCGGGCTCGCGCTCGACGCCGCCGGCATCGCGGACTGGGCGAGCTGATGCTGAGCCACTCCCGCATCCTCGCCGCCTCGGCGTCCGGTTACGGCACCCGCATCGCGGTGGGCAGCGCCGAGGCCGGGCCGGTGACCTACTCGGAGCTGGCCGCGCGGGCGCGCCGGACCGCGTCCGCGCTGCTCGCGCTCGGCCTGGAGCGCGGCGACCGGGTCGTCTGGCTCTCCTTCAACCGGGTGGAGTACCAGTACGCCTACTACGGCTCCGCGCTCGCCGGGCTGGCCTTCGCCCCGCTCAACTACTGGCTGCGGCCCGGTGAGATCCGCGGGCTCCTGGAGGTCCTGACCCCGCGGGTCGCGTTCGTCGAGTCCGAGCACCTCCCGGCGTTCGTCGAGGCCGCCGACGGGCTGGACGTCACGATCGTCGTGATCGACGGCCCGTCCGCGGACGTCGAGTCGATCTCCTGGGACGCCTTCCTCGACGGGGCGACGGACGCGACGTGGCCCGAGCCGCCGGACGACACCCTGCACGAGATCGTCTTCACCAGCGGGACGACGGGCCAGGCCAAGGGGGTCATGCGCGCGCAACGCAAGCGGATCATCGACTCGCTCGCCGCGGCCACGACCTTCCGCCTGCACCGCGACGACCACCTCATGGGCTCCGGCCCGCAGTTCCACATCGGCGGCGGGGCCGTGCCCGGCCAGCTGCTGGTGCAGGGCGGCCGGGTGACGATCATGCGGCGCTTCGATCCGGAGCACATCGCGGCCACGATCGCCACGGGCGTCACCTACTTCATGGGCGTCCCCGCGCACTTCAACCTGCTCTTCGCCGCGGGGGCACTGGAGCGGGTGGACACCCGGGGCGTCCGCGGCGTCTACCTCGGCGGCAGCGTCGCCACACTCGGGCTGTTCGAGCGGATCCGTGACGCCTTCCCGAACGCCGAGATCAGCCACGGGTACGGCTCCACCGAGTCCGGCCCGCACTCGATCGGCGTCCGGGGCGAGGTGTTCCTGGCGCACCCGGGCACGATCGGGCTCCCGGTGCCCGGCACCGAGGTCCGCGTCGAGGTCGACGGCCGGGACGCGGAGCCGGAGGAGATCGGTGAGCTCGTGCTGCGGGCCCCGACCACGATGGACGGCTACTACGGCAGGCCGGACCTCACCGCGACCGTCCTCGACGCGGACGGCTGGTACCGGACGGGCGACCTCGTCCGCCGGGACGCCGAGGGGCTGTTCTACGTCGCGGACCGCAAGAAGGACATGATCATCTCGGGCGGGGAGAACGTCTACTCGCGCGAGGTCGAGGACGTGCTGAGCCTGCACCCCGCCGTCGACGAGGTCGCGGTCATCGGGACCAAGGACCCGATCTACGAGGAGTGCGTCACCGCGATCGTCCGGCTGCGCAACGGGGCGCCGCCCGCGGACTTCGACGTGCTGCGGGCCTTCGTCCGGGAACGGCTGGCGGGCTACAAGGCCCCGCGGCGCGTCGAGTTCGTCGACGAGATGCCGCGCAACCCCGTCGGCAAGATCGACAAGCTCCGCCTCCGGGAGCTGTTCGGCTCGGTGTTCGCCGAGACCGACGGCGCCGGAGCACACCAGGCCAACTCGGATCAGGGGGCACGATGAGGTACCCACGACGCGCACGGTTCGCCGGACTGCTGGCGGCTGCGGCGGTCCTGAGCGTCACGGCGGCCTGCGGCGGCGGTGGCACCGACAGCGGTGACGCCGCGCCCGCCGGGCCGATCAGCTACGCGGACTGGCAGATCGACGGCAAGGGGCGCGGGGAGGCGCTCAAGGCGGCGATCGAGGGGTTCGCGACCTCGCCCGGCGGCAGCCAGGTCACCGTCGACCAGATCGCGTTCCCGCAGTTCCAGGACACGCTGACCACCCAGCTCGGCGGCGGCAACGGCCCGGACGTGTTCAACCTGACCGTCGACGACTTCTACAGCCTGCAGTCCCAGGGGCTGCTCGCGGACCTGACGGACACGGTCACGCAGCCGACCTCGGACTTCATCGCCTCGGACAAGTACGGCTTCGTGGACGGCAAGCGGTTCGGCGTGATCCACAGCGTGCAGAACTACGCGCTGTTCATCAACAAGGACCTCTTCGCGAAGGCCGGGCTCACCCCGCCCACCACCTACGAGGAGTTCCGCGCCGACGCCCGTGCGCTGACCACGGCGGACACCTTCGGCTTCGCGCTGCGGCACAGCACCGCGGATCCGGCGGGCTGGTGGTACGACCTGTCGAACTGGGTGTACGGGTTCGGCGGGCGCTGGTCGTCCGGGGACGGCACCGCCACGGTGAACAGCCCCGAGGTGATCAAGGGCGTCACCGAGTTCGCGGACATGGTCAAGAGCAAGGACCACCCCTACGGCAGCGACGGTGCCACCAACCGCCGGATGTTCTGGGAGGGCAAGCTCGCGATGATGATCGACAACGCCGCCGTCCCGGCGACCCTGCTGGGGAACAACCCGAACCTGAACCTGCAGGTCGTGAAGGTGCCGTTCCCCACGGACGCCACGGTGATCATCCCGATCTTCACGGTGGTGAACGCGGACAGCAAGCAGGTGGGCCAGGCGGAGAAGTTCATCGACTACTGGCTGAGCAAGCCGGTGCAGGACAAGCTCAGCACGGACACCCGGGGCAACATCCTGGCGACGTCGCTGGCCCCGCCCCAGGACCTGCTGGCGGCGAGCCCCTGGCTCACGACCTTCTCGGACGGCACGAAGGACGCGGCGCTCTCCCTGCCCACCGGCTTCGAGACCAACGCCTCCCAGTTCCGGGACGCGGTGCTGCGCGAGGTCGACCAGATCATCACCAACGGCAAGCCCGTCGACCAGGCGATGAACGACGCCCAGACGGCAGTGCAGGGCCTGCGCCGGTGACGGCGACCGTCGAGGCCGCCCCCGCGGCGCCCGCCCCGCCGGCCCCGCCCGCGGTGCGCCGCCGCGGCGGGGGGTTCGGCCTGGCGCTGGTGGCCCCGGCGGTCGTCCTGCTGCTCCTGGTCCAGGCCTACCCGCTGGTGGAGGGCCTGCGGCTGAGCTTCACGAACACCGCGCTCGCCCGGCCCCGGGCCGGCACGTTCGCCGGCCTGGACAACTACGCCGAGCTGTTCGCGGACCCGCGGCTCGGGAAGATCCTCTGGGTCACGCTGGTCTACACGGTGGCGTCCGTGGTCGGCTCGCTGGTGATCGGGCTCGTCGCGGCGCTGGTGATGAACGTGGGCTTCCGGGGCCGCGGCCTGCTGCGGTCGATCCTGACCGTCCCGTGGGCCGCCCCGGGCGTCGCGACGGCGCTGGTGTTCATCTGGATGCTGGACAGCCAGTACGGCGTCACGAACTGGGCGCTGACCCTCCTCCCGTTCGTCGACGAGTACCAGCGCTGGCTCAACGACCCCTCGCTCGCGATGCCGGCCGTCGTCGCCGTCACGGTCTGGAAGGTCTTCCCGTTCGCGGCGATCGCCCTGCTGGCCGCGCTGCAGGCGATCCCGGAGGAGCTCCACGAGGCGGCGAAGATCGACCGGGCGAGCGGCCTGAACAGGTTCCGCCAGGTCACGATGCCCGGCATCGCCCCGGTGGTGCTCACGCTCGCGCTGTTCCTCACGATCTGGTCCTTCCGCAGGTTCGAGATCATCTGGCTGCTCACGGGAGGCGGACCGGTGGACGCGACCAACACGTTGATGATCGATCTCTACCGGGAGAGCTTCAAGAACCGCCAGCTCGGCTACGGCTCGGCGATCGGGATGGTCGGGCTGGTCCTGTCCGTCCTCGCCTCGGTCGTCTACTTCGTCACCAGCAGGCGGCTGACCCGGCGGTACGGGGGTGTCTCGTGACGGCCCCCGCCGCGGTGACGGTGGCGCCGGCGTGGTCCCGCATCCTGCTCCGGACCGGCAAGGCCCTCGGCATCCTCGTCTTCTGCGTGGCGTGCATCTTCCCGGTGTACTGGATGCTGGTCACGGCGACGCTGCCCACCGCGGAGCTCTTCGACCGCACGCCGAAGCTGCTCCCGGACCTCGCCGGGTTCGGGGTGTTCGTGGACATCCTGTGGACCACGCCGATGGGCACCTGGCTGCTCAACTCCACGATCATCGCCGCCGGGACGACGGCCGTCAGCGTCGCGTTCGGGGTGACCTGCGGCTACGCGCTGTCCCGGACCCCGTTCCGCGGACGCGGCGCGCTCGGCTTCGCCCTCTTCGTCACCCAGATGCTTCCCGAGGCGCTGCTGATCGTGCCGCTGTACGCGGTGTTCGCCGCGCTGGGGCTGCTCAACGACCTGGGCGGCCTGGTCATCGTCAACGCGGCGTTCGTGCTGCCGATCGTCACCTGGATGATCAAGGGTGCGGTGGACTCGGTGCCGCTGGAGATCGAGGAGGCGGCCCGCGTCGACGGGTGTCCGCGGCTGGCGATCCTGCGCTTCGTGGTGCTGCCGGTGATCAAGCCGTCCGTCGCGGCGGCCGCCGTGCTGGCGTTCTTCGCCGCGTGGAACGAGTACCTCTTCGCGGCCACGTTCGCCACGGACGAGTCGATCAAACCGACCTCGGTCGGCCTGACGTCGTTCATCGGGGAGTACTCGACCCCGATCAACGTCGTGATGGCCGGGTCGTTGCTCTACGCGCTGCCCGCGATCGCGTTCTTCATGATCCTGCAGCGCCATGTCGTCAGCGGCCTCGGGGCCGGCGCGGTCAAGGGCTGAGGAGGCCTCCCGGATGGGAAAGATCGAGATCAAGGGCGTCACCCGACGCTTCGGCGCCACGACCGCGCTCGACGCCGTCGACCTGGTCGCCGAGGACGGGGAGTTCCTCGTCCTGCTCGGGCCCTCGGGCTGCGGCAAGTCCACCCTGCTACGGCTCATCGCCGGGCTGGACACCCCCACCGACGGGCGCGTCGTCGTCGACGGGACCGACGTCACCGGCGCCTCGCCGGGGGACCGGGACCTCGCCGTCGTCTTCCAGTCCTACGCCCTCTACCCGCACATGACGGTCCGGCGGAACCTCGCCTTCCCGCTGCTCATGGACGACTTCCGCTGGTGGCACCACATCCCGGGGCTCGGGTCCGCGCTCTACCGCCGGGAACGGACGGACCCCGAGGTCACCGAGCGGGTCGACGCCGCGGCCGAGATGCTCGCGATCACCGAACTGCTGGACCGCCATCCCCGCACCCTCTCCGGCGGCCAGCGGCAGCGGGTCGCGCTCGGCCGGGCGCTCGTCCGGGACCCGGTGGCGTTCCTCATGGACGAGCCGCTGTCCAACCTGGACGCCAAGCTCCGCGCCGAGACCCGCTACGAGATCCTCGCCCTGCACCAGCGGACCGGCCGGACGGTCGTCTACGTCACGCACGACCAGGTCGAGGCGATGACCATGGGCACCCGGGTCGTCGTGCTCCGGGACGGGCGGATCCAGCAGGTGGGGCCGCCGGGGGAGATCTACCGCGACCCGGCCAACGTCTTCGTGGCCCGCTTCCTCGGCAACCCGCCGATGAACATCGGGCCCGGCACCTGGGACGCGGCGGGGGAGACCGTGACGCTCTGGGGCGGTGCGCTCCCGTGCCGGGCGGCGGACGGCGCGGCCGGTCCCGCCGGACGCGACGTCCTCGTCGGGCTGCGCGCGGAGGACATGGCGCTGGTCCCGGACACCGGTCCGGCCGTCGAGGACGGCGACCTCGCGGGCCAGGGCTTCCGGGCGACGATCGAGCTCTACGAGGAGATCGGCCACGAGACCCTGGTCGCGGTCACCCCGCTCGCCGCGGACCCGGTCGTCGGGGTGCGGGGCACCCGGGTCTTCGTCCGGCACACCGGTGCGCCCCTCCCGCTGGGCGCCGCGGTCCGGGTCACGGTCCGCGACGGCGCGCGCGTCTCGCTGTTCGACCCGGCGTCCGAGGAGCGGCTCGGCGCGCTCGTCGGGTGCGGCATCTCACCCGTCGCCGGCCGCTGACCGCCCGTCGAGAACCACCGAAGGAGAACGTCCGATGGTCCAGGCCCGTGCCGATGTCACCGGCAGCGTCGTCCTCGTCCGCGTCGCCGTGGGGGACCACGTGACCAAGGACCAGGAGCTCGTCGTGCTGGAGTGCATGAAGATGGAGATCCCGGTCCTCGCGCCCGCGACGGGCACGGTGACGACCCTCGACGTCCGCCAGCACGACTCGGTCAAGGAGAGGCAGATCGTCGCGGTGATCGAACCCGGGTGATCGCCCCGGGTGATCGAACCCGGGGGCTACCGGGCCCGCTCCGCCCGCCCGGTCCGCTCCGCCCGGCTGATCCTCGAGGCCACCCGCCCGAGCCCGAGGAAGAGCTCCGTGGCGTCCTCGACCAGCTCGTCGCGGCTGACGGGGATCGCGCCGTCGACCCACCGCATCAGCAGCTCGCTGAACCCCCCGACGAGGAAGGCGGCGGTGATCCGGTGGATCTGCCCGCCGGCCCCGCGCCCGGCCGCCTCGGCCTCGAGCTCGGCGGCGATCACGGACCCGGACTCCAGCCGGCGACGGCTGAGCCGCTCGTTCCCGCGGCCCTCGACGTAGAGGACCCGCGCCCGCCGGCGGTCCGAGTCGACGAACCGCACCGTCGTCTCCACCGTCGCCCGGACCCGGGCCCTCGGGTCCGTCCCGGCCGCGGCGACGGCGGCGCCCACCTCGGCGCGCAGCGTGTCGACGAGGTGGTCGAAGAGCGCGAGGACCAGGGCGTCCAGGTCCTCGAAGCTCTCGTAGAAGTAGCGGGCGTTGAGCCGTGCCGTCGCGCAGACGGCGCGCACCGTGGTGCCGGCGATCCCCTCGGTGCCGAGCAGCTCGAGGGCTGCGTCGAGCAGCAGGGAGCGCCGCTCGGCCACGCGGTCGGCGGCGGGGATCCCGGCCCAGCGGGTGGGCCTCGTCGTCTCGTCAGATCTTGGCAACGTGCGTGACCATATCCTATGGTTCTGGCAACGTTCGTTACCAAACGCTCGTTACCAGGAGGTGGCATCGTGGCCGCTGAGCGCTTCATCGCCGTGAACGGCGTCGACCTGTTCGTCGTGGAGGAGGGCACCGGGCCTCCGGTGGTCCTCGCCCACGGGTTCCCGGAGCTCGCCTACTCGTGGCGACACCAGATCCCCGCCCTCGCCGCGGCCGGCCATCACGTGATCGCGCCCGACCAGCGCGGGTACGGGCGATCGTCGCGGCCCGCCGCGATCGAGGACTACGACCTCCCCCACCTCGTCGGGGACCTCATCGGTCTGCTCGACGAGCTCGGCGAGGAGTAGGCCGTCTTCGTGGGCCACGACTGGGGGTCGATCCTGGTGTGGCAGCTCGCCCTGCTGCACCCCGAGCGCGTGGCCGGGGTGTGCGGGATGAGCGTGCCCTTCGGCCCCCGCGCACCGCAGCCGCCGACCCGGTTGTGGCGCAAGGCGTTCAAGGACCGGTTCTTCTACATCCTCTACTTCCAGGAGCCCGGTCCCGCGGACGCCGAGCTCGGCCGCGATCCCGCGCGGACCATGCGCAGGCTGCTCTGCGGCACCCGTACGGACGGGACCGCCGAGACGATCATCGCCTCGGCGGACGACGGCCGCGGGTTCGTCGACCGGTTCCCGGAGCCCGCCGGGATGCCCGCGTGGCTGTCCCAGGAGGAGCTGGACTTCTACGCCTCCGAGTTCGCGCGGACCGGCTTCACCGGTGGGATCAACTGGTATCGGAACCTCGACCGCAACTGGGAGCTCACCCCGCAGCTCGCCGGGGCGAAGGTCGAGGTCCCGAGCCTGTTCGTCGGCGGCGTACTGGATCCGGTGCTCGCCATGAGCCCGCCCTCGGCCCAGGAGCAGTGGCTCTCGGACCACCACGGCTCCGTGCTGGTCGAGGACGCGGGGCACTGGGTGCAGCAGGAGAAGCCGGACGAGGTCAACGCCGCGCTGCTCACCTTCCTGAAGACCGTCGGCTGGGGGAGGTCGTGACCGCACCGCTCGACTTCGGCGTCTTCTACGCGCCGTTCCACCCCGTCGGGCAGGACCCGACGCTCGCGCTGGAGTACGACCTCGAACGCGTCGAGGCGCTGGACCGCTTCGGCTTCGACGAGGCCTGGTTCGGCGAGCATCACTCCGGCGGCTACGAGCTCATCGGCAGCCCGGAGATCTTCATCGCCGCCGCGGCGCAGCGGACCAGGCACATCCGGCTCGGTACCGGCGTGGTCTCCCTGCCCTACCACCACCCGTGGCTGCTGGCGGACCGCCTGTGCCTGCTCGACCACCTGACCCGGGGCCGGCTGATCATCGGCACCGGCCCCGGCGCGCTGCCCACCGACGCCTACATCCTGGGCATCGACCCGGTGCACCAGCGGCGGATGCACGACGAGGGACTGGAGGCGATGCTCGCCCTGTTCACCTCCGAGGAGCCGGTGACCCGGCAGACGGACTGGTTCACCATGCGCGAGGCCCGGCTGCAGGTCCGGCCCTACCAGTGGCCGCATCCGGAGATCGCGGTGGCGGCGATGGTCTCGCCGTCCGGGCCGCGGCTGGCCGGCAAGTACGGCGCCTCGCTGCTCTCGCTGTCCATGTCCGCGGCGGCGGAGGGCTTCGCGGCGATCGGGAACGCGTGGGCGGTCGTCGAGGACTTCGTCGAGGGGTACCGCGAGACGGGCAAGGCCATGATCGGCACGCCGGACGACGCCATCGCCTACATCGAGGACCTGCTCGAGCAGTCCGGCGGCTTCGGCACCTTCCTCATGCTCGGCCACGACTGGGCCTCCCCGGCGGCGACGATCGAGTCCTACCGGCTCTTCGCCCGGCACGTCATCCCGCACTTCAAGGGCAGGCTCGCCGGCCCGCAGGCCTCGCACGACTGGGCCGTGGGCAAGCGTGAGGAGATCTTCGGCCGGGCGGGTCAGGCGATCGTGGACTCGATCGAGGCCCACGCCGCGGAGACCGCTGCACCGGCCGAGAGGGAGGCGGTCTGATGCGCGCCGCGGTCCTGAGCAAGGGCGAGATCCTCGTCCGCGACGACGTCCCCGAGCCCGTCCCCGGTCCCGGCCAGGTCCTGGTGCAGGTCAAGGCCTGCGGGATCTGTGGTTCGGACCTGCACTTCGCCCGGCACGGCGCGGAGATGCTCGCCCTCGGCCGGGAGATGGAGGGCCTGCCGCGCGGCCGCGGCGAGATCGACCTGGACCGTGACGTGTACATGGGCCACGAGTTCGCCGCGGAGGTGCTGGAGCTCGGTCCGGGTACGGAGACGTCGATCGTGCCCGGCACGCTCGTCACGTCCATGCCGATCCTGCCCACCGCCGGCGGGATCGACACGATCGTCTACTCGAACTCGGTGAAGTGCGGCTACGGCGAGCGGATCGTGCTCGCCGCCCCGTTGCTCCTCGAGGTGCCGAACGGCCTGCCCGCGCACCACGCGGCGTTCACCGAGCCGATGGCCGTCGGCCTGCACGCCGTGAACATGGCCCACGTGGCGCCCGGCGACGGCGCGATCGTCCTCGGCTGCGGGCCGGTCGGGCTCGCGGTGATCGCGGCCCTGACGGTGCAGGGTGTCGAGACGATCGTGGCGGCGGACCTCTCGCCGGGCCGACGCCGCCTCGCCGCGACGATGGGCGCCACGGTCACCGTCGATCCCCGGGAGGAGACGGGCTGGGCCGCCTGGGCCGGCACCGGACCGGAGCGGCCGCCCGTGGTGTTCGAGGCGATCGGCGTCCCCGGCATCCTCAACGACGTCCTGCGCTGTGCCCCGGCGCGCTCCCGCGTCGTCGTGGTGGGGGTGTGCATGGGCGACGACGTCGTGAACCCCTACTTCGCCATCGCCAAGCAGCTGAACCTGCAGTTCGTCCTCGGCTACGAGCCGGCGGAGTTCGCGGCGTCCCTGCGCTCGCTCGCCGAGGGCGAGATCGACGTCGCGCCCCTGGTCACGGCCCGGGTGGGCCTGGACCGCGTCCCGTGGGCGTTCGCCGCCCTGGGCGACCCCGAAGAGCACTGCAAGATCATCGTGGAGCCGACGTGACCGACTGGATCAGCACCGCCACCGAGCTCGCGGACGAGTTCGCCAAGCGGGCGGGGGAGATCGACCGCGAGGGCCGCTTCCCCGTGGAGAACCTCGACCGGTTGCGGGAGGTCGGCTACCTCACCGCCGTCGTGCCCGAGGAGCTCGGGGGCGGCGGCGCGGACCTCGCCACGATGGCCGCCTGCCAGAAGATCATCGCGGGTGGCTGCGCCTCCACCGCGCTGGCCACGAACATGCACCTCTTCGGGGTGGGGGCCGCCGCGGAGGGCTGGGCCGCGGGCGAGCGGGCCGCGGAGCCGATCTTCCGGATGGTCGCGGGCGGCGCGGTGGTCGGGGGCAGCCTGACGGATGCGGCCACCGGCCTGAACGTGCGGACCTCGTCGACCCCGGCGGTCCCGGTCGACGGCGGGTACCGCATCTCCGGCCGCAAGTCCTTCTGCTCCCTCGCCCCGGTGCTGACCTTCTTCTGGGGCACCGCCGCGGACACCGGGACCGGGCGGCTGTTGCTCTTCGGCCTGCCCCGGGACACCCCCGGCCTGTCCTTCGTGGACACCTGGGACACGATGGCGATGCGCGGCACCGGCTCGTGGGACGTCCGTTTCGACGACGTGTTCGTCCCGGCCGCGGCGGTGCAGCGCGGGACGGACCCCGCCGCGGGGCCGCCGGTCTGGGACGCGGTCCAGGAACGCACCTTCGCCTGGTTCGCGGTCTCGGTCGCGTCCGTCTACCTGGGGATCGCCCGCGCGGCCTGCCGGCTGGCCTACGAGTACGTGACGAGCCGGACGGTCACCGGGGCGACGCTGCCGATGTCCCGGCAGCCCGCACAGGTCTACAGCGCCGCGGAGATCGAGCTGCTGCTCCGCCCCGCCGAGGCCCTGGTGTCCGACGGGCTGGCCCGCCGCGCCGCGGGGGAGCGGCTGCAGCCCGCGGACATCCAGACCATCAAGTACACGGCGGTGAACGCGGCGGCCGCCGCTGTCGACCGCTGCGTCCGGATGGTCGGCGGGCACGGGATCTTCCGGACGCTTCCGCTCGAACGCTTCTACCGCGACGTCCGGGCCGGACAGTTCCATCCGCCGTCGAACGACGTGGCGCTGGAGACGATCGGCAGGGCCACGCTGGGGATCGACCCGCTCGCGGAGCCGCGCTGGCCCGCGGACTGAGGGCCCCGCAGCTCCGTCCGGGGTCACGGCGCGAAGATCAGGCCCACCGCCCCGCAGGTGAGCACCACCATCGCCGCGAGCAGCGGGTACTGGATCCGGACCGCGATCGTCGGCGGGAAGAGCTTCACCGCCCGGTCGTGCGCGGCCACCGCGGCGGCGAGGTGGCCGAGCACGATCCCGGCGAGCTGCACGACGGCGATCGCGGCCGTGCCGACCACGGCGTAGTCGATCGCGCGGGTCGCCGTGCCGAACAGGTCCGCGCCGGTGCCGAAGGGGTCGCTCGCGAGGACGACGGCCTGCTGGCCGTCGAACACCACGAGGGAGAAGTAGTGCGCGATCGCGTAGCCCGCCGCGATCGGCACGATGGTGTGGGCGAACGCCGCCGGGAGCGGGGCGCGCTCCGGGCCGCGGACCGGGTCCGGCCGCCACGTGCCGAGGAGATACAGGGCCGCGACCACCCCGGTCACGGCCACCAGCCCGAGCGTGCCGACGAGCGGGCCCGGGGGGACCGTGTCCCGCCAGAGCGACGAGCGGGACAGCCCGTCGAACGCCGTGGTGCCGACGAGCACGACCACCACCGCGACCAGGCCGGGATCGGGGCGGATCGTGTCCAGGCCGTCGAGCGGGTTGCGCAGGACCAGCCGTCCGTCGGCGCGGCGGCCGAGCGGGGCGAGCGCGCCGAGGAGCGTCGAGTAGACCTCGAAGCCGTCCCCCCTGGCGAACCAGCCGCGGCCGAACACGCACGCCGCCGCGACCTGGACCAGGCCGTACCCGGTCAGGAACCACGCCACGACCCGGGGATCCGACGCGGACGGGTGCACGAGCTCGAGCCAGGCGAAGGCCGCGAGGAAGACCGCCGCGGGGCGGAGCCCGAGCCGGGCGGGCAGATCCAGCACCCCGCGCGCGGGGTCGAGCCGCAACGTCCGGGCGAGCCCCGCGTGCAGGAGTCGCAGCGGGTTCAGCGCCCGCCACACCGGCCCGAACAGCAGGGACGCCGGGACGAGCCCGGCCCAGAAGAGCACGTAGAACGTCCACGGGGCGAGGTTGCGGTCCACGGTCGCGGGACCTGCGAACCCCGCCGCGACGACGACCACCGCGATCACCGCCACGACCAGCCGGGCCGCGCCGAGCAGGCCCGGGACGCCCGGGAGGGCGAGCGGGCGGCCCGCCTCGCCGCCGCGGAGCCGGGGCGTCCTCCAGAGCAGACCGAGCACGCCGAAGGAGATCAGCAGCGCGAGCGTCGCCGCGGTGACGGCGAGCTCGACGGGGATCGGCAGGTCGGTCCGGGTCCCGACACCGTGCGCGGAGATCACCGGGCGGCCGGGGGCGTCGGTCCGGCAGGGAACGTCCGGCGGGGCGTGCCGGTCGGGCCGGGCGCGATCATCGGACCCGGGCCCTCAGCTCACCCGGAGCTGTGTGAGCTCGCGGCCCAGCTCCTCGAGCTCGATCTCGAACACCCCCGGGATGTCCGCGGTGAAGGTCAGGGTCGCGCTGCCGCCCGCCGGGACGTTCGCGGAGCGGTCGTAGCCGTGCAGGTGGATCTCGTCCGCGACGTCACTGGTCACCACCACGTCCACCGTGCGCCCGAGCGGCACGGCGACCCGCCCGGTGTCCCCGGTGACCTGCCCGCCCGCGTACGTCACCCGCACCGTCTGCACAGCAGGTGCGGTGCTGGCGGGAGCGGGTGTCCCGGTCGCCGGAGCGGTCACCGGGGCTGTCGCCGGTGCTGCCGTGGAAGCGGCCGGCGGCGGAGCGGCGGCGCCCGGTCCCGCGGCGCAGCCGGCCAGGACGAGGAGCGCCCCGACGAGCAGGACGGTCGTGCGGATCAACGGGATTCCTCCGTGGACGGGATGGGGAGCTCGGTCGGGGTGAGCCGCCGCAGCACGGCGAACCCCATGAGGAACAGGCCGAACCCGGCGCCGACCGTCACGGTCGTGGCGGCGCGGTCGAGGACCGGGTCCCAGCCGTAGGGGAGGACGGCGTCGGCGAAGCTCGCGGTGTCGAAGGCCGTGATCATGGCGAGGATCGCGCCCGCGAGAGCGCAGAGCAGCAGGCCGTACTGCTTCCCCGCCAGGGCCAGCACGGCCCCGGCCAGGCCGAACGCCCACGCGCCGAGCCCGATCCCGGCGGTGCCGGCGACCGTCGGCCAGTACGACAGCTCGTCCGGCACGAGGGCCGAACCGAGGACGTGCACGATGTGCGCCGCGACGGCGCCGAGCGTCAGCGCGGCCGCGCCGATCTCCGCACCCCGGCGGCGGACGGCGGCCGCTCCCAGCAGCGTCGCGCCGAGCGCGACGACCGCCGTCGTGAGCCACCACAGACCGGTCGCCGGGGGCGGCGGGGCGAGGACGTCCCCGCGGACGGTGACGAGGGTGCCGCCGACGACCAGGGGGACGGCCCAGGCGCCCCCGGAGGCGACGGCGTCGGTGATCCGGCGGTCCTTCCACCGCGCGGTGGCGCCCGCGGCGACGGAGGGCTCGGTCGTCCGGGCGGTGTCCGCGGGCGGCGAGACCTCGGCCGCGGCGGCGGTGCCGTTGTCCAGCCGCAGCCGGGCACCCGCCTCGATCACCGTGACGCGCAGGCCCGGCACCGCCGGTTCGACGGCGAGGATCCGCGGGAGCGCCGCCGCCGGTTCGAGGCCGGCGCTGTGCGCGGACGCGACCCCGGCGCCGAGCGGCAGCACCGCGACCGCCACCAGGAGGGCCACCAGTGCCCGCAGCATCGCCGGTGCCCGCAGCATCGGACGCACGCGGGGCCGGGCCGGGGGGAACGGGGTCATGGGAACTTTCCGGGGAGGTCCGCCGGGTCGGCGACGGTCACGTGGTCCGGCAGCGACGGTCGCCGCCACCAGGTCGGTGATCGCCTAACGGCCGGCGGACTCCATCGCGGCGCGGCTGCCGCGCCGGGACCCGCCGTCGACGAGTGCCCCGAAGACGAGTCCGAGCACGGTCCAGAGCACCAGCTGGCCGCCGAGGGAGGCGAGCCGGAAGTCGTAGAGCACCGTGGCCGGGAAGTCCGCGGGCGTCTCGTCGATCACCGGCAGGAGCGCGCCGACGACTCCCATGACGACGAGATAGCCCAGTGCCGCGAGCAGGACGCCGTTCCAGGCGCCCAGCCGCGCGACGAGCCTGCGGCCCAGCACGACCGCGGCCACGGCGACCAGCACGGACAGCACGACCATCATGACATAGGTCCCGGTGCGGGTGCCGATCGTGTCGTCCAGGCTCGCCGCAGGCGGGTTCGCCGGGTACTTGACGAAGGGCACCGCGAACACCACGACGAAACCCACCAGCGCCAGCACCGCCGAGGTGGCCCTGCCGGAGAGCCGGCCGACGCGGCCGTACACGCCCGCGTAGACCAGGGCGAAGATGCCACCGAACGCGACGCCGTAGATCAGCAGGGCGACCGCGAGGCCGAGCGTGCTCTGCGTCCCGCGGCTGACGAGCTCGACGCCCGCCGGCTCGTTCGCCGCCGTGGCGAGCGAGTCCTCGAAGGCGATGCCGCCGTCGAGGGCCGGCTCGCCGACGAAGTACTGGAAGACGAACGTCAGCGCGGCGGCGGCGATCCCGGCGAGCATGCCGCGGATCAGGAGGGTTCTCACCATGGAAGTCGGCTGTCCTGAGTCACTCGGAGGGAGCGGAGGAGGGCTAGTGGCAGGGGAAGCCGAGGAGGTGGCGGCCGTCGTGCACGAACTCGTGCAGCATGCTGCCGGAGAACACCGAGGTGGCGCCCTGGTCCATCCCCACCAGGTAGAGCAGCGCGAGCAGGATGACGCCGGCGAACACCGCCCAGGGCAGGAGTTCGCGAACCGGGACGACCGGTACCGCGGAGGCGGGGAGAGCAGCGGCCTGGGACACGGGGGACCTCCTGGGCGACGGGTCGTTGTCATGTGAGCATGTGCTCAGATGATGGTGCGGTACGCGTCCGGTCGTGTCAATCGGCCCGGCCCGGGCACACTCGTCCCCATGAGTACGCGCCCGGCGTTCGTCCTGCACGAGCACCGCCGCCCCCGCCATCATGTCGACCTGCGGCTCGAGGAGGCGGGGGTGTTGCGCTCCTGGGCGCTGCCGCGGGGGCTCCCGGAGCGGTCCGGCGCGAACCGGCTGGCGATCGCGGTGCCGGACCACGAGCTGGAGCACCTCACCTACACCGACGAGGACAAGGACATCGCGGACATCGGCTGGTGGGAGGAGCACGACCGCACGGAGCGGCGGATCCTGTTCACCCTGCACGGCCGGCGGGACTCGCGCCGCTACGCCCTCATCCGGACCTCGTCGGACTGGCTGCTCCACCTGACGAAGGAGCAGCCGGGCTCAGCGGAGGCTGCCGATCCCGAGTGAGCCGGACCCCGGTGTCTCCGCAGGCGCCGTCGGGGCGGGAACAGCCGTCGCGGCAGCCCGGGCCGGCGTGGACGTGGCGGGCGCCGGCGGGGGATCGTCGAGGAGGTCCTGGCTCGGGACGAAGAACAGCCCTCCCGTGACGGCCCTCGACACCTCCAGGATCCGGTCCGAGCTCCCCGGCGGGTCGCCCACCACCATCCGGGTCAGCATCCGCTCCGGCACCTCGGGCGTGGCCGCGTAGCCGACGAAGTAGGTGCCGAACTCGCCGCGCTCCAGCGAGCCGAACGGCATGTTGTCCCGCAGGATCTCCCGCTCGGTGCCGTCCGGGTCCTCGATCGTCGTCAGCGCGACGTGGCTGTCCGCGGGCTTGGTCTCGTCGTCCAGCTCGACGTCGTCCAGCTGACGGCGGCCGACGGCGAGCTCGCGCTGCTCGACCGTCAGCGCGTTCCAGGCGGCGAGGTCGTGCAGGTACTTCTGGACCATCACGTACGTGCCGCCGGCGAAGTCCGGGTCCTCGTCCCCGATCAGCACCGCCGCCGCGGCCCCGCGGCCGGTCGGGTTCTCGGTGCCGTCCACGAAGCCGAGCAGGTCCCGGTTGTCGAAGTAGCGGAAGCCCTGCACCTCGTCGACGACCCGCGCGGCGCCGCCGAGCCGGTCCGTGACCAGGCGCGCCAGCTCGAAGCAGGGGTGCATCCGCAGCGCGCGGACGTGCAGGAACAGGTCCCCGGGCGTCGACGGCGCGGTGTGCCGCTCCCCGGTGACCTCCCGGAACGGATGCAGCTCGGCCGGCCGCGGGCCGTCGAAGAGCCGGTCCCAGAGGTCCGAGCCGATTCCGGCGACGCAGGTCAGGGCCTCGTCCGGGACGCGGAAGCCCACCGAACGGGTCAGCCCGGCGAGGTCCGGCAGGAGGCCGCGGACGGTCTCCTCGCCACCGGGCGGCACGACGATGCTCAGGAAGACGGCGCTCTCGGTCAGCGGGGCGAGAACGGCCTGCGGTGCGGGCGGCGGAGTGGTCATCGCGGCGAACCGTACCGCTCGGCCAGCGCCGCCCCCGCGACACCGAGCCATCGCGCGGGGTCCGCCATCGAGGCCTCGGCGGAGCCGGCGAGCGCGGTCAGCGACAGCGCGGTGACGGCGGGCGGCGCGTCGGTGGCGACCTGGCCCGCGACGACCGCCACGGGGGTCCGCCCGGCGACGTCGAGCACGTTGCCGACGACCTTGCCCCGGACGGACTGGGAGTCGAACCGGCCCTCCCCGGTGACGACGAGGTCCGCGCCGGGTGCGGCGGCGCCGAGCCCGGCGACCTCGGCGACGGTGGCCGAGCCGCTGACCATCCGCCCGCCCCAGCAGGTGAGCAGCCCGAACGACGTCCCGCCCGCGGCGCCCGACCCGGGCTCGTCACCGCTCGCCCCGAGCACCTGCGCGAGCCGCGCGAGCGCGGCGTCGAGCTCCGCCACCTGGGCGGGCGAGGCGCCCTTCTGCGGTCCGAAGACCGCGGCGGCGCCGTGCGGCCCGAGCAGGGGGCTGGTGACGTCGACCAGGTACTCGACGCCCTCGGGTGGGCCCTCGACCAGCGCGGACAGGTCCACCCGGGCCAGCCGGGCGAGAGCGCCGCCGCCGGGCGGGAGAGCGTTCCCGTCCGCGTCCAGGAACCGGGCGCCGAGGGCGGTCAGGGCCCCGGTGCCGCCGTCGGTGGTGGCGGAGCCACCGAGCCCGAGCATGATCCGCCGGGTGCCGGGGTCCGCGGCGGCCAGGGCGAGCAGCTCGCCGACGCCGTGGGTGGTCGCGCCGAGGGGGTCCGGCTCGTCGAGCTGGGGGAGGCCGGCGGCCGTGGCGAGCTCGACGACGGCGGTGCCGTCGGGGCGCAGCAGCCAGTGCGCGGTGACGGGCCGCCCGTCCGGCCCGCCGACGGTGGCGGTGCGCAGGCATTCCGCGGGGAGGTCGTGGCCGAGCGCCTCGAGGGTGCCCTCGCCGCCGTCGGCGAGGGGCAGGAGCGCCAGCACGTCGTCCGGGCGGCGCGTGCGCCAGCCCGCGGCGATCGCCTCGGCGACGGCGGCCGCGTCCAGCGATCCCTTGAACGAGTCCGGGGCGATGACGACACGCAGGGCCACGGTGCAGACCCTATTCAGCGGCGACGCGGACGATCAACCGGTCGGGGCGGTGCCGCGGAACGTCGCGCGGTAGGCACTCGGGGAGACCCCCAGCTCCGCCTGCAGGTGCAGGCGCAGGGAACCGGCGGCGCCGAACCCCGCGTCGGCGGCGACCCGGTCCACCGGCAGGTCGGTGCGTTCCAGCAGCTCACAGGCCCGCGCGACGCGCTGCCGGATCAGCCAGTGCCCCGGTGAGGTGCCCGTCTCCTCCCGGAAGCGACGGGTGAAGGTCCGGGTGCTCGTGGATTCGCGCTCCGCGAGCTCCCGCAGGGTGATCGGGCGGTCGAGGTTGGCCAGCGCCCACTCCCGTGCGCGGGTCGTCGAGGAGCCGCACGGACCGGGCAGGGGCCTGCGCACGTACTGCGCCTGGCCGCCCTCGCGGTGCGGGGGCACGACGGTGCCCCGGGCGACCTCGTTGGCGACGGCCGCGCCGTGGTCCGAGCGGATCATGTGCAGGCAGAGATCGACCCCGGACGCGACGCCTGCGGAGGTCAGGACGCCGCGGTCGTCCGTGTAGAGGACGTCCGGGTCCAGCTCGACGCCGGGAAACAGCTCGCGGAACGCCGCGCAGGACTTCCAGTGCGTGGTCGCCCGCCGCCCGTCGAGCAGGCCGGCCGCGGCCAGCACGAACGGTCCCGTACAGATCGACGCGATCCGGGTGCCGGGCCCGATCCGCGCGAACGCGTCCGCGAGCGCGCCGCCGAGCGGACCCGGGCCGGGCTCGTAGTCGATGTCCGAGGCCGGGACGACCACCGTGTCCGCCTCCGCGAGCAGGGTGGGGCCGTGCGCGACGGCGACCGTGAAGTCCGCGTCCGTGCGCACCTCCCCGGGGACGAGCGTGCAGGTCAGGACCTCGTACAGGGCGTCACCGGCGGCGGAGCGCGCCTGCCCGAACAGGCGGTGGACGATGCCGACCTCGATCGGCAGCATGCCGTCGCGGACCAGCACGGCGACCCGGTGCCGGCCGTCGTCGGCGAACGTGCTCATGGCTCGATCCTGACACATACTGTCCATCCGGCCAGTAGCCCGGCGTCCGCGCGCCGCACAGGCTGAGCCGATGACCGTGCTCTGGCTGCTCGCCCACCCCGATCCCCGCTCGCTGAGCGGCGTCCTCGCCGTCGAGGGGCAGCGGCTGCTGCGGGCCGAGGGCCACGACGTCGAGGTGTCCGACCTGTACGCGATGGGCTGGAACCCCGTCGTCGACGCCGCGGACTACGCCCACGACCCGGCGGAGCGGTTCCACGTGGGGCCGGCCTCGCGGGCGGCGTACGAGGGCGGCCGGCTGAGCGAGGACGTGCTCGCCGAGCAGGAGAAGGTGCGCCGGGCCGACGCGATCGTCGTCCAGTTCCCGCTGTGGTGGTTCGGGCTGCCGGCCATCCTCAAGGGCTGGTTCGACCGGGTCTTCGTGGACGGGTTCGCCTATGGCGTACGCGGCCCGGATGGGCGGACCCGCCGCTACGGCGACGGGGTGCTGGCCGGGAAGCGGGCGATGGTCGTCGTGAGCGCGGGCGGTCCGGCCCCGGTGTTCTCCGGACGGGGGATCAACGGCGAGCTCGGCGAACTGCTCTTCCCGTTGCTGCACGGCACGCTGTTCTACGCGGGCGCGTCGGTCCTGCCGCCGCTCCTCGTGCCGGGCGCGGACCGGTTCACCGCCGAGGACGGGGACCTGGCGGCCAAGGAGCTCCGGGAGCGCCTGCGCGGGTTGTGGGCCACGGAGCCGATCCCGTACCGGGCCCAGCAGGGCGGCGACTACACCCCCGACCTGGTGCTCCGCGACGATGTCGCCCCGGGTGCCACCGGCCTGGGAGCGCACCGCGCCTGACCCGTCGGCGGCTCCCGGTACCGGTGTCCCGGTACGGGCGTCTCGGTACCGGCTTCTCAGTACCGGCAGCGCAGCACCAGCATCGTCCTCGGGGTCACCCGGAGGCGGGCGCCCGGGCGCGGATGGCGGCGCCGCGTGTTCGCGAGCAGCGGGTCGAACGTGTCGACGACCGTCTGCCAGACCTTCCCGTACGTCTCGTCCGGCAGCGTGAACGTCGTCTGCTGGTGGTGGGCGTTGACCAGCAGCAGGAACGAGTCGTCGAGGATCCGCTCGCCGAGCTGGTTGCGGTCCGGGATGCCCTCCCCGTTGAGGTAGATCATCACCGAGCGGGTCTGCGCCCGGTTCCAGTCCGCGTCGTCCATGTGCTGCCCGTCCGGCCGGAGCCAGGCGATGTCGTCGATGCTCGAACCGTGGATCGGCCGGCCCTGGAAGAACCGCTGCCGGCGGAAGATCGGGTGCTCGGCGCGGAGCGCGA